>NZ_JBBKVV010000167.1:0-36333 GCF_037968635.1 Phenylobacterium sp.
GGCCGACGACGCGCCGGACGTGGCCCCTGGCGCCGGCCTGGTGGGCGATCCCGCCGCCGCCGCCGCCGCCGCCGCCTTCGGATCGCTGTCCTCGCAGATCCTGATGCCGCGCGATGGCCGCACCCTGGAAGACGTGGTTCGCGAACTGCTGCGCCCGCTGCTCAAGCAGTGGCTCGACGACAATCTGCCGCGCATCGTTCAGGACACCGTCCAGTCGGAAGTCGAGCGCATCGCGCGTGGCGGCCGCGCCTAAACTCTACGGAAGTTGACGGCCGGGCCTGCCCGGCGGTCCGTGATCCCGGAGGCGTATCGCCGCCCCCGGGATAAGGTTTGTCGGGCGCGGTGCGTCGTGGATTTGCGGCAGGCGCCGCGCCCGTATATGCACCGCAACCAGCATGCTTGAAAAAACCTTCGATCCGAAAACCGCCGAACCCCGCCTCTATGCGAAGTGGGAGAGCTCCGGCGCGTTCGCGCCGATTTCCGACCCGGCCGCCGAGCCTTTTTCCATCGTTATCCCGCCGCCCAACGTGACGGGCTCGCTGCACATCGGGCATGCGCTGAACAACACTCTGCAAGACGTGCTGATCCGCTTTGAGCGAATGCGTGGCATGGCGGCCCTGTGGCTGCCCGGCACCGACCACGCGGGCATCGCCACGCAGATGGTGGTGGAGCGGCAACTCGCCGCCGCCGGCAACCAGAGCCGCCGCGACATGGGCCGCGAGGATTTCATCGCCAAGGTCTGGGAATGGAAGGCCGAGAGCGGCGGGACCATCACCAACCAGCTGCGCCGCCTGGGCTCTTCCTGCGACTGGAGCCGTGAGCGCTTCACCCTCGACGAGGGCCTGTCGGCCGCCGTGCGCAAGGTGTTCGTCACCCTGCACAAGCAGAAGCTGATCTATCGCGACAAGCGCCTGGTGAACTGGGACCCGCAGTTCCAGAGCGCCATCTCCGACATCGAGGTCGAACAGCGCGAGGTCGACGGCGCCTACTACCACTTCGCCTATCCGCTGGAAGACGGGTCGGGCGAGATCGTCGTGGCCACCACGCGGCCGGAGACCATGCTGGGTGACACCGCGGTGGCGGTGAACGGCAAGGATGAACGCTACAAGCATCTGATCGGCCGCGCCGTGCGCCTGCCCATCGTCAACCGGCCGGTCCCGATCATCGCCGACGACTATGCCGACCCGGAAAAGGGCTCTGGCGCGGTGAAGATCACCCCGGCCCACGACTTCAACGACTATCAGGTGGGCAAGCGCAACAACCTGCCGCTGATCAACATCTTCGATCCCCAGGCGCGGATCAACGAGAACGCGCCCAAGGAATACCAAGGCCTGGACCGCTTCGCCGCCCGCAAGAAGGTGGTGGCCGAATTCGAGGCGCTGGGCCTGCTGCGTGAGATCGAGAAGACCCGCCACGCCGTCCCGCACGGCGACCGCTCAGGCGTGGTCATCGAGCCCTACCTGACCGACCAGTGGTACGTCGACGCCAAGACCCTGGCCGGCCCCGCCATCGCGGCGGTGGAGGCGGGCGAGACCGTCCTGGAGCCGAAGAATTGGGAAAAGACCTACTTCGAGTGGATGCGCAACATCGAGCCTTGGTGCGTTTCGCGTCAGCTCTGGTGGGGTCACCGCATCCCGGCCTGGTACGGCCCGGACGGCAAGATCTTCGTCGAGGAGACCGAGGAGGCCGCCAAGGCCGCCGCCCGCGAATTCTATGGTCACGATGAACCGTTGCGCCAGGACGAGGACGTGCTGGACACCTGGTTCTCTTCGGCGCTGTGGCCGTTCTCCACCCTGGGCTGGCCGGAGGAGACCGCTGACCTGGCGCGCTTCTACCCCACCAACACCCTGGTGACCGGTTTCGACATCATCTTCTACTGGGTCGCCCGGATGATGATGATGGGCATCCACTTCACCGGGCAGGTTCCGTTCAAGCGGGTGTTCTTCAACGCGCTGGTCCGCGACGCGTCGGGCGCCAAGATGTCCAAGTCCAAGGGCAACGTCATGGACCCGCTGGACCTAGTGGACCAGTACGGCGCCGACCCGCTGCGGTTCACCCTGACCGCGATGTCGGGGCAGGGACGCGATATCAAGCTCTCGACTCAACGCATTGAGGGCTATCGGAATTTCGGCACCAAGCTGTGGAACGCGGCGAACTTCTGCCAGTTCAACGGCTGCGTCCGCGCGCAGGGCTTCGACCCGGCGGCGGTGACCAACCCGCTGAACCGCTGGATCGTCGGCGAGACCCAGAAGACCGCTGAGATCGTCACCGAGGCCATCGCTTCCTGCGGCTTCGACGGCGCAGCCAATGCGCTCTACCGGTTCATCTGGAACACCTATTGCGACTGGTACGTCGAGCTCTCCAAGCCGCTGCTGAAGGGCGAGGACGAGGCCGCCAAGGCAGAGACCCAGGCCACCGCCGCCTGGGCCCTGGATGTGATCCTGAAGTTGCTGCATCCGATCATGCCGTTCCTCACTGAGGAGCTTTGGACGCAAACCGCCGACCTCGGCGCACCGCGCTCCGAAGGCCAGCTGATCACCGCGGCCTGGCCCGAACTGCCCGCCAGTTTGCTGGACCCGAAGTCGGAAGCCGAGATCGGGCTGATCGTCGCGGCCATTACCGAAGGCCGGTCGGTCCGGGCCGAACTGAACGTGCCCGGCTCGGCGCGTCCGCCGCTTCTGGTGCTTGAGGCCACCGACGCCCAGCGCGCGGTTCTGGAGGCCAATGGCCCGATTGTGGCGCAACTGCTGCGGGCTTCGGAGGTGCAGATCGCGTTGTCCGCGCCGCAGGGGGCCATCCCCTTCGTGGTCCAGGGCGTCACCTTGGCCCTGCCGGTGGCCGAGTTCATCGACCTGGCCGTCGAGAAGGTCCGCCTGGCCAAGGAGATCGCCACCCACGCCAGCGACATCGCCCACGTGATGAAGAAGCTCGGCAATCCGGCATTCGTCGCCAACGCCAAGGAGGAGGTGGTCGAGGAAAACCGCGAACGCCTCGCGGAGTCCGAGGCCGCCAAGGTCAAGCTCGAGAGCGCCTTGGCGCGGCTGGAGGCGGTGGTCTGACTGGCCGTCGTCGGGCCGACTCCTTGGCCGGCTAGGCTTAGGAACCTATAGAAGGAGCGGCCCATGTCCTCGCCCCAGATCATCGCCGGCGCCTGCGGCTACGGCGTCTGGCCGGCCAATTCCATCGAGGGGATGTGGGGCTGCAACGCCGCGCCGGTGGACGGCGTCGAGATTGACGTCCACCTCACCGCCGATGGCCATGTGGTGGCCCACCATGACTATGCGATCGCCGCCGACCACAGCCGGCTGAACGGGGCCTTCCTCGAGGCGTCCGGGCCGCTCCTGCGCGAGACGACCCTGGCCGACCTCAAGGCCTATGACCTGGGCCGGCCGAAGCCCGGCTCGTCCTACGCCCGGCGCTATCCGGACCGTCCGGGAGTGGATGGGCTGTTCATGCCGACCCTGCCAGAACTGCTTGCAGCGCTCGAGCTGGCGCCCGGTCCGCGCCGGAAGCTGTTCGTCGAGATCAAGACCGACCCGGACGAATACCGGGAGTCCGCCGATCCCGTGGCCCTGCTGGACGCCGTGTTGCGGGACCTGGCCGCCGCCGAATGGACGGCCGACAGCAAGATCATCGCCTTCGACTGGTCGGTCCTGCGCGACCTCGCGACCAAGGCGCCCGAGCTGGAGACCGCGCACTTGACGGTGCCAGACGCCATGAAGCCCAAGGTCAAGCTGCTGGCCAATGGTGACTCGCCCTGGGTCGATGGCTGCGACGCGCGCCAGTTCGGCGGCTCGGAGCTGCGTGCGATCCAGGCTCATGGCGGTCGTGAGTGGTCGCCGCATATCTCCGACATTACTCCCGAGCGGGTGGAGGAGGCCAAGGCGCTCGGCCTGGCTGTCGGGGTCTGGGGCGTGGCGACAGCGGCGGAAATCGCGACCCTGTCGGACCTTGGCGTCGAGGCCCTCACGGTGTCGGGACCCGCCTGGAGTCGAGCCTCGCAGGCGTGACGACGTTCTCCCAACGGGTGTTTGCGTCCGCCCCTAGGTTATGCTTGTTCACCCAGGACGACGCGGAGGATCAAGCCGCGCATTTAGTGGAGAAAGCTCATGACCCAGGATGCGACCCCGGCCGGCTGGCCTGCCATGTCCATCGCCCAGACCAACGCCATCCTTTCCGCGCCCGGCGCGGGCACGGAGGTCGAGGAAGTGGTCATCCGGGGCGTCAAGACCAAGACCTGGAAGAACCTGCCTCCCACGATCCGTTCGGTGGTCGAGGCCGGCCGCGCCCATGGCGAGAGGGTGTTCCTGGTCTACGAGGACGAGCGGGTCACCTACGAGGCCTTCTATCGCGCGGTGGCGAAGTTCGCCCTCGAGCTCCAGGACCAGGGCCTGAAGAAAGGCGACCGGGTCGCCATCATCATGCGTAACCTGCCGGAGTGGCCGGTGGCCTTCTACGCCGCGGCCTCGCTGGGGGCGATTGTCACCCCGCTGAACGCCTGGTGGACCGGACCCGAGCTGGAATACGGCCTCACCGACTCTGGGACCAAGATCGCCATTCTCGACACCGGCAGCTATGGCCGCCTGGCTGAGCACCTGCCCAACTGTCCCGATCTGCAGCGCATCTATGTCAGCCGCGAGATCGACGAGATCGCCCATCCGCTGGTGACCAAGCTGGAGACCGTGATCGGTGGGGCCAACGATTGGGCCCAGCTGCCCGACCAGCCGATCCCGCAGGTCGACATCGACACCGACGACGACGCCACCATCTTCTACACCTCCGGCACCACCGGTAAGCCGAAGGGGGCGCTCGCCACCCAGCGCGCGGTCAATTCCAACATCATGGCCGGCGCCGCCTCCGGCGCCCGCGCCTTCCTGCGTCGCGGCGAAGCTCCCCCTGCGCCGGATCCGGACGCGCCGCAGCGGTCCTCGCTGATCTCGGTGCCGTTCTTCCACGCCACCGGTTGCTTCGCCGTGCTGAACCCGTCGCTGATCGGCGGCGCCAAGCTGGTGATGATGCACAAGTGGGACGTGATCCGCGCCTTCGAGCTGATCGAGCGCGAGAAGATCCAGTCGGCGGGCGGCGTGCCCACCATCGCCTGGCAGCTGATAGAGCACCCTCTGCGGGAGAAGTACGACCTGTCGTCCCTGGAGAGCGTGGCCTATGGCGGCGCCCCCTCGGCGCCGGAACTGGTGCGCAAGATCAAGGAGACCTTCCCCAAGTCGGCGGCCGGCAACGGCTGGGGCATGACCGAGACCTGCGCCACCGTCACCACCCACGGGGCCGAGGACTACGCCAACCGGCCCGACAGCTGCGGCCCGGCCGTGCCGGTCAGCGAGCTGCAGATCCGCGATCCCGCCGACGGTGTCACGGTGCTGCCGCCCAACGCCGTGGGCGAGCTCTGGGCCAATGGCCCGCAGATCGTGAAGGGCTACTGGAACAAGCCCGAGGCCACCGCCCAGACCTTCGTCGACGGCTGGGTGCGCACCGGCGATCTGGCGCGGGTGGACGAGGAGGGCTTCTGCTTCATCATCGACCGGGCCAAGGACATGCTGATCCGTGGCGGCGAGAACATTTACTGCATCGAGGTCGAGAACGTCCTCTATGACCACCCCGCCGTGATGGACGCCGCCGTCGTCGGCATCGTTCACCGGACGCTGGGCGAGGAACCCGGCGCGGTGGTCACCCTCAAGCCGGGCGCCAGCGCCACCGAAGCCGAGCTGCGCGCCCACGTGGCCGAGCACCTCGCGGCCTTCAAGGTGCCGGTGAAAGTGAAGTTCTGGCACGAGACCCTGCCGCGCAACGCCAACGGCAAGATCCTCAAGAACGAGCTGAAGAAGCTGTTCGAAGAGGACGCGGCGACGGCCTGACTTGACCAAGCTCCGCGCCGATCTGCTGCTGGTGGCGCGCGGCCTCGCCGAAAGCCGCGCCAAGGCCCAGGCGGCCATCGCGGCGGGCGGGGTCACGGCGGATGGGCGGGCGGTGGCCAAGGCCTCCGAACTCCTGGACGAGGCCTGCGATCTGCGGGCGCAGGCGGCCCACCCCTATGTGGGGCGCGGCGCGTTGAAGCTGGTCCACGCCCTGGAGCTTTGGCCCGTGGCGGTCGAGGACCGTGTGGTGCTGGACGTCGGCGCCTCCACAGGCGGGTTCACCGAGGTCTGCCTGGAACGCGGCGCGGCGGGTGTCTACGCGGTCGACGTTGGGCGGGGGCAACTTCACCCCAAGCTCGCCGGCGATCCCCGTGTCACGGTCCTGGAGGGCGTGGACGCCCGCACCCTGACCGCCGAGCTGATTTCCAACCCACCGCAACTGGTGGTCTGCGACGCCAGCTTCATCGGCCTGGCCAAGGTGCTGCCCGCCGCGCTCAGCCTCGCCGCGCCGGACGCCGACCTGATCGCCCTGGTGAAGCCGCAGTTCGAGGTGGGGCCGGACCTGGTGGGGAAGGGCGGTATCGTCCGCGACGCCCAGGCCCGCGCTCGCGCGCTCGCCGACGTCGCCAGCTTCCTGACCGCCTCGGGCTGGCTCGTGCTGGACACCGCCGACAGCCCGATCCAGGGCGGCGACGGCAATTGCGAATACCTGCTGCACGCACGAAAAAACCGCCCGGCGCAACCGGGCGGCTTGGTCGATCTGAACCTCAGGTCCTAGTCGACGACCTGATAGCGGCCCTGGTTGTCGCGACAGACGCGCACGAAGCGCTTCTGGACCTGGCCGTCGGGCAGGTAGATCGGGCTTTCGGCCAGGGTGCAGCCGTCAGAGCCGACGTTGTTGCGGGTCGAGACGCTGTAGCTGTTCCCGCGGCGGTCATAGGCCCGCTGGTCGTAATAGTTCGACTGGCCATAGTCGTAGGTGCGGTCAGCGTAGCCGTTGTCATACCCGGTGCCGTAGTAGCCGCCGCCGTTCGAGCCGCCGTAGTAGCCGTTGGAGCCGTACTGGCTGTTCCCGTAGTAGCTGGACTGTCGGCCCGGGGCGCAGGCTGCGGAATCCTTACCGATCTTGGAGCCGGCCACCGCGCCCACCAGGCCGCCGAGCACCGCGCCCTCGGTCCGCGCATTGCGGGCCGCGACGTTGGAGCCGATGGCGGCGCCGGCGAGCGCGCCGATCAGGCCGCCCGTGGTCCCACGATTGGAGGACGACCGGCGGCAGGGATCATAATAGCCGCCGTCATTGCCGCCGCCGTAGTAGCCCGATTGAGCCGAGGCGAAGCTCGGGATCGCGGCGGCGGCGCCGAGCGCCATGAGGCCGGCGCAGCCGGCCAGGGCGGATTTGGCGAAGATCTTGGTCATGGGAATTCTCCCCCTCGGGAAATCAGGTGAATGGGTCAGGCGCTCTTACGAGCGCCCGCTCGGCCGCCAGACACCATCGCGTCCACGGCAAACTTCGAAACTGTGATTGCGGCCGCCATAGTACTCGCTGACCCACTGGCAGTTGTTGCGGCTGTAGGACGACTGGGAGACCCGGTTCGGATAGCCCTTGCAGTTGATACGGTTGCGGCCGACCTGGTTGCCGGCGGCGGCGCCGACCACGCCGCCGAGCACGGCGCCTTCCGTCTTGGCCCCCTTGCCGGCGACCTGCGAGCCGAGGACCGCGCCCAGGACGCCGCCCACCACCGCGCCCTTGTGTCCGGAGTCCCGGCGCGCGTCGCGGCAGATGTCGCCCGAGCCATACGAGCGGGTGGATTGGGCCGCGGCGAACTGCGGAACCGCAAGGCTGGTGGCGAGAACGGCGGCGGCGGCGGCGATAGCGAACGTACGCTTCATGGTCTTAATCCTTCGCAGGCTCCGGCGACGCCAAGGCGCCGCTTTCGGAGATGAGGTTTGACGGATCGAACCTGAACGGGTCTTGAACAGAACCACAGACCGTTCTTCCCGACCCTAGGTGCGCATGGTGAAGCTACCATCCGTCCCCAAACCGTAAATGATCCCGCCCATGCGAAGTTCCAACCGCCGTCCCGAGCCCCCCAAGCCGTCGGGGCCGCCTGTGGAGGTGATCATCGTATCCATCGGCGGCGAAGGCGACGGCGTGGCGTCGGGGCCGATCTATGTCCCCTTCACCCTGCCGGGGGAGACGGTGCGGGCGACGGGGGGCGGCGAGCGTCGGGACCTGGACGCGGTGCTGGTCGCCAGCGACGAGCGCGTCGCGCCGCCCTGTCCGCACTTCGGGGTCTGCGGGGGCTGCGCCCTGCAGCACTGGGAGCACACGGCCTATCTCGCCTGGAAGGTGGAGCGGCTGCGCAAGACGCTCGCCCTGCAACACATCGAGACCGAGATTCTGGCGCCGTTCGCCGCGCCGCCCGCCTCGCGTCGCCGCCTGGCGCTGCACGCCCGTCCGGGCAAGCGCGGCGAGGCCCGTCTGGGTTACAAGACGCGCAAGTCCTGGGACGTCATCGACATCAGCGTCTGCCCCATCGCCGATCCGAAGTTGCAGGCCGCCCTGCCGGCCCTGCGCCGCCTGGCCGCGCCGCTGCTGAAGCATCCCAAGTCGGCGCCGACCCTGCACGTCACCCTGACCGACGAAGGCCTCGACATCGACATCACCGGTGTCGAGCGCAAGAGCGGCGGCCTCAGCGCCGACGCCCGCATGCAGCTGGGCGAGATCGCCTCGGAGGTCGGCTTCGCCCGGGTGACCATGGACGGCGAGGTGCAGTATGGCGCGCGCCAGCCCCTGGTCCGCGTGGGACCCGCCGTCGTCGCCTTGCCGGCCGGGGCCTTCCTGCAGGCCGTCCCCGCCGCCGAGGCGGCCATGGCCGCCTTCGCGGTGGCGCAGGTGGCCGGCGCCGAGCGGATCGCCGACCTCTATTGCGGGGTGGGGACCTTCACCTTCCGGCTGGCCGAGATCGCCCCGGTCTATGCCGCCGACGGCCATGCGCCAGCCATCCGGGCCCTCACCTCCGCCATCGCCACCGCGCCGGGCCTCAAGGGGATCACCGCCGAGACCCGTGACCTGGCGCGGCGTCCGGTGCTGGCCGTGGAACTGAAGAAGACCGACACGGTGCTGTTTGACCCGCCGCGCGCCGGGGCCCTGGAACAGACCGCGGAGATCGCGGCCTCCAAGGTGGCCAAGGTGATCGGTGTGTCCTGCAATCCGGCCACCTTCGCCCGTGATGCGCGGGTGCTGATCGACGCGGGGTTCAGCCTGGACCGCGTTCTGCCGGTGGATCAGTTCCTGTGGTCGCCCCATGTGGAGCTGGTGGGCGTCTTCACGCGCTGAGGCGGGCGTCGGGCTCGGCCACTGGGGTCAGGGCGGCCTCGATCGCCTCCATCAGCACGCGGGCGTTGATGGGCTTGGCGACGAAGCCGACCATGCCGGCGGCCAGATATTCGTCGATCTGATGGCGCATGACGTTGGCGGTCAGCGCGATGATCGGCACCGGCGGCGCCGACCTCGCCAACTCGCGCTGACGGATCTCGGCGGTGGCTTCCAGGCCGTTGAGCTCCGGCATCTGGATGTCCATCAGGATCAGATCAAAGGCCTGCGCCGCGCTGGCTTCCACAGCCTCGCGCCCATCGCCGACGATTTCGAGCTCGATGTCGAGGGGTTCCAGCAAGGCGCGCAGGATCAGCTGATTGGTAGGATTGTCCTCGGCCGCGAGAATCCGCAGCGTCTGGCTCGGAGCCTCGACCGGAATCGGGGCGGCGTTCGTGGCGGGCGAGGTCGCCGCGGGGGCCAGGGGCAGGGTGAAGCGGAAGGCCGATCCCTCTCCGGGCGTGCTCTCGACGGCGAGCTCGCCGCCCATCAGCTCGGTCAGCTCGCGGCAGATGGTCAGGCCCAGGCCGGTGCCGCCGTAGCGGCGGGTGGTGGAGGTATCGGCCTGGGCGAACTGTTCGAAGATGACCTTCAGCTTGTCGGCGGGGATGCCAATGCCGGTGTCTCGGACCTCGAAGGTCAGGCCCTCGGGCGCCGGCGTGACCAGCACCTCGATGGCGCCCTGGCTGGTGAACTTCAGGGCGTTGGACACCAGATTGGCCAGGACCTGACGCAGCTTGCCGCCGTCGCCGTTCCAGACCCCCTGCGCCCCGGGGGCGATCTCGATACGGAAGGCCAGGTCTTTCTGGGCGGCCAGCGGCGCGTGGGCGGCCGCTGACTGCGTGACGATATCGTTCAGGTCGAAGGGGTAGGACTCCAGCTCCAGCTTGCCCGCCTCGATCTTCGACAGGTCCAGGATGTTGTTGAGCAGGACCAGCAGGGCCTGGCCGGCCTCACCGATCACTTCCAATCGCTTGCGCTGTTCAGGCTCAAGGGGGCCGCGGTCCATGACCTGGGCCATGCCCAGGACCCCATTCAGGGGGGTGCGGATCTCGTGGCTCATATTGGCCAGAAAATCGCTCTTGGCCTGGCTGGCGTCCTCGGCGAGCCGGCGGGCCGCGGCTTCGCGCTGTGAGAGTTCCTGCTGCTCGGTGATGTCGGTCAGCACGACCACAAAGCCGCCGCCGCGGTTCATCTGCATCCGGCCCTGATAGCAGCGTCCGTCCGGCGTGATCAGCTCATGGGTCTGAGTCCCCGCGCGGCCGCGATGGCGCTTCTCCGCCCGCGCGACGTCCCGACCCTTGCTCAGAATTTCGCCCATCGGCAGGCCCTGTCGGGCCACGATTCCGTAGGTCTTCAAGAAGGCGGCGTACCTCTGACTCCAGAAGGTCAGTCGCCCGTCGGCGTCGAAGGCGGCGATGGCGGCCGGCGCGCTGTCGAGGGCCGAGCGCAGGCTCGACAGATTGCGGGCGACGCGGTCGCTGATCAGCATGGCCACGCCGGCCGTCAGGATCAAACCGGCCAGGGCGCCGATCACCAGGGCCAGGTCGCGGCCGCCCTGCAGCCCCTCGGCGACGACCCTGTCGACGGGGACAAGGGTCACTGCCGCCATGGCCGTGAAGTGCAGGCCGGCGATGGCGACCACCATGGCCACCACGGCGGCGGCCTTCCGGCCCAGCTCGGCGCCGCCAACGGCCAGCACGAGGGCGGCGGGCGCGGCGGTGACGCTGATGGCGATGGCGGCCACAACCATGACCGGGTCCCACTGCAGATCGGCGGCGAGCCGCATGGCCGAGACGCCGATGAAGTGCATGGAGGATATCGAAGCGCCGCACAGGGCGCCGCCCAGAGCCCGGCCCTTGGGCGTGTCGCTCATCGCGGCCACGGCCGCGCCGGCGCCGATTCCGCAGACCGCCACCAGATAGGAGAGGGCTGTCAGGTTCAGTCCGAACCGCACGACCATGTCCTGGTGGTAGGCCAACATGGCCAGGAAGTGGGTCGCCCAGACGCCCGAACCCAGCAGCAAGGCCACCATGATGAGCCAGGCCGCGCGCAGGCCGCCTTCTGTCGAGGCGGCGCGCTGGTAGGCGTTGAGACTGGCCGTCACGGCCACCACGCAGATCACCACGGCCCAGGCCACAAGTCGCGGGTCGTGCTGCTGCAGGCATGAAATGAGCGCGAACATGCCTATTCCGTAGCTGGGGTATTACTAGCGCGCGGTTAAGCTTCCCGCGGAATTGACGATTGGTCGCAGTCTCAGGCGAACAGATCGCCTTGATCGCCTGCCTTGGCGGGAACCTTGAAGTCATCGAGATTCAAGCCGTCGAAGGCGAAATCCAGCCCGTAGCGCTTGCGGGCGGCCTGGAAGCGCACCCGCATCAGGTCGGCCAGCGGCCCCTGGCCCTTCATTCGGGTTCCCCAGTCGGAGTCGTAGTCCTTGCCGCCGCGCATTTGGCGAACCAGCGACATCACGCGGCTGGCGCGATCCGGGTGATCGCTCGCCAACCATTCTCGGAACAGGTCCTTGATCTCCAGGGGCAGGCGTAGCGCGACGTAGCCCGCGCCCCGCGCGCCGACCTGGCTCGCCCGCTCCAGCACCGCCTCCATCTCATGGTCGTTAAGGCCGGGAATGGCCGGCGCGAACATGACGATCACCGGCACGCCGGCGTCGGCCAGTCCCTTGATGGCGGCGATCCGTTTCTCCGGCGTGGCGGCGCGGGGCTCCATGCTGCGGGCAAGCCTGCGGTCCAGGGTGGTGACCGAGATCGCCACCCGCACGAGGTTGGCCTGCGCCAAGGGCGCCAGCAGGTCGAGGTCGCGAAGGATCAGGGCCGACTTGGTGATGATCGAGAACGGGTGCTGGAAGC
This sequence comes from Phenylobacterium sp., assembly GCF_037968635.1. Classification (GTDB taxonomy): domain Bacteria; phylum Pseudomonadota; class Alphaproteobacteria; order Caulobacterales; family Caulobacteraceae; genus Phenylobacterium. Next base: position 12,114 of record NZ_JBBKVV010000167.1, read on the forward strand.
GGGCCATCACCTCGATGAGCCCTCGGGTGATACGCAGGGTGCGTTCCTGCGGCTGGTAGGGATCGGTGTTGCCGCCGATATGGATGGCGATGGGCTGATAGCGCGGCCTGGAAAGCTCGGCCTCCAGCAGGCCCGCGGCGTCTGGCTTGAAGAACAGCTTGCTCTCGAAATCCAGGCCAGGCGACAGGCCCATATAGGCGTGGGCGGGGCGGGCGTAGCAGTAGATGCAGCCGTGCTCGCAGCCACGATAGGGATTGATCGAGCGGCTGAAACCGACGTCCGGGCTGGTGTTCTTGGAGATGATCACCCGCGCCTTCTCCGGCGTCAGGGTGGTCTTCAGCTTCACCGGTTCGACGTCGTCCGGCGTCCATCCGTCGTCGAACGCCTCGCGGGCCTGGGACTCGAAGCGACCGGATGCATTGGTCCGCGCGCCGCGGCCCCTCGGGCCGGGGTGGACCTGCTGAGTGAAGGTGGACATGTCCACATCCAAGGGCAGGAATGAGAACAAAGCAAGAACTAGCCGGTGTTTCTTCGCGCTTTCTTGCCCCGCGCCACCTCCGTCGCCAAGGCCTCCAGCTTCGGAATCCAGAACGCCCGGAAGCCACCGAGCCAGGCGTCGACCTCCTGCAGGGGGGCGGTGTCCAGGGCGTAGAGGCGGCGTGGGCCCTGAATCCGGACGGTGGCGAACCCTGAGTCCCGCAGCACCTTCAGGTGCTGGGAGACCGCCGATTGGGTGATCCCGAACTCGGCCTGCACCGCCGACACCACATCGCCGGAACTGTGCTCGGCCTGCGCCAGCAGTTCCAGGATGCGGCGGCGCACCGGATCGCCCAGGACGTCGAAGGCGTGCATCACCCCTGGCCTGTATAGAAGGCGACGGTGCGGGCGGCTGAGGCGCGGGCTGTTTCGGGGTCCTCGCCGGACGCTGCGTGAGCCTCGCCCCAGGCGGTTCCGCTGGCGGTCATCATGGCCTTGCTGTCGGCGGAGGCGGACCAGGCGGCGAAGGCCTCGGGATCAACCGCCGCGCCGCTCTCCAGGTGCAGGGCCAGACCCATCAGGGAAAGCTCCCAGCCGACGCCGACGGCGCCAGGGCCGTACTTGGCCCAGTGGTCCTCGTCTACATATGCGATGTGTTCCAGTTCGAGCTGGGCGCCGTCGCCGGCCTCGGTGAGGGCGACATTGACCCAGGTGACCTGGCCGCCGAACTCCCAGGTCAGGGACAGCCGCCGCGGCGGTTCGCAGGCGGTGATGGTCCCGCCGGCATTGCCCTGGAGCTGATAGCGACCGCCCAGCTCCAGGTCTCCGGTGACGGGCAGGAACCAGCGGGGGATACGCTCGGGGCTGGTGATGGCCTCCCACAGGTCGTCCACCGTGGTGTCATAGGTCCGGGTGGCGATCACCGCGCGGGCGGGCTTTCCGTCCTGTTCGCGCACGGCGACTTCACGGATGACGGCGCCGATCATGGCGGGGACATCGATGTTCATCACGGGCTCCTTCTCAATGGCCCATCATAGTAGTTATAGCTTATATAAGGCAAGGCTGAATTAATAGCCGTGCGGCACGGGCGGGGGGAGGGCGCCTTGACCATCGCGGCCGACACATCGCTTGTGGCGCCATGCTCAGCGTGATCATCCCGACCTTCAATTCCTCCGCCGACCTGCAGGACCTGCTGCCGATCCTGGTGCCAGCGGCGGTGGACGGGTTGGTGCGCGAGGTGATGGCGGCCGACGAGGGCTCCACCGACCCCACCCTGATGATCTGCGACGATGCCGGGGTTGAGGTGATCACCGACGGCATCGCCTCGGCCATGAAGCGGGCCAGGCAGGACTGGATCCTGGTGCTCCCGGCCGACATCCGCCTGACCCACGACTGGGCCGACCGGGTGGCGCGTGGGATCAAGCAGGGGCGCTCGGCGGGGCTGAAGGGGCAGACCGAAGGCGGGTCGATCATGGACCGGTTGAAACCCGGCCCGTGGGGCCTGCTGGTGCGCAAGAGCGAGCTTGGCAATCTGCGCCCCGACGCCGATCTCGTGGGTCTGCGCCGCCAGTTCGGGCGGCTGGCCACTCTGAAATAGCTAGCGCGCCGCCCAGAGCGTGTCGGCGGCGGCCTGCAGGTCGCCGGTGACCCCGCGACGGCCCAACGAGAGGCCGTCCAGGTCCACCTCGGCCTTGCGCAGCGTTCGGGAATGCAGGCTGTAGCCAACCTGGTAGATGGCCCGGTCGGTCTTGGTCTGGCCGTCCTCGATGAAGACCGTGAGCACGCCCACCGGCACGCGGCCTTCCTTGGACTTGGCCTTGCGCAGGCCGTCCTCGATCCAGCTGACTTCCAGGCGCGGGTTGCCCGTGGTCTCGACGCTGGGGCCGCGAATCTCCCTGGGGAACCAGATGGTCTGGGTCTGGATCACCTGTTCGGGGCGCAGGGTGGAGAGGCGGATGCGGTCGCCCGAGCCTTCCGGCGCGCCGGTCATCAAGAAGGCCTGCTTCATGGCGTTGGCCCGAGCCTCGACCTGACGCTCGCGGGCGGCCAGAGCCTTCTCGCGCGACTCCTGGGTGCGTTCGCGGTGGCTGTCCCAATAGCCGAGCACCGCCACCACGACGGCCACGACGGCGACGATCTCGGCCAGGGTCAGGAAACGCAGGGGCAGACGTTTACGGGGTTTGTCGCTCAATCTGGCCTCCGTGCCCGGGTGCGTCGTGGCCTGCCACTTCAAGCCTCTCAGACAGAGCTAGTCGCAGATTGAGGACGAAGCGAGGCCTTAGCCGCGCTTGCCGTCCTTGGCCTTCTTGCCGGCCTTTGCCGGGCCCCTGGTCTCGTCGTCGGCCACCACCACCTTGGGCGCAGGCAGGGGCGCGTCCCAGCGGACGTCGATGTACTTCTGGCCCGTGGCCAGGGCGTCGAGGGTCCGCGACTCCTGGCCGAACTTCTTCTGGTAGGTCCAGTAGGCGGCCATGACACGTTCGACGTAGTTGCGGGTCTCCGGCGCCGGCATGCACTCGATGACCATCAGGCTCTCGTCGTCGTCGCCCAGCATCATCGCGGTCTTCTGCAGGGTGCCGGGACCGCCGTTATAGGCCGCGACCGTGCGCAGGATGTCGTAGCCGACCCCTTCACCCATCAGCCAGCCGAGGTAGTCCTGGCCGACCTTCAGGTTGAAGCCGGGGTCGAACAGCGGGCTCATGTCGTCGCGCAGGCGCTTGTCGCCGGTGGCGTGGGCCGCGGCGTCCGGCATCAACTGCATCAGGCCCACGGCGCCGGCAGGGGAGACGACCCCCGGATTGAAGCGGCTCTCCTGGCGCACGATGGCGTAGACCAGGGCCTTGCTGACCTTGAAGCCCTCGCGGGGGTTCAGGTTCGGGGTCGGGTAGTCCGGCTCGCCGCGGCGGCGCTTGGGGCCGGCGGCGATCATGTCCTCCGCGAGGCCCTCGTTGATCACAGCGGCCAGCTTCACCCAGCGGGCGCGGTCGTCTGGCGTGCGGGCGAGCGCCAGGCCGGCGCGCAGTTCCTGCGCGGCTTCCGGCACGCGCCCGATCTGGGCCAGGGCCGCGGCGCGATGGGCGCGGCCGTCGTCGCGCATCATCCGGGTGACCTCCGCCATGGAGCCGCCATAGGAGGTCTTCAGGACGTTGCGGGCGCGGGGTTGATAGGGCTGAGCCTCCGACATGGGGGTGGCCGGGCCAAGACCGCGCAAGGCCACCTGTCGCTCAGCGATCATGCCGTAGAAGGTGTGGGGCGATCCGGCGGCCTGGCGCAGATAGATCTCCGCCCGATCCGTGGCCCCACGCGCCTCGGCGGCGCGGGCGGCCCAATAGGCGGCCCCGGCCCGGACCCAGATGTCTTCCTCGGTGTCCTGGACCAGCTTGGAAAGTTCCGCCTCGGCCTGGTCGTAGCGGCGCAGGCGATAGGCGGCCATGCCGGCGATCCAGCGTTCACCCACGGCGCGGGCGAGGTCGAGCGCACGCTTGGAGTCACCGGAATAGAAGGCTTCCCGGGCCAGCCGCGCGTTGTCGGCGTCGAAGGGGCCGCCGGAACCCGGGGCTACTAGCTCGATCTGGCTCCAGTCGGTTCCGATCAGGCCGGGCACGGTCGGCGGGGCCAGTTCAGGGCTCTTTCGCTTGCTGGCCAGGCTGTAGATGCGCTCGGCCACCGGCAGGTCGGCATAGCGCGAGAGCCAGCCGGACAGTTCGTCGAAGTTCGACTTGTGCGCCGTCGGGTGCATCAGGCCGCGATAGGTGATGTAGCCGGAGAGCGAGGGGTCGCTGATTTCGATCGACTGCATCGTGGCGTCGATGAAGTCGCCGCGATCGACGGATTCGAAGGCCCGCATATAGGCTTGAGCGTCAGCTGGCGTCAGGACTTGCGGGCTGCCGGCCAGCGCCTTCCCCGCGATCGTGGCGCAGATCAGGGCCAGGGCCGCGATCCGCACGCGCTTCGTCTGCGTCATGCCCAATTTCACGCCGCCGCATCTTGGCTGGTCTGGCGTGACCCTATTTCTCAATGACCTGGGACGTTTAGAGCCCTTATTGATGAAGAGAAAGTGCGTTCGCGCCGCAGGGGGCGCCGTTAAGGACGTTCGGGTCGATTGAGGCGCTCGGTGAGTGTCAGTAGGTCGCTCCATGCCTTCTTCTTTGCCGCCGGTTGCCGCAGCAGGAAGGCCGGGTGGAGGGTGGGCATGGCCGGCAGCTCGATCGCGCCGTCCGTCGACTTCCACTCGAACCAGCGTCCGCGCAAGGAGAGGATGCCTTCCTCCCGCTTCAGCATGGACTTCGACGAGGGTCCGCCCACCAGCAGCAGCATGCGGGGTTTCAGCAGTTCGATGGCGCGTTCGAGGAAGGGCGCGCAGACCATCTGCTCACCCGGCGAGGGATTGCGGTTGCCGGGCGGTCGCCAGAACACCGAGTTGGTGATGAACACCTGGTCGGTGAGGCCGGCGGCGGCGAACATCCTGTCCAGCAGCTGGCCGGCGCGGCCGACGAAGGGCTGGCCCTGGATATCCTCTTCCTGGCCCGGGCCCTCGCCGATCACCATCAGTGGGGCTGTGGTCGAGCCGCGATAGAAGACCGACTGGCGCGCCGCGCCCTCGAACTTCAGCGAGCAGCCGTCAAAGGCCTCAATCGCGACCTTCAGGGCCTCCAGATCCGGTGCGGCGGCGGCCATGCGCCTGGCGTCGGCCACGGCGGCGGTGACGTCGGGGCCCGCGGAGGGCGCGGCGCGGGCCGTGATCGGGGCGGCGACCGGCTTCTCCGGCAGGCGGATCGGGGCGATCTTGCCCGCCTCGATGCGGTCGAAGGGCTCGTCCAGCAGCATGGCGTCGACCCCGGCCTCGGCCCAGAAGGCGAGCAGGCTTTCGGCGGCGATGTCACGCGAGGCGGGGTTCATGCGTCCTTGTAATCGTTGTTGCGACGGAGTTCACCCTTGACCGGCGACCGACAAGCTTCCGATAAGTCGGCGAACGGATCAACGTCGCGCGGCGTAAGGGGAGGGGAACCCCCGACGCGCGGCCCAGAGGAGTTGAGGGGATCATGAGCGACGTCATCGAACGCGAGGCCATGGAATACGACGTGGTGATCGTCGGCGCCGGCCCCTCGGGCCTTTCGGCCGCGATCCGCCTGAAGCAAATGGCCGAGGCGGCGGGTGCGGAAATCACCGTTGCGGTTCTCGAAAAGGGCTCCGAGGTCGGCGCCCACATCCTGTCGGGCGCGGTCATCGATCCCAAGGGCATCTCCGAGCTCTTCCCGAACTGGAAGGAGCTGGGCGCGCCGCTGGAGACGCCGGTCACCGATGACCGCTGGCTGCTGCTGGGGCCGCAGGGCTCGCTGCAGCTTCCGACCTTCGCCATGCCGCCGCTGGTGCACAACCACGGAACCTACGTCGCCTCGCTCGGCAACGTCTGCCGCTGGCTGGCCCAGCAGGCCGAGGCGGCGGGCGTCGAGATCTATCCCGGCATGGCCGCCTCCGAAGCGGTGTTCGACGAGACCGGAGCGCTGAAAGGTGTCGTCGCCGGCGTGTTCGGCATCCAGAAGGACGGGAACCACGGGCCCGACTATCAGCCGGGCATCGAACTGCACGGCAAGTACGTCTTCATCGGGGAAGGCGTGCGCGGCTCGCTGTCCAAGCAGTTGCGCGCCAAGTTCGGCCTGGGCGAGGATGCGGACCCGGAGAAATACGGCATTGGCCTCAAGGAGCTGTGGCAGGTGCCAGATGAGGTCTTCCGCCCCGGTCTCGTGCAGCACGCGGCAGGCTGGCCGCTGGACGACAAGACCGGCGGCGGCGGCTTCCTCTACCACTTTGGCGACCACTACGTGGCGGTCGGCTACGTGGTGCACCTGAACTACAAGAACCCGTGGATTTCGCCGTTCGACGAATTCCAGCGCTACAAGACCCACCCCGACGTCGCCAAGCACCTTCAGGGCGGCAAGCGGATTTCCTATGGCGCGCGTGCGATCTCGGAGGGCGGGCTGCAGTCCGTGCCGCGGCTCTACTTCCCGGGAGGAGTGCTGCTCGGAGACTGCGCGGGCTTCGTCAATGTGCCCCGCATCAAGGGCAGCCACAACGCCATGAAGAGCGGCATGATGGCCGCCGAGGCGGCCTACGCCGCGCTTCAAGCCGGGCGTCAGCGCGACGACCTCGTGGCCTATGAGGAGGCCTACCAGAAGTCCTGGGTGCGCAAGGAGCTGAACCTCGTGCGCAACGCCAAGCCGATCCTGTCGAAGTTCGGCACGGGCCTGGGCGGGATGCTCAGCATGATCGACATGTGGTGCACCAGCCTGCTAGGCGGCTTCTCGATCTTCGGAACCATGCACCACGAGAAGAGCGACGCCGAGTCCACGGGCCTGGCCAAGGACTATAAGCCGATCGTCTATCCCAAGCCGGACGGTGTGTTCAGCTTCGACAAGCTCTCCAGCGTCTTCCTGTCGGCCACCAACCACGACGAGAACCAGCCGGCCCACCTGAAGCTGAAGGACGCGAGCGTCCCGATCGACGTCAATCTGCCCCGGTTCGGCGAGCCTGCTCGGCTCTACTGCCCGGCGGGCGTCTATGAGGTGCTCTACGACGAGGCCGGCCAGAACCCGAAGTTCCAGATCAACTTCCAGAACTGCGTTCACTGCAAAACCTGCGACATCAAGGATCCGTCGCAGAACATCAACTGGACCACGCCGCAGGGCGGAGACGGGCCGAACTACCCGAATATGTAGGGTGATTGGTCGCGCTGGCGGCGGCCAAGCTTGCGGCGCGGACGGAAAGCGTTGAGGTTCAAGCCTATGCGTAACCTGCTCGTCTGCGTCGCCCCGCTCGTCCTCCTGGCCGCCTGCGCCACTCAGCCGGCGGACGATCTCGCCAGCCTCCATGACCTGGGTGGCTCCTCCTACGGCCTGTTCCTGGCCGGGCAGGGCGCGTTGAACGACGGTCGCGGCGCCCAGGCGGCAGCCTATTTCGAGCAGGCCCAGGCCGGCGGCGCGGAAGACGACCTGATCGCCGAGCGCGCCTTCACCGCAGCGATTCTGGCCGGCGACATCACCAAGGCCGCGGCCCTCGCCCCCACCGGCGACGGATCTTCAGAGGCCGCCAAGCGACTGGGGCGTATGGTCCAGGCCGTGGAGGCCATGTCCACCAACCAGGGCAAGGTCGCCAAGGCCCTGCTGGTCCCCGAGCGGGTGGGGTTCCCGCACAAGGGCGCCGGGGCCCTGCTTGCCCCCTGGGCCTCGGCCATGAGCGGCGACGCTGAGGGCGCTGTGGTGCGGCCCGAACTGCGCAACGACAAGGTCGTCGAATATTTCGGCATGCTGGGGCAGGCCTATCTCTATGAGCGCGCCAAGCGCTACGACGAGGCCGAGACCGACTTCAAGGCGCTGACCGGCGGTGAAAATCCCGGCGACATGGTGATCCTGGCCTATGGCGGTTTCCTGGAACGGCGGGGCAAACGCCTCGACGCCGTGGCGATCTATGACAAGGGCCTGGCCGATGAGCCCTCCAACACCATCCTGCTGGCCGCCAAGGCCCGCGCCGCGGCCGGCAAGTCGCCCCCGCCCGCGCCCACTCTGCGCCAAGGCGCGGCCCAGGCTCTGATGGCGCCCGCCGCCTCGATGCTCGCCGCAAAGCAGGACCAGATCGGCCTGGTCTACCTGCGCCTGGCCCTGCGGCTTGACCCCAACCGCAACGAAGCCTGGTTGATGGCGGGAGGCCTGATGGAGGCCGCAGGCGATATCGACTCCGCCCGCGACGCCTATGCCAGGCCCAAGCCCGGCTCGCCCGAATATGCCGCCGCCCGCTCGAAGCTGGCCTGGAGTTTCCAGAACGCCAAGGATAGCGAGACGGCCTTGAAGATGGCCCGAGAGGCCGCCGCCTCCGGCGATCTCGACGCCAAGGTGACCCTGGCCGACATGCTGCGGGTCAACGAGCAGTTCGCGGAATCCACTCAGATTCTCACCGAAGTGATATCGGCCCGGCCGGGTGACTGGCGGCTGCTCTATGCGCGCGGCGTGTCCTATGACCGTTCCGGCCGCTGGCAGGACGGCGAGGCCGATCTGCGCGCCGCCCTCAAGATTCGTCCCGACGACAGCGAACTGCTGAACTATCTGGGTTACTCCTGGATCGATCGCGGCGAGCACCTGCCCGAGGCCCTGGCCATGGTGCAGCGGGCCGTCGCCTCCAATCCCAAGTCCGGCGCGATGATCGATAGCCTCGGCTGGGCCTATTTCCGCCTGGGCGACTTCAAGATGGCCGTCGAGAAACTCGAGGAAGCCATCGAGCTGGAGGCCGGCGATCCCGACATCAACAACCACCTGGGCGACGCCTACTGGCGTGTCGGCCGCCGAGACGAGGCGGAGTTCCAGTGGAAACGGGTTCTCACGCTCGACCCCGACGCCAAGATGAAGGACGAAGTGACCACCAAGCTGGCCTCGGGCCTTGGTCCCGCGGGACCGGCCCAGAGCCCCCGCGTCGCCGGGCAGTAGGCCGATGGCCGGCGACACCCTCGCGCCCGCCAAGATCAACCTCTTCCTGCACGTGGGCGCGCCGGGCGCCGACGGCTACCACCCGCTCTGCAGCCTGATGGTCTTCGCCGACGCCGGCGACCGGGTGACCCTGCACGGCGGTGACGCCCTGGCCGTGAAGGTGCGCGGTCCCTTCGCCGAACAGCTGGCGGGGGAGGGCGACAACCTGGTTCTGCGCGCAGCTCGCGCTCTGTTGGCCCAGGCCCGGGGCCCCCAGCCTCTGAGCGCCTTCACGCTCGAGAAGCGCCTGCCTGTGGCGGCGGGCCTGGGGGGCGGTTCCAGCGACGCGGGCGCGGCCCTGAGGTTGCTGCGCGATGAGATGAGCCCCCGGTTGGACGATGCCGAGCTGGAGGCCGTCGCCGCCAGACTGGGCGCTGATGGCGCGGCCTGCCTCTGGGGGCGCCCGGTGATGGCGCAGGGGCGGGGCGAGCGGCTGTCGCCGGCCCCTGACCTGCCCATCCTGGAGGCGGTTCTGGTCAATCCGGGCGCTTTGGTCTCGACCCCCGCCGTTTACGCCGCCTTTGACACCGCCGGGGTGTTCGGAGATGTCGCGCCGCCGCCCATGCCCGACGCCTTTGAGTCCGTCGAGGAACTGGCGGGTTGGCTGGCCACCATGCGCAATGACCTTGAGGCCCCCGCCGTCGCCCTGGCGCCGGCCATCGGCGACGTGCTGGCGACCCTCGCCGACGAACCCGAGGCGCTGATCGCCCGAATGTCCGGCTCGGGCGCCACCTGCTTCGCCCTGTGCCAGAGCGAGGTGGAGGCCGAGACCCTGGCCGAGCGGATCATGGCCATGAAACCCGACTGGTGGGTCCAGCGCTGCCGCCTCGGCGGTCCTTGGGCCTAGTCGCGCCGCAGAACCTGCGCTAGCGTCACCTTGAGCCGGTCTTCACCGGCGTCCACTGCGGTCCGACCGCAGCCGGCAGGCCCCGCGCCGCCGAACCCCCTCATCTCCAACCTATCGCCACGCGCCGTCCCTTTGTGGACTGCGGTCGCGCGGCTCTGCGCCAAAGGAAATCTGAATGATCATCTCGGACCTCGACCTCTATGCCCGCCCGCAAAAGCGGGTCCGAATCAATCGACGGCGCTGGATCAACCTGCTCGACCTGGGGGAGGGCGGTCCCTCTGTGGTGCTGTGCGGTGGCGATCACAGCACCACCCTGGTCTGGGCCCGCGTGCATTCGAAACTTGCCCGCGACTTCCGCGTGGTCGCCTACGACCGCGCCGGCCTCGGATTCAGCGATCCCGGTCCCTTTCCGCGCACGACGCCACGGGTCGTCGGCGATCTGCGCGCCGCGCTGAAGGCCGCCGGAATCGCCCCGCCCTACGTCTTGGTGGGCGCCTCCAATGGCGGCTTCGAGACCCGCTGGTTCGCCCGTCACCATCCCGAAGAGGTTGTGGGCATGGTGCTTGTGGACACCGCCGCCGACGATTGGACTTTGCGACAGCAGGCCGCCGCGCCAAGCTGGCGGCCTGCCTGGAAGAACTACCTGAACCAGCTCCGCTACGTCGCGGCCTGCGCACGGTCGGGCGCCTTGCGGCCGGGGCTCGCGGAGTATGCGCAATACGTTCCCGAACCCAACGCCCAACTCCCAGAAGCTTTGAACCTCCAGCGCCGCGACGCCGCCCTGACGGCTGGCTACTGGCGAACCCATATCTCGGAGTGCGAAGCCATCGAGACGGCCAGCGCTCTTGGCGGACCCGACACTAGGGCGTTGCTCGGCGACCTGCCGCTCGTGGTCCTGTCGGCGGGGTTGCGGAGCGCGCCGCCCTTGCCCACCGAGGAGGCGGAAGCCTTCCTCGCCACCCTGGAGGCGGGGCAGGACGCGCTCGCCGCCCTTTCGACCCGAGGTGTCAGGCGTCACGTCACCGACAGCGGGCACAATATCCAGATCGACCGCCCCGAGGTCGTGATCGGGGCCGTGGCCGAGGTGATCGCCCTTGCCCCCACCGGTCGACAGCCATCGACGACGCCGCCACGATAGGATCGCCGCTCGGGAATTGCCGGGGAGGAAACGTGCCGCTGGAAACCAAGCGCCTGCGCCTGCGGGCCCTGACGCCGGATGATCTCGAACACCTGGTCGCCCTGCACGGTGATCGGGAGGTCATGACCTTCATCACGGGCGCGGGCGAACCGCGCGAGGTGGTGGAGACGCAAAGCCTTCCGGCGCTGCTGCGACGCCGGACCTGGGCCATCTTTCACATGGCGACCGGGGGCTTCCTCGGCTGGGCGTCGTTGCGGATACAGGGCGACGAGGCCGAGCTCGGCTATCGACTGGTCCGCGCGGCGTGGGGGCAAGGCTACGCCAGCGAGGCGGTCCGCGCCGTCGTGGGCCTGGGCTTTGGTGAGCTGGGGCTCGCGCGCATCTGGGGGCAGACCATGGCGGTCAATTCCGGGTCGCGGCGGGTCATGGAGAAGGCGGGGATGGCCTATCTGCGCACCTTCCACCTGGAATGGGACGATCCCTTGCCGGGTGCGGAGCACGGGGAGGTGGCGTACGCGCTCACCCGGGCCGACTGGCGGGCGGGGTAGGCCCAAACGAAAACGGGGGCCCCGAAGGACCCCCGTTCCCAACGCTTGGATATGGTCGAACTATTCGTGCAGCGCTTCGCCGTGCAGCGACAGGTCCAGACCCTCGACTTCGCCCTCTTCCGAGACACGCAGGCCGGTGGTGAACTTGCAGATGAACAGGATGATCAAGGTGGCCACGCCGGACCAGGCGATGGTCGCGACGATACCCAGGGCCTGCTTGGCGACGCTGGCGCCTTCACCCAGGCTGTTGATGGCCGGATCGGCCAGAGCGCCGGTGAGCAGGGCGCCGACGATACCGGCGATGCCGTGCACGCCGAAGGCGTCGAGGCTGTCGTCATACTTCAGCAGACGCTTGAGCCAGACCGCGCCGACATAGGCCGCGCCGCCACCGATGATGCCGATGATCAGAGCGCCTTGCGGGTTCACGAAACCGGCGGCCGGGGTGATGGCGACGAGACCCGCCACCGCACCGGAAGCCAGGCCGAGCATGCCGGGCTTCTTGCGCTCGACCCACTCGACGATCATCCAGGACAGGGCGGCCGCGGCGGCCGCGATCTGGGTGTTCAGCATGGCGGCCGAGGCGATGCCGTCAGCGGCCCATTCGGAACCGGCGTTGAAGCCGAACCAGCCCACCCACAGCAGGCTGGCGCCGATCATGGTGTAGACGAGGTTGGACGGCGCCATGTTTTCCGCGCCGTAGCCCTTACGCTTGCCGAGAACCAGGGCGCACATCAGGCCGGCGACGCCAGCATTGATGTGAACGACGGTGCCGCCGGCGAAGTCGAGAACGCCCGCGCCCGAGAGCCAGCCGCCGCCCCAGACCCAGTGACAGATGGGCGCGTAGACGAAGACCGCCCACAGGGTGGTGAAGAGCAGGAGGGCCGAGAACTTCATGCGCTCGGCGAAGGCGCCGGCGATCAGGGCGGGCGTGATGATGGCGAAGGTCATCTGATAGACGATCCACAGCATCTCAGGCAGGCCGGCGGCCGAGGCGAAGGCCGTCTCGGTGGTGACGCCATTGAGGAACAGCACGTCGAAGGAGCCGACGTACTTGTTCAGCGTCTCGTCCGGGTTCACGCCGAAGGCCATGCCGTAGGTGATGGCCATCCAGACGATCGTCACCACGCAGGTGACGGCGAAGGATTGCGCCACCGTGGCGATGACGTTCTTGCGGCGGACCATGCCCCCGTAGAACAGCGCCAGGCCGGGAATGGTCATCATCAGGACCAGGCAGGTGGAGGTCAGGATCCAGGCCGTGCCGGAGCCGTCGAGTTCGAGCTTGGCCTGGTGAGCCAGCAGCGCGGGCGCGTCGGCGGCGACCGCGGCTTCGGCGGCCGGCGCGACGTCTGGCGCAGCGGCTTCCGGCGCCACGGCCTCAATGGCCGCCGGCGCGGCGTCCTGTGCGAAGGCGGGGAACGCCAAGGGCGCCCCGACCAGGGTGGCGGCGGCGATCAGGCCTGCCAGCCGCTTAAATCCGAATGTTTTCATGTGCTATCCCCTTGTCCCGATGAGTTCGCGCTGCGCTCTAGAGCGCCGCAGTGCCGGACTCGCCGGTCCGAATGCGAACCGCGTCCTCGACATTGAGGACGAAGATCTTCCCGTCGCCGATCTTGCCGGTGGCGGCGGCGGCCTTGACGGCTTCGACGGCCTTGGCCGCGGCGCTGTCGTCGACCACGGCTTCCAGCTTCACCTTGGGGACGAAGTTCACCTGGTACTCAGCGCCCCGGTAGATCTCCGTCTGCCCCTTCTGCCGGCCGTAGCCCTTAACTTCCGAGACCGTCAGCCCCTCGACGCCGGCGGCGACGAGCGCTTCGCGCACATCGTCCAGCTTGAAAGGTTTGACGATCGCCATGATCAGTTTCATCGCTCGCTCCTGCGCAGCCCCAAAGTTCGGCACGCCCGTGGTGAATTCCCGACCCGTCGTGAGTTCAGCCCCCTCGACGGCAAGGCGACGCTATCGAGACACGGCGGCCAGGACGGGCGCGCGGTAACTTCTGATCAAGGAAAAGACCGCGGGCGCCCGATTTGTGGGCACACAGCCCAGCCCATGGTCACTTGTTACGCAGAACGCGCCTCCACAATGCGCATCGCCGTGGTGAAGCTGAGGTCAGTGAGGTTGCTTCGAACCCCTGTTCACGACGCCGTGATCGCGGCAACCACCGGCTGCGCCGTGCGCTTTTCAGCCCGACAGGCCGAGCTTCTCCGAGGACTCGGCGAGTGGGGGCATCCATTCACCCCGTCACGAGGACCCGATGAATCTGAACCGCATTCTGACGACGACCGCCGCCCTGGCCCTGGTGGCCGGAGCCGCCCAGGCGCAAACCGCCACCAAGCCGGCCAAGGCCCCGGTCGCCGAATCCACGGCTAAGACGCCCTCGACCCCCGCCCCGACGGCTGCGGTCACAGCCCCGGTGACGCCGGCCGCCAAGTCTGAAACGACGGCTTCGGTGTCTGCGGGGGCGCAGGTTGTCGCCGCCGGCGACATCGTGGCCACCGCCAAGGCCTCAGGCCAATTCACCACCTTCCTGAAGGCCGCCGAGGCGACGAACCTGACCGGCCTGCTGAAGAACACTCAGGATCTGACGGTGTTCGCCCCGACCGATGCGGCCTTTGCGGCCCTGCCGGCCGACGAGCTGGAAAAGCTCATGCTGCCCGAGAACAAGGCGCAGCTTCAGAAGGTGCTGATCTACCATGTGATCAACGCCAAGGTGCCCTCTGAGGCCTTCAAGGGTGCGACCCGCAAGGCCGCCACGGTCGCCGGCCCCTCCGTCGAGCTGGAGGGGGGCGCGACGCTGAAGGTCAATGACGCCGACATCGTCCAGGCCGACGTCATGGCCACCAACGGCATCATCCATGTCGTCGACAAGGTCCTGCTGCCGCCGGGCGCGATGGCGGCGGTCAACACCGCCGTTCCCGCCTCGGCCACCGCGCCGGCCAAGGCGCCGACGACCTTGCCGGCCACCCAGGTTTTGCCAAAGAAGAAATAGTCGGGGCCCCCCCCGGCGACCTCCGGTCGCCGTGACTTCCTTCAGGAACCACCAGGAACAACCACCATGACCCTCAAGATCCTTTTCGCCGCCGCCGCCGCCACCGCACTGATGGCCGGGGCCGCCCAGGCCCAGACCATGATGCCGCCGACGCACTCCATGCCGGCGCCGATGACCGCCCCGGCGGGCGATCCCGTACCGACGATGGACACTGACACGTCGGCCGATGCGACGACCTCCACCAGCGTCACGACGCCCTTGGCCTCCACCGGCATGAGCACCGACACCTCGGCCACGCTCACCACCACCACGGTGACCAACGGCCCGGTGGCCGACACTCCGGAGAACCGCGCGCTCTACAAGCCGCTGTCGAACGCCGGTAACCGCACCGCCCCCAGGGGCAACTAAAGACTCCCCCTACGTGGGTTGAAGCAGAGGTCGGCGGGCCCTATGGTCCGCCGACTTTTTTTGCGCCTGCGAAACAGCTCACATGCCCGTCGACAAGCCGCTTTCATTTCAGGGCCTTATCCTGAAATTGCACGACTATTGGAGCCGTCAGGGCTGCGTGATTCTGCAGCCGCATGACATTGAGGTGGGGGCAGGGACCCTGCACCCGGCCACGGTCCTGCGCGCGCTCGGTCCCAAGTCCTGGCGGGCGGCCTATGTGCAGCCTTCGCGTCGGCCCGGCGACGGCCGCTACGGCGAGAACCCCAACCGTCTGCAGCACTATTACCAGTATCAGGTGATCCTGAAGCCGAACCCCGACAACCTGCAGGAGCTCTATCTGGGCAGCCTGGAGGCGATCGGCCTCAACACCCGCCTGCACGACATCCGCTTCGTCGAGGACGACTGGGAGAACCCCACCGTCGGGGCCTGGGGTCTGGGCTGGGAGGTCTGGTGCGACGGGATGGAGGTCAGCCAGTACACCTATATGCAGCAGGTCGGGGGCCTGGACGTCTTCCCGGTGGCCGGCGAGCTGACCTACGGCCTGGAACGCCTGGCCATGTACATCCAGGGCGTCGACCACTTCACCGACCTGGCCTTCAACGATCCCGACGGCCCCGAGCCCAAGACCTATGGCGAGGTCTTCCTGGAGAACGAGCGCCAGCACTCGCAGGCCAACTTCCACGGCTATGACGTCGAGACCCTGAAGCGGCAGTTTGAGGACATGGAGACCCAGGTCCCGCGCCTGCTGGCCATGACGGGCCCTCAGGGCCAGGCCATCGTGCTACCGGCCTATGACCATGTGCTGAAGGCCAGCCACCTGTTCAACCTGATGGATGCGCGCGGCGCCATCGCCGTCGCCGAACGCCAGAGCTACATCGGCCGCATCCGCGACCTGACCAAGATGTGCGCGCTCGCCTGGGTGAAGAACGAGGGGGCGAGGCGTGAGCTTTGAACGCCTTCCTCACCTTCCGGGCGCTGTCACGCGGGCCCGCAACCTGCGTCGCGCGATGACGCTGCCAGAGAAGCGCCTTTGGGCTGAATTGCGGAAGCTCGATCTGAACATCCGGCGGCAGACTCCGATCGGTCGCTATATCGCCGACTTCGCCTGCCACGCCGCACGGCTCGTGATCGAACTTGATGGCCCGCGCCATGATCTCGTGGCTTCACAGTTTCACGATCACGAACGTACACAATGGCTGGAGTCGCAGGGCTACCGGGTCCTGCGGTTCTGCAATGAAGAGGCTCTGGGCGATCCCTGGGGCCTTGCCGAAAAGATCGCCCACGAAATTCGCGCCTCCAAAGCCCTCCCCCTCGATGGGGGTGGGTTGGGTGGGGGTGTGGGCGAACCGGTGACGGAAGAGTTCAAGTGGGCGCCGACGGGCGTCCTGTCCGTCGTCGCCCTGCGTTCACCCCCATCCCCGACCCTTCCCCCATCGAGGGGGAAGGGAGGATAGTCATGCCCCAACTGCTGATCGAACTGTTCTCCGAAGAGATTCCCGCGCGCATGCAGGCCCAGGCCGCCCGCGACTTCGAACGTATGGCCCGCGAGCATCTGGCGGGCGAGGGCCTGATCCCGGAGGCCGTGAAATCCTTCGGCGGTCCGCGCCGCCTGACCCTGGTGGCCGAGGGCCTGCCGACGACCCAGGGCGACCGTCATGAGGATCGCAAGGGTCCCCGCGTCGGCTCCCCCGACCAGGCGATGGAAGGCTTCCTGCGCTCCACCGGCCTGACCCGCGACCAACTCGTCGAGAAAGACGGCGTCTGGTTCGCCCACATCCATCGCCAGGGCCGGCCGACGCCGGAGATCATCGCCGAGATGGTCGACAAGATCGTCCGCGACTTCCCCTGGCCCAAGTCGATGACCTGGGGCCGTGGAACCCTGCGCTGGGTGCGTCCGCTGAAACGCATCGTCTGCGTGTTCGACGGGGAGGTCGTGCCCTTCACCATCGATGGCATCGAGAGCGGAAACGTCACCGAGGGCCACCGCTTCATGGGCTCGGGCCAGGCCTTCAAGGTGCGCGACTTCGACGAATATGCCGAGAAGCTGACCAAGCACTTCGTGATCCTCGATCCCGAGGAGCGGAAGGACCGCATCCTGGAGGGCGCCAAGACCCTCTGCTTCGCGCGCAACCTTGACCTCGTGGATGACGAGGGCCTGTTGGACGAAGTCTCGGGTCTGGCCGAGTGGCCGACCCCGATCCTGGGCGACATGGATTCGGCGTTCCTGGACCTGCCGCCCGAGGTGATCCGCACCTCCATGCGCACCCATCAGAAGTATTTCGCGGTCCGCGATCCGGCCACCGGCAAGCTGGCGCCACACTTCCTGACCGTGGCCAATATCGAGGCCGCCGACGGGGGCAAGGTGATCGCCGCCGGCAACGCCAAGGTGCTGTCGGCCCGTCTCTCCGACGCCCGCTTCTTCTGGGACGAGGATCGCAAGGTCACCCTGGAAGACCGCCTGGAGAAGCTGAAGGGCGTCACCTTCCACGCCAAGCTGGGCAGCCTCTACGAGCGCGTCGAGCGGCTGGAGATCCTGGCCAAGGCCATCGCGCCTCGTGTCGGCGCCGACGTCGCCAAGGCGGTGCTCGCCGCGCGCCTGGCCAAGGCCGACCTCGGCACAGGCATGGTGGGTGAGTTCCCCGAACTGCAGGGCCTGATGGGCGGTTATTACGCCCGTGAGGAAAAGATCAGCGGCGTGGTCGCCGACGCGATCCGCGACCACTACCGTCCGGTCGGCGCCAATGACGAGGCGCCCGACGTGCCGGTCACCATGGCCGTGGCTCTGGCCGAGAAGCTCGACACCCTCACCGCCTTCTTCGCCATCAACGAAAAGCCGACGGGGTCTCGCGACCCCTACGCCCTGCGCCGCGCGGCGCTGGGGGTGATCCGCATCCTGCTGGGCTCGGAGGCCCGCGCCCCGGTCCGCCAGCTGGTGGGCGACTGGTACAAGTCCCTGCGCTGCTTCGTCGATCCCGGCCGCGCCCTCTATGTCTCCACCAAGCGCACCACCGGCTATCTGGGCCCTCTGTCGCGCAGCCCCTCGGAGGTCTTTGAGACCTATGTCGAGGAGTTCGAGGACGCCCTGCTCGAGGGCAAGCCCTATGTGGTGGCCACGCAGGAGGACTTCGACATCCGCTTCGACCGCTCGGCCGCGGCCGGCGACGCCCCCGAGGGCGAGGTCATCTACGAATTCCGCCCCTATGGCGTGGTGGCCGACGAGGTCATGGCCTTCTTCGCTGACCGGCTGAAGGTGGTGTTGCGCGACCAGGGCAAGCGCCACGACCTGGTGGACGCTGTCTTCGCGCTCGGCGACGACGACCTGGTGCGTATCGTGGCCAGGGTCGAGGCTCTGGACGGCTTCCTCACAACCGAAGACGGCAAAAACCTGCTGGCCGGCGAGAAGCGGGCCGGGAATATCCTCAAGGCCGAGGAAAAGAAGGGCCCGCTGCCGGCGGGGCCCGCGGTTGGAATGGCGGGTGCGCCGCCCGAGGAGACGGCCCTGATCGGGGCGATTTCCCTTGCGGAACCCGCGGTGGCGCGTGCATTGCACAATGAAGATTTCGCGGGCGCGATGCGTGCTCTGTCGGGACTGCGCGCGCCCGTGGACGCCTTCTTCGAGAAGGTGTTGGTGAACTCTGAGGTCGCGGCGGAACGTGAGAACCGTCTAAGGCTTCTGGCGCAGGTGCGCGACGCGATGGGTCGCGTCGCGGACTTCTCTCTGGTGACGGGTTAGGAGACCTCTAGGATGCCGACCGATACGCTGACGAAGTCGCGCTGGGTCTATTCCTTCGGCGGAGGCGGCGCCGATGGCGATGCGTCCATGAAGAACCTGCTGGGCGGGAAGGGGGCCAATCTCGCCGAGATGTCCTCCCTGGGCCTGCCTGTGCCCCCCGGCTTCACCATCACCACCGAAGCCTGCGTCCACTACTATTCGAATGAAAAGCAGTATCCCGAGGGTCTGAAGGACCAGGTGATCGCCGGTCTGGCCACGGTGGAGACCATCACCGGCAAGGTGTTCGGCGACGCCGCCAACCCGTTGCTGGTCTCGGTTCGCTCCGGCGCCCGGGCCTCGATGCCCGGCATGATGGATACGGTGCTGAATCTCGGCCTCAACGACCAGACGGTGGAGGGCCTCGCCAAGCTGGCCGGTGACCGCCGCTTCGCCTTCGACAGCTATCGCCGCTTCATCCAGATGTACTCGGCCGTGGTCCTGGACCTGGACCACCACATGTTCGAGGATATCCTCGACGAGCAGAAGGAGCGCCTCGACGTCACCGTCGACACCGCGCTCTCCGCCGAGGACTGGGAGAAGGTGGTCGCCGCCTACAAGGCCGCCGTCGAGCGCGAACTGGGCCATCCCTTCCCGCAGGACCCGCAGGCCCAACTCTGGGGCGCCATCAGCGCGGTGTTCGCCAGCTGGATGAACGACCGGGCCAAGTTCTATCGCCGCATGCACGACATCCCCGAAAGCTGGGGGACCGCCGTCAACGTCCAGTCGATGGTGTTCGGCAATATGGGTGACTCATCGGCCACCGGCGTGGCCTTCACCCGCAATCCGTCCACCGGCGAAGCCCGCCTCTATGGCGAGTTCCTGATCAACGCCCAGGGCGAGGACGTCGTGGCCGGCATCCGCACGCCCCAGGCCCTGACCCGGGCCGCCCGCGAGGAGATGGGCGAGAAGTCGCCGTCCATGGAGGAGGCCCTCCCCGACGTCTTCAAGGAGTTCAAGTCCGTCGTCGAGAAGCTGGAACAGCACTATCGCGACATGCAGGACATCGAGTTCACCGTGGAGAAGGGGCGCCTCTACATGCTCCAGACCCGCAACGGCAAGCGCACCGCCAAGGCGGCGCTGAAGGTCGCGGTGGACCTCGCCAATGAGGGCCTGATCACCAAGGAAGAGGCGGTGATGCGCATCGAGCCGGGTTCGCTCGACCAGCTCCTGCACCCCACCATCGATCCTGCGAGCCCGCGTGACATCATCACCTCGGGCCTGCCCGCGTCGCCGGGCGCCGCCACCGGCAAGGTGGTGTTCGACGCCGACGAGGCCGAGAAAATGGCCGCCGCCGGCGAGGCCGTGATCCTGGTCCGCGAGGAAACCAGCCCGGAAGACATCCACGGCATGCACGCGGCCAGGGCGATCCTGACGGCGCGGGGCGGCATGACCAGCCACGCCGCCGTGGTGGCCCGCGGCATGGGACGCCCCTGCGTTTCAGGCGCCAGCGAGCTCTATATCGATGATGAGGCCCAGACCTTCCGGGCCCGCAACCGCACCTTCAAGGCCGGCGACATCATCACCATCGACGGCTCCAAGGGCGAGGTGCTGGCCGGCGCCGTGCAGATGATCGAGCCGGAGCTGACCGGTGACTTCGCCGCCCTGATGGTCTGGGCCGACGCCATCCGCCGCCTGAAGGTCCGCGCCAACGCCGAAACCGCCGCCGACGCCGCCGCCGCCCGTCAGTTCGGCGCCGAGGGCATCGGCCTGGTGCGGTCCGAGCACATGTTCTTCGACGCCGTCCGCATCGCCGCCGTGCGCGAGATGATCCTGGCCGACGACCGGGCCGGGCGCGAACAGGCGCTCGCCAAGATGTTGGTCATGCAGCGCGAGGACTTCGTGCAGCTGTTCTCCATCATGGAGGGCCTGCCGGTCACCTTCCGCCTGCTTGATCCGCCGCTGCACGAGTTCCTGCCGCACACCGCCGAGGATGTGGAAGCCGTCTCCAAGGCCACCGGCCTGGACGCCGCCAAGCTGCTGGCCCGGGCCAAGGAGCTGCATGAGGTGAACCCCATGCTGGGTCACCGCGGTTGCCGCCTGGGCGTCGCCTATCCCGAGATCTACGAGATGCAGGTCCGCGCCATCCTGGAGGCCGCCATCGAGGTGGTGGCCTCGGGCAAGGCCGCGCCGATCCCCGAGATCATGCACCCCCTGGTCTCCAAGGGTCTGGAGATGAAGTTCCTGCGCGAACTCACCGACCGCGTCGCCAAGCAGGTGATGGCCGAAAAGGGCGTCACCATCGACTATAGGGTCGGCACCATGGTGGAGCTGCCCCGCGCCGCGATCCGCGCCGACGACCTGGCCGAGCATGCCGAATTCTTCTCCTTCGGCACCAACGACCTTACCCAGACCACCTTCGGCATCAGCCGCGATGACAGCGGCCGCTTCCTGGGCGCCTATATCGACAAGGGCATCTTCGAGCGCGACCCCTTCGTGACCCTCGACCAGGAAGGCGTCGGCGACCTGATCCGCATCGCCGTGGAGCGCGGCCGTAAGACCCGGCCCGACATCAAGCTCGGCATCTGCGGCGAGCACGGCGGCGACCCGGCCTCCATCGACTTCTGCGAGAAGGTCGGCCTGGACTATGTGAGCTGCTCGCCCTTCCGGGTGCCGATCGCCCGCCTGGCCGCGGCCCAGGCCACCATCGGCGAGCGCGAGAAGGACCGGTGACGCAGCGCGCCCCCGCAGCCAGGACGATCGCCAAGGCGCTCGCCAAGGCTGCGCCCAGGGCGACCCCGGCCCGCGCGATGGGATCGGGAGCTGTGGGCGCCGGCGCTGTCGGCGCGGTGGCCTTCGGGTCCTTCGCCGTTGGAGCCCTGGCGGTGGGGGCGTTGGCGATCGGGGCTCTGGCCATCGGTCGCCTGACAATCGGCCGGGCCCGCATCAAGCGTCTCGAGATCGACGAACTCGTCGTCCGCAAACTGACCGTCCTCGACGGCAAACCCCAGGGGACCTGACATGGCCGCACGCATCCACGGCGCGATCTATCCCGCCCCCTCCGAGGGCCTGCCTTTGATCATCGCCATCTTCAAGGACGGCGAACTGGCCGGCTGCAACATCGCCGCCGACGAGGCGCAGGGCGAGGAGATGATCAAGGCCGCCGTCAAGGAGCTCCAGCGCCTGGAAGTCCTGTCCAACCTGCCTGCCAACACCATCACCGTGCGCCGGCCCGTCCAGCCCAGGTAGGCGGTGACGGTCCTGGCCCTCTCGCCGGAGACGTTCTCATGGATCTGCGCGCCGCCCGCGAGAAGACCGTCCGCGACCACATGCGGCTGGAGACCGAGCTCGACTTCGAGGCGGTGCTGGCGACCTTCGTGACGCCGCGCTACGAACTCTACGGCCAGGGCACGGTCATGGAGGGTGACGCCGCGGTGATGGAATACTTCCGCCGCTCCCGCACCCCGTTCCCCGACCAGTCCAACGAGGTCATCGCCCTGCACCAGGACGCCGACACCGTGTTCGTGGAGTTCTGGCTGATGGGCACGCACCTGGGGCCGCTGCGCATCCAGGGCAAGACCTATGACGCGACCGGCAAACCCTTCCGCATCCGCATGGCGGCGGCCTTCGAGTTCGCCAAGGACAGCGACAAGATCATCGCCGAGCGCCCCTATTTCGACCCCACCGCCATCTGGGCTCAGCTCGGCGTCGGCTGAAGGATGCGGTTCAGCGGTCGGCAGAACAGCAGGACGCCGATGGCCCCGGCCAGGCTGATAGCCGCGTGGACGCCCCAGAAGCCGACCGGGGACATCTTCTCGTAATAGGTCCCCAGCCAGCCGCACAGGTAGTTGGAGACGAAGGCCGTGAGGAAGGCCAGGCCCATGATCACCCCACCGATGGCGGCCGGGGCGGCGCGCGAACACAAGGCCAGAGTCGTCGGCCAGGTGTAGATGAAGCCCAGGGCGAACAGGGCGAAGCAGGCGACGCTCCAGAGCAGGCTGGGCTTGCCGCCGCCGGCCACGATCATCGAGGCGATCATCAGGCAGACCATGCCCGCCGCCCCCATCAGGCTGCCCCAGCCGATCTTGGCCAGGTCGCTGGCCTCGGTCCCCCGTGCCGACTGACGGGCCCACAGCCGAATGGCCAGCGGCGTGAAGGCCACGATGAACAGCCCGTCCAATGCCGGAAGCCAAGTCACCGGGGTCTCGAACCCGAGGATGTGCCGGTCGGTGGTGTCGCGGTACCACAGGCTCATGACGTTGAACTCCTGGGCGTAGGCGGTGGCGAAGAAGGTCCCCAGCACCAGCATGGCCACCAGGGCCCAGATGATCTTGCCGTCGCCGGGCGCGAGGCTGGGGCGTGGCCCGCTCCCACGCGGCTTGAGGGTGTCGGCGGGCAGATGCCGTCCGCCCGCGATGTAGGTGATGAGGCCCAGGACCATGCCGGCCGCCGCCAGCCCGAAGCCCAGGTGCCAGCCATAAAGCTCGCCGACCGTCCCGCAGACGAGAGGGGCGATGAAGGCGCCGACATTGATGCCCAGGTTGAACAGCGAGAAGGCCGGCGTGCGGCGCGGGTCGGTCCGGTCATAGAGGGCGCCGACCTGGGCCGAGATATTGCCCTTCAGGCAGCCGCTGCCGAGGATCAGAACCAGCAGGGCGATCAGGAACGACACCTCGAAGGCCATCAGCAGGTGGCCCAGCGCCATCAGCACCGCGCCCAGGATCACCGTCCGCTTCTGCCCCAGCACCTGGTCGCCGATCCAGCCACCGATCAGTGGGGTGAAATAGACGAAGGCCGTGTAGAGGCCGAAGATCTGCGAGGACAGCGCCTGGATCGACAGCGGGCCGAACACGCTCTCCAGCCCCGCCCGGAAGGCCGACATCCCGGCGATGGCCTCGATATGACCTGGCCGCAGGGCCTGGTCGACCATGTAGAGCACCAGCAGGGCCTGCATCCCGTAGAACGAGAACCGCTCCCAGACCTCGGTGAAACTGAGGAAGTAGAGACCCCGCGGATGGCCCATCAGGTCTCGGGCCGCGCAGATATCGGGCAGGCCCGCCGCCTCGGTGGATGTGGTCACGCAAAGCCCCCCCAGGCACGCCAGTAACGACAGCCTGCGCCAGGCGGTCCTGCAGGGAAAGCGACTTTTCCGGCGCCGTTAGGGCAGCTTCTCGAACTCGGTGTCGATCACCAGCTCGATGGGGTCGGCGAAGACGGCCGGCATGCCGAAGTCGGCCGGCTTGATCCTCGTGGTGGCGGTCATGCCGATGCGCGGCTTGCCGAAGCCCTTGCCGGCGCCCACCAGGACGACATCGAAGGTCACCGGCGTCGTCTTGCCCATGAGGGTGAGATCGCCGTCAACCTGGCCGTGGGTGGCGTCGGTCTTGCGGAAGGCGGTGGAGACGAAGGTCGCGGCGGGGTTGGCCTTGGCGCCGAGGTATTTGTCGGAGATCGCCGCGCCGAAGCCGGCGACGTTGGTGCTGACAAAACCCGTCTGCACTGTGGCGGTCACCGACGACTTTGCGGGCGACGCCGGGTCCCAGGTCAGGGTCCC
>NZ_JBBKVV010000168.1:0-8573 GCF_037968635.1 Phenylobacterium sp.
GGCCTGGGCGGCCAGGGCCTCGACGGCGGCGTCGGCCTCCACGCGGGCGGCCTCGGCGGCCCTGGCGGCGGCCTCCAGTTCCGGGGCGCGTTCGGGGGCGGCGGCGATGGCGGTCTCCAGGGCCTCCAGGTCCCCGGCCATCCGGCTGAGCGCGAGCTGGGCGTCCTCCACCATCTGGGTCTCGCGGGCGCGGTCGGCGTCGATGCGCGAGACATCGCCGGTCAGGCGCTCCACCTCGGCGGCCAGGGCCTCGCCCTCCCGCTCCAGCCGGTCCTTGTCGATGGCCAGGCGGTGCAGGACGGCGGCGGCGATGGTCTCGGCCTCCCGCAGCGGCTTGATCTGTTCCTCGGCGGCGGCGGCGCGGGTGGTGGCGCCGGCGGCCTCGCGGGCGGTTTCCTCGACGGCGCGGATCGCCTCGGCGGCCTCGGTCTGCAGCCGCTCGGCGGCCCCGCGCGCCTCGTTCCAGCGCGCATAGAGCACGGCGCCCTGCAGGGCGCGGATTTCCGCCGACATCTTCTTGTAGCGGTCGGCCTGACGCGCCTCGCGCCGCAGACGGTTGAGCGCGCTCTCCAACTCCTTGGCGACGTCCTCCAGCCGGGTGAGGTTGGTCTCCGCCGCCCGCAGGCGCAGCTCCGCCTCATGGCGCCGCGTGTGCAGGCCCGAGACCCCGGCGGCCTCCTCCAGGATCATCCGCCGGTTCTGCGGCTTGGCGGCGATCAGTTCGGAGATCTGTCCCTGGCGCACCAGGGCCGGCGAATTCGAGCCCGTCGACGCATCGGCGAACAGCAGTTGCACGTCGCGGGCGCGAACCTCGCGGCCGTTGATCCGGTAGGTGGAGCCGTCTCCCTTGTCGATGCGGCGCACCACCTCCAGGACCGGGTGGTCGTTGAAGGCGGCGGGGGCGCGCCGGTCGGTGTTGTCGATGGTCAGCGTCACCTCGGCGTGGTTGCGCGAGGCGCGCCCGCCCGAGCCGGCGAAGATCACGTCGTCCATCCCGCCGGCTCGCATGGCCTTGGCGGAATTGGCCCCCATCACCCAGCGCAGGGCTTCCAGCAGGTTCGACTTGCCGCAGCCATTGGGCCCCACGATGCCCGTGACTCCGGGCTCGATGCGGAACTCGGTCGCATCGACGAAGGACTTGAAGCCCGAAAGGCGAAGCCGCTGGAAGTGCACTTTTGTGCGGGGCCCTTCCTACTTCTTGGCTTCGGCGGCGGCGATGGCGGCGTCGAACTCGGCCAGGGTGGCTTCGCCCTCCTTGAACTTCACGCCGTTGATCATGAAGGTCGGGGTCGCGCTGATCTTCTCTTCCTTGGCGGCCTTCTCGACCCGGGCGTTCAGGGCCTTCAGGGCCGCCTCATCGGTGATGCAGGCGTTGAACTGCTGCTCGGTCATGCCCGAGGACTGGGCCACGCGCAGCAGGATGCCGCGCATGTCGCCGGTGGTGAACATTTCTTCCTGGGCGTGGAAGACGGCGTCGAGGACGCTGAAATACTTGTCCTTGCCGGCGCAGCGGGCGGTGAGGAAGGCCGCGGCGGCCACTTCCACCGGCGGGGTCAGGAATTCCTTGAAGGTGTAGTGGACCTTGCCGGTGTCGATATATTTCGCCTTCACGGCCGGGAAGACGTTGTTGTTGAAGGTCGCGCAGTGGGTGCAGGAGGCCGAGGCGTACTCGGTGATCTTGATCGGCGCCTTGGGATCGCCCAGCGTCATGTCGTCGGCGTTGGTCGCGCCGCCGCCCTTGGAACAACCCGCCAGGGCCAGCAGGCCCACGGCGGCGACAACGAGGAGGCGACGGCTGAAGTTCGGCATTGGACCCTCTGCGGAATTCCGAATGAAAGATTAAAGCGCGATTCCCCTAGAGCCTTTCAGGATCAGATGGAATTATCTGATCCGTTCAAAAAGGCTCTAAACTCAAAAGACTAGAGCGCGTCAAACGGGTTAGCCGGCTTCCACCTAACCCTAGCGCGCTCCAGGCCGGGGGCAAAGTCAACGGGTGCGGCGATCGCGCAGCACGCCCCGACCCAAGCTCAGCAATGCGGCCTTCAGAGGGCCGTCAGGCTCGGCGGCCAGGCTGGCGGCCAGCTCGGCTTCCTTGGCGGCGTCCAGCGGGGGCAGGGGACGGCGCACGGCCTTGACCGTCTCGGGGTTCACATTGCGCAGCGGCCCCTGCACGATCCGCAGCTTGTTCACCGCCCCGGCGCCCAGGAACAGGTTCACCCGCGCCACGATCTCCGGCGCCTGGTGCTGGATCAGGGCCGCGGCCGCACCGGCCACCCGGATCTCCAGGGCCGCCGGCTCCCCGGCTTTCACCTTCGACAGCTTCACCGGCTCGGTGCGCTTGGCGATCTGCTCGCCGACGATCTCTTTCCAGCGCGCCTGCAGGGCTCCGGGCCCTTGGCCGAACCGGGCGTCCAGGTCCTTGAGCAGCTTGGACAGGCCCCGCCCCGCCGCCGGCGGCGGCCGGCGCTGCGGCCGCGTCCGCTTCCGCGACAGGATGAAGGCCGCCTCCGCGGGGGTGGGCAGGGGACGCTTGGGCATGAGCCGGAGCTTACAGCCCTTTTCCGCCCCTGCGTAGCGCGGTCGGGTCGTCAGCCGCCCTCAGCGGACGGGGGCGACCGTCCAGCGTTCGCTGACCGCGCCCACGCACGGTGAACTGACGACGCGCGATCCCTTGGCATGACTGGCGCCTTCGACGCTGGCGCAGTCGCCAGCGCGCGAGGCCTGCAAGCGGTCGCGATGAACGCTCCAGGATTGGCCGTCCACATCCGGACGGCAAGAGGCCAGCCGCAACTGCTGGCCCTTGCGGGCGGGCGCCTCCACGCAGAGATCGCCCCTGGGGCTGTCGGCGATCAGCATCACGCCGCCGTCTGGCATGGGCCGCATGTGGAACCGGTTGCTGCGGGCGCCGCGCTGGCAGGGCGAGGCGATGAGCGGCGCCCCGACCCGTAGGCCGTCGCCGTTCACCTTCAGGCACATCCGGCTCAGCTGACTGACGATCCCATAAGGACCGCTTTGCGAAGCCACGGCCTCATTCTCCCCCTGAGCGAAGGCCGGCGAGACGCTCGCGCCGAGGGCGATGGCGAGTAGGGCGGTGCGGATCGACAATGGCTTAGCCTCCAGGCGAAGCTTCACCATAAACACACGGCTGGGATGTGATCCAGGTGGGATGGCGCGGCGCCGCGCCTTGACGCCCTCGCCCTCAGGTTCCAATCACCACCGCGACAGCCGGGGAGTTCACCATGTCCGACACCAAGCCAGCGGCCTCGCACCGCCGCATC
Source organism: Phenylobacterium sp. (assembly GCF_037968635.1). Classification (GTDB taxonomy): domain Bacteria; phylum Pseudomonadota; class Alphaproteobacteria; order Caulobacterales; family Caulobacteraceae; genus Phenylobacterium. Next base: position 3,279 of record NZ_JBBKVV010000168.1, read on the forward strand.
CTGGCCGCCAGCCTGGTGGGCACCGCCGTCGAGTTCTACGACTTCTACATCTACGCCACCGCCGCCTCCCTGGTGTTCGGCAAGCTGTTCTTCCCGGTGGCCTCGGCCTCGGCTCAGCTGATGAGCGCCTACGCCACCTTCGCGCTGGCCTTTTTCGCCCGGCCCCTGGGCGCGGCGGTGTTCGGCCATTTCGGCGACCGGCTGGGCCGCAAGTCGACGCTCGTGGCCTCGCTGATGTTGATGGGAGGTTCCACGCTGGCCATCGCCTTCCTGCCCACCTACGCCCAGGCCGGCTGGATCGCGCCCTTCCTGCTGTGCGTGCTGCGCTTCGGCCAGGGCTTCGGCCTCGGCGGCGAGTGGGGCGGGGCGGCCCTGCTGGCGGTGGAGAACGCGCCGCCCGGCTGGCGCGCCCGCTTCGGCATGTTCCCGCAACTCGGCGCCCCGGTGGGCTTTATCGCCGCCAATGGCCTCTTCCTGCTGCTGGGCGTGCTGCTGACGCCCGAGCAGTTCCTGGCCTGGGGCTGGCGCATCCCCTTCCTGCTCAGCATCGTCCTGGTGGGCGTCGGCCTCTGGGTCCGCCTGAAGCTCACCGAGACCCCCGCCTTCGCGCAGGCCATGAAGGAGGCGCCGCCCGCCAAGGCGCCGCTCGGCGAGCTGTTGAAAACCTATCCGCTCCAGACCCTGGCCGGCACCTTCGCCGTGGTCTGCTGCTTCGCCATCTTCTACCTGACCACCGCCTTCGCCCTCGGCTACGGGACCACCAAGCTGGGCTATAGCCGCGAGACCTTCCTGGGCGTGCAGCTGGGGGCCATCGGCTTCATGGCTGCGGGCATCATCGCCGCCGGCTACTGGGCCGACGCCACCAGCCCGCGCCGGGTGCTGATGGCCGGCTGCATCGCCACAGTGGCGCTGGGCTTCCTGCTGCCGGTGATGATGGGCGCGGGCTCGCTCTGGCTGATCTGGGGCTTCCTGTCCCTGGCCCTGGTCATGATGGGCCTGGTCTATGGTCCGCTCGGCGCCTTCCTGCCTGGCCTGTTCCCGGCCCGGGTGCGCTACACCGGCGCCTCCGTGGCCTTCAACATCGGCGGCATCCTCGGCGGCGGCCTCGCCCCCATGATCGCCCAGGCCCTGGCCGACCATGGCGGGCTGGTCCCGGTCGGCTACTACCTCAGCGGCGCGGCCCTCATCAGCCTGACCGCCCTGTTCTTCCTCAAGCGCCAGGTAGAGGCGTAGCGTAAGGCACTACAAGTCTTGCGTCGTGTAGCGTCTCGCACTACATTTCATAGCGGGAGGCTCAGATGATTCAGAGCTGGAAGGGCAAGCACGCGGAAGCGGTCTTTTCCGGAAAGGCTCCGAAGGGTTTTCCCGGTGACCTGATCAAGGCGGCTCGCCGCCGGCTTCAGGCTATCGATGCGGCGATGAGCGTTGAGGATTTGCGAACCCCGCCCGGCAATCGGCTCCATCAGCTGACGGCCGACCGCGATGGCCAGTGGTCGATCAGCATCAACGATCAGTTCCGGGTCTGCTTTGTCTGGGGAGCAAAGGGGCCGGAGAATGTCGAGATCGTCGACTATCATTGAGGGCTCTGCCCACCGGAGGTGAAATGCGCGACTACACGACCTTTTCCGAGCCGCTAGCCCATCCCGGCGAGCATCTACGCGAGGACTATTTGCCGGCTTTCAAGCTTTCGGCGGGCGCCTTGGCCAAGGCCATGGGCCTGAAGGACCGCAGCCGGATTGAGCAGCTGGTGCGTGAGCAGCGCGCGATCACCTCCGACACCGCTCTGCGGCTGGGGAAGGTTTTCGGCACCTCGGCGGAGTACTGGATGAACCTCCAGGCCCAGCACGACCTGTCACGGGACGCCATCGCCTCGCGCGAAGCCCTTGCCAATATCAAGCCCCTGGCGGCCGCCTGATCGCCCGCCCGTCCGCTGATCCCCAGGCCCTCCGCGCCGAGCTGCTGGCCTGGTACGACGGCCAGGCGCGCGAGCTCGCCTGGCGGGTGGGGCCTGCCGACGGCCGCGCCGGCCTGCGCCAGGACCCCTACCGGGTCTGGCTGTCGGAGGTGATGCTGCAGCAGACCACTGTCCCGCACGCCACGCCCTATTTCCTGAAGTTCACCGCCCGCTGGCCGACCGTCACGGCCTTGGCCGATGAGGACGACGGCGAGGTGATGGCCGCCTGGGCGGGGCTCGGCTACTACGCCCGCGCCCGCAACCTGCTGGCCTGCGCCCGCGCCGTGGCGAGGGACCATGGCGGGGTCTTTCCCGACACCGAGGCGGGGCTGCGCGGCCTGCCGGGCCTTGGCCCCTATACCGCCGCCGCCGTGGCCGCCATCGCCTTCGACCGCCCGACCAATGTGGTGGACGGCAATGTCGAGCGGGTGATGTCGCGGCTGTTCGCAGTCGAGACCCCGCTGCCCGACGCCAAGCCCGAGCTTAAGCGGCTGGCCCAGACCCTGGTCCGCGACGACCGCCCCGGCGACTGGGCCCAGGCCCTGATGGACCTCGGCGCCACCGTCTGCAAACCACGGTCACCGTTGTGCACATGTTGTCCAATGTCGGCCGACTGCGCGGCGCTCGCTGCCGGCGCCCCGGAATCCTTTCCCCGTAAGGCTCCCAAGGCCCTGCGACCCCACCGATACGGGGTGGCCTATGTCCTCACACACGACGACATGTTGGCCTTCGTTCGTCGGCCGCCAAAAGGCCTGCTCGGCGGCATGCTGGCCCTGCCCACCACCGACTGGCGCGGCGCCCCCTATGCCGAGGTCGAAGCCCTGGCGCTGGCTCCGGCGACTGCCGCCTGGCGCCATGTCGGCGAGGTGGAGCACGGCTTCACCCACTTCACCCTGACCCTGCAGGTCTACCGGGCCGAGGCCCAGGCCGACGCGGTCATCTGGCGCCCCCGCCGGGACATCGACGGCCTGCCCAGTGTCTTCCTCAAGGCCGCCCGCGCAGGGCTTGGAAACCTGCTCTAGAGCTTCGCGGCTTCGGACTTGGCGTCCTCGATCTTCGCGGCGCGGGGGAACAGGAAGGTCAGGGTGATCAGCGCCGTCAGCGACATGGCCAGGGCCGCGGCCGGGATGGCCGGCACGCCATAGGTCGCCAGCGCAGCCCCACCCACCGTGGACCCCAGGGCCTGGCCCACCGAGATCACCGAACCGTTCAGGGCCAGCGCCACAGGCGCGCCGCCGGTCGCCTGGATCAGGCTCGATTGGATCACCGGGGTGATCGAGAACAGCGCCGTGGCCGCCAGGAAGATGCCCAGCGCCACCAGGGTCGCGCTCGGCCAGCCGGCGGGCAGGACCTGATGGGTGGCTGCGAAATGCACGCTCATGGCGACCGCCTGGAGGATGAAGCCCTGCAGGATCCACGAGCGGCCCGCATTGCGGTCGGCGGCCCGCGCCCCCAGCCAAAGCCCCGCGATGGAGCCCACCCCGATCATCGCCTGGAAGGCGCTGACCCCGGCTCCGGTGACGCCCGCGCCCACCCGCACGATGGGGGCGATGTAGAGGTTCAGGGTCATGTTGGCGGCGAAGGTCAGGAAGGTGGTCAGGTAGAGTGGCCAGATGACCGGCAGCAGGGTCTTCACCGTGTCGCCGCCGCCCTCGCGCTTGGGGGGCGCCGGGACCTTGGGCAGGAAGAAGATCACCGCCACCAGGGCCAGCAGCGACAGGCCCGCCGCGAACAGGAAGGTGGCCCGCCAGTCGAAGGCCGCGCCGATGATGCTGCCGATGGGGATGCCGACGACGAAGGCCAGGGTCATGCCGCCCGAGACCATGGCCAGGGCCGAGCCCCGGCGTTCGGGGGGCACCAGCGAGGCGGCGGCCACGCTGGCGGCGGGGCCCGACATCGCGCCGGCAAGCCCCGCCAGGGCCCGCAGGACCATCAGGACTTCGAAGTTGGGGGTCACCGCGCAGGCCAGGTGGAGGGCCGCGCCCAGGCTCAGGCCGATGATCACCATGATCTTGCGGTCGACCCGGTTGAACAGCCAGGCGGCCACCGGCCCCAGCACCGCCGAGGTCAGCACGAACACCGTCTGAAGCTGCCCCGCGACGGCGGTGGTGACGCCCAGGTCGGCGGCGAGGGTCTCCAGCAGGCCGGCGAAGATGAAGGCGCCCGACCCGAAGGCGAAGGTCACCAGGGTCAGGACATAGATACGCGGATTCATAGTCGCTCGATCGCCTCGTCCAACGCCTGGTTCAGTCGGGTCACCGTGTCGGGGCCCAGGGCGAGCTTCACCTCGTCCTGGGCCTGACGCCAGCCCGTGCGGGCGGCTTTATGCAGGGCCTTGCCCTTGGCCGTCGCCCGCAGTCGCTTGGCGCGGCGGTCGGTCGGGTCGGGCTCATAGGCCACTAAACCCTGTCGAATCAATGGATTGATCCCGCGTGACAGGGTCGACGGGTCCATCGCCAGTCGCTCGGCCATCTCCGCCAGCCGCGCGCCCTTCATCTGGGCGATGGCGCCCAGCATGCCGAACTGTCCGGTGGTCAGGCCCCAGGGCGACAGGGCCGCGTCATAGACCTGACTGGCCAGCCGCGCGGCCTTGCGCAGGCGCGACGCGGTGCAGAGGTCGGGCGAATCCATGCAATTACAATGATTGCAATTACAGGTAACTCAACCCGTTTCTTCCATCCGCGACGGCCGACATGTGCGGCGGGCTAGGCGGCCAGTTGCGCCAGCGAGCTACGCATCTTCATCCGCAGGACGTCGATGGGCGCCAGGCCCTTGTCGGTCTTGAAGTGCCAGTAGGTCCAGCCGTTGCAGGCCGGCGCCGACTGGATCATGGCGCCCACCTTGTGGATGGAGCCGGCCATGTCGCCGATCACCAGGCTGCCGTCGGCGCGAACCCGGGCCGAGCGTTCGCCCTTGGAGCAATAGAGCATGTCGCCGGGGCGCAGCATGCCGCTCTCGACGATCTGGCCGAAGGGGATGCGGGGCTCGGAGCGCTTGGACCCCATGGTCTCCAGGTCGGCCTCGGTCAGCGGGACCACCTTGCTGATCCGCTCGCGGGCCAGGGTCGCGTACTGCTCCTCGCGCTCCAGACCGATGAACTTGCGGCCCAGTTGCTTGGCCGCCGCGCCCGTGGTGCCGGTGCCGAAGAAGGGATCGAGGATGATGTCGCCCGGCTTGGTGGAGGCCAGGATCACGCGGCGCAGCAGGGCCTCGGGCTTCTGGGTCGGGTGGGCCTTGACCCCGTTCTCGTCCTTCAGGCGCTCGTCGCCGGTGCACAGCGGGAAGGTCCAGTCGGACCGCATCTGCAGGTCGTCATTGGCCATCTTCATGGCGTCGTAGTT
>NZ_JBBKVV010000169.1:0-4588 GCF_037968635.1 Phenylobacterium sp.
GCCTGCGCCGCCGCCCGCACCGCCAAAGCCGCTCGAGCCACCGTCGCCCGAGCCGCCGATGTCACCGGTCGTTTCGCCAGACTGGCCAGTCTGGCCGGTCGAGGAAGAATTGCTGTTCATCGCCGTTTGGGTCTGCGTCCGCACCGCGCTCAAGGCGATGTCGGCGCCAGCCGAGGCGATGCTGGAAGGCAGGCTCGCCATGAAGGTGGTGTCGGCCTTAACCGCGTTGATCGCCGCAACAGCAAGGGCCGGGTCAACGTTCCGGGTCACGTTGGCGACGGCCAGCGCGACGGCTTCGGCCACCTCGTCCTCCGTCGCATTGGGATTTGCGGCCAGCACGTCGGAGATGGTCTGGCTAATCGTGCCTTCTATTGTGGCCTTCATCGCATTGATCTCGGACGGCGTGGGCGCAGCTGCGACAGCAAATCCGGCGCCCAAGGTCACGCTGCCAATGACGGCGGTAGATGCCATGGCCCGCACGAGCGCGCCGATGCTCAAGGTCTTGAGGCTCATGTTTATCCCCTCAGCTCATAGGTAACGCCGGACATCCGGCTGCTACCGCTAATGGCCATACTCTGTTGGCAACCACAAGTCGATTCCTTCAATGGTTTAGTAACCGACTTGCGAAGCCCGTTTTTCGGGCGACCTGTGTTCAATCCGCGACGCATTGATGACATAGCGTTGACGCCACAGCGTCGCCAGAACTGTGCTGTCGGGATTTTTCACCGCCGCGAGCGCGGCCTGAAGTTTAGCGCGGCTGCGACCTTCAGTGGACAGCGCCTCGGCTTCTCCACGAACCGCTTTCTTCAAGTTATTCGGGAGCTTGTCCCAGCGCTCCAAGGCGAAGTGGATGCGCCAGGGGCCAAATTGCGGATCGATCGCGACGAGGTCATAGGAACGCTCGAATGCACGCAAGCCGATAGGTGACGGGTCCCCGTGCCGGAGATGGTCAATATAGGCCAAGCGGATCCAAGAACTCGTGTCGTAGGGGAATTCGCGCAAGGCAAGCCCGCTAAGCTGCTCAGCCTTCGCCAAATCACCGGCTGTGGCAGATCTCGTGCTTACGAGGTCCTCGGCCTTGCGAGTGTACCCAGCGCCAACCGCAGCCAGCCGCCATGAACCAAGTGAAACCTCCCCACCCGTGATCAACGCCGAGAGGTGCAAGAGCGCAAGCAGGCCGGTGACGGCGGTGAGACTGCCAGCGATCCAGAGGGGCGCCGAACGCAGCCTCATCGAGCCGATCCTTGGGACAGCGATAACTGAAGACCCAACAGGTAGGACCACATCGCCGCCATGGAGTAGGCGTCAAGTGCGAAGTCTGTCGCGCCGTGGGTCAGGAAGACGGCGTTAACAGCGATGAGTCCAAACAGGATAAGCGTCATGCGCGAGCGGCGCAGCGCGCCGGAAATCGTGGCGAAAATGATCGACCCGACGCAGCCGAACATCAGTAGCGCCCCGACCAAGCCCGCCTGCTCCAACCACTGCAGGTAGACATTCAAGATGGCCTTGATGTTCCACAGCGTTGCGTAGTTTGCGGTGTTGATCAGTGTCTTGTTCACCGTCTCTGACGTTCCCAAGCCGTAACCCAGGAGAGGCGAGGCCAAGAAAGCCTTCCAGTGTTCGCTCCAGATCGCGGTGCGTACGATGCTGTCGCGATCAGCGCGTGAGAAGCGGTCGATCACGAGGTCGCCGGCGACGTAGATCAGCAGAGCCGCTATGAGAAGCGCGCCCAGGCTGATCATCAGCGCCCGCGAAATCTTCACCTTGCCGGAAAACAGCTGAAGACCGCCGAAGACAACAAGTGCCGCTAGAAGCGCCAGCGCGGCCCCCCGCGAGCCGGTCATCAGCAGGCAGATCGCAAAGGCGAGCGAAACGGCGGCCATGGGCGCGCTGCGTACAACGCGATCCTGCACGCGGAGAGTCCGCAATTGTCGGAAGACGACCGCGAGGCTCAGCATCAACAGGCAGGCCATAAAGGTGCCTGCGGTGTTGGGATTGAGGAAATGGCCCTCCAGTCGATGACCCTGGGTCTGATAGATCGTGCCCGTCACGCTTGCGAAGAACGCCCAGAGCGCCAGCAACAAACCAAGGCCGATCGTGACATAGACGGCTGCGCGTGCACGCCGATCTGACGCTCCAGTCAAGGCCCCTACGAGGAAGATGCAAGCCAGGCCCAGCAGTTTGATGATTTCGACCGTGGTCGACGATCGATCAATCGTTGTGGAGCCACGAGCTTCGCCCACATAAGCCCACACCGGGTGGGGGCCCCCCGGCGCCAACGGTGTTAGCTGAACAAGGCCCACCACAATTACCAAGGCGAACAGAAAGCCGGGAAAAAGAAGGCCCCGCAATTTGGCAAGGTCATCGCGCAGCGCCGGACGGCAGAGGAGGGCGCCTAGAACGATGCATTCCGCCAAGATTAGCGAGAACGCGGTTTCTGAGTATAAGGCCGCATAGAGATAGTGGGCTAGAAAGATCGGCAAGAGCCCTGCCAGCGCAATCCATGTGCCTTCTGGTGGCGGCCAGACGCCGACGCCTTCAGAGACTTGGTCGGCCGGTCTGCTGGCGCGTTTCCGTCTTGGCCCCTCGATGCTCACCGAAACCCTTTCGCCTTAAGCAGTACGAGCCGCAGGAATACCTAGTCCGCACGGGCGATCAAGAGCGGTTGCGCGCCATCGTTGTTCCGGGAGGATTTTTCAATCCAGGCCCATCGGAAGGCGTCGCCGGCGACCTGACGCTTGCGAAAAGTATAGGGCGCCTCATTCCAGGGCACGATCCAGGGGGAGAGGTTGTCGAGGACGTACTCGCCCTTGTCGCCGGCCACGAGCAGAACCGCGTGTCCGGTGTTCCAGGATGTGGTGACCACGGCGATGGACAGCGCGCTCGGCGGGAAGCCTTCGGCGATCAGGGCGCGGCGCTTTTCGAGGACATAGTCTTCGCAATCGCCGAACTTGCCGCCCTCTGCAAGAGGCGTGCTCCACCGTTCCTCGACGCCATTGTTGTCGAAGTCGGTCTTGCGGATGATTTGGCGATTAATCTTGGTGTTCACGCGATTGATCGTGGCCCAGGTCCGCGAGTCTACCACCAGCGTCGCACCAGAGCTGGCGGCGGGGGAGGCCTCGGGCTTCGGCGTCCGGTCGTCGGGCGCGAAACTGAAATTTGCAAAGGATAGGCGGGCTTGCCCCACCGGCGTGGCCTTGACGAGGGCGCCGTCACCGATGAGGCGCAACCAGTTCACCTGCTCGGTTGTATCAGCGTTAAAGCTGAAACTTCCCTGCGAGGTCATCCGGGTGATCGCGGGGTTAGGCCCGGAGGTGGCGAGCTTGGGGCGCGTGATGGCCGCTGTGGTGGCGCGATCGCCTGAGGCGAACGCCCCAGTCTGAGACAGAACCATCTCGCGACTGACTTGGCAGTCGCGGGGCTGACGACCGCAATACTCCAGATAAGCCCGCGGCGCCCCGATTGCGGCGCCCAAGGGCATGGGGCCGCTCGCAGCCGGAGCACCAGCTAGAGCAAAGTTTGAATGCGACAGTGCGCAGATGAGTGCAGTCACTGCAGCAATACTGTTGGAAATCTTCAACACCCACCCTGCTCCGTTCTGGAGTTAACGTGAGGTTGTTTTAGGCCGGCGCCCCTTAATCCTGGCTGTATTGACTTGGTGTATTGAGGATGAATTGGCGTAGTTTAGGATGTGTGTACGTTAACTTTGCGCTTACCTGGAATTGAGGAATTGTTTAGGCCATTTCCCGTGCCCGGAAAATTTCCCGCGGCGCGAAGTGAAAAGCGGAATGAATCTTGAAGTGGCTGTTCCGTGCTTCGCCGCACTGCGGTAGAAGCAACCCTGAGGGACGTGTGTGGAGCCTAGTTTGATGCAGAGGTTGTTTTCTTTGGGGTTGGCGGCGCTAGGCGTCGTTGCCGCCTTACTGCTGGCGCCGACCCTGGCCACGGCCGCTGAGACGGATGCGGTCGCCATCGTGCGCGCCGTTCCAGAATACCACTTGGGATCTGGCGACAAGGTTCGCGTGATCACCTTTGGGGAGGAGGCTCTGACCGGCGAGTTCTCGATCGGGGGGTCGGGTATGGTCTCGTTGCCCTTGATCGGTGAGGTTCGCGCTGCGGGTCTTTCGGTTTCCCAATTCCAAAGCCAGGTCGAAACCAAGCTGAAGGAGGGCTACCTGAAGGAGCCGCGCGTCAGCGTAGAGGTGCTCAACTACCGGCCCTTCTACATTTTGGGCGAGGTCGAGAAGCCGGGCACCTATCCCTATACCAACGGCCTGACGGTGCTGAACGCTGTGGCGACTGCGCAAGGTTTCACCTATCGCGCCAACACCAAGCGCGTCTTCATCAAGCGCGCGGATGGCAAGGGTGAGGAAGAATTCCCTCTGACCACTGGCACCCAAGTCGCGCCAGGCGACACGATCCGCGTCGGCGAGCGCTTCTTCTAAGTTCTCAAGACGGCGACCAGGAGGGCTGACGCCCTTCTGGTCGCCGTCGCCAGACATCTCGGGGGTCGGATGCAAACAGTCTTGGTCAGCGGCGGCGCCGGCTACATCGGCTCGCATACATGTCTGCGACTGTCAGAGGCGGG
>NZ_JBBKVV010000170.1:0-4946 GCF_037968635.1 Phenylobacterium sp.
CGCCGCGCAAGAGCTGTCGGCGATCAAAATCCTTCATGATGGTCCAAGGTCCCATGAAAACAGGCGCCAGCGGGATGAGCTGGCGCACCGCGAGGAATACGCGCAAGGCCGACCTTGGCCCTCATGCCACGCGCCGAAATTCGAATGTCGCCGCCGAGGGGGCGCAAACCGCGTTCAGAGCCTGACGGCCCGGAGCCGCAAGGCGTTTGTGATGACGCTCACCGATGACAACGCCATAGCCGCAGCGGCGATCTGGGGCGACAGCAGCCAGCCGAACACCGGATAGAGCACACCCGCCGCGACTGGGACTCCGGCCACGTTGTAGATGAAGGCGAACACAAGGTTCTGGCGGATGTTGCGCATCACAATGCGGGACAGGCGCCTTGCGCGGACCAGGCCCTGCAGATCACCCTTCAGCAGGGTCACCCCCGCACTCTCGATCGCCACGTCGGACCCAGCGCCCATAGCGACGCCGACGTCGGCGGCGGCTAGCGCTGGCGCGTCATTAACCCCATCACCGGCCATGGCCACGACCCGGCCTTCGGCCCGCAGCTTCTGCACCACCTTGGCCTTGTCCTGAGGCAGCACCTCAGCCTCGACCTCCTCGATGCCCAGCTTCCTGGCGACGGCGAGAGCCGTCGTGCGGTTGTCGCCGGTCATCATCACCAGCCGGACACCATCGGCAAGCAGCGCCCGCACCGCGTCTGGCGTGGTCGGCTTGATCGGGTCGGCGATCCCGAGGACGCCGGCCAGCCGTCCGTCGATCGCGGCGAAGACGGCCGTCGTTCCGTCCTGCCGCAGCGCCTCGGCCTCAGCCAGCAACAGGCCCAGATCGATGCCCTGCTCGGCCATCAGCGGCGCGCCGCCGAGCACGACCTTCTTGCCGTCCACAATGCCGATCACGCCCCGGCCGACTGGAGAGTCGAAGTCGGTTGCCTCCGAAAGCGGGAGACCACGGTCCTTCGCCGCGCGCAGCACGGCGTCGGCGAGCGGATGCTCGCTGCCGCGCTCGAGGCTGGCCGCGAGCCGGAGGAGTTCGCCTTCCTCGATGCCCGCGGCCGTCTTGATGGCGGTGACGGCCGGTCGCCCCTCAGTGAGGGTGCCGGTCTTGTCGATCACCAGGGTGTCCACCTTCTCGAAGAGCTCGAGGGCCTCTGCGTTCTTGATCAGCACACCCTCGCGGGCGCCCCGGCCGACACCGACCATGATCGACATGGGCGTCGCCAAGCCGAGCGCGCAGGGGCAGGCGATGATCAACACCGACACCGCAGCCACTAGAGCATAGGCGAAGCGGGGCTCAGGACCGACCACCGCCCAGATCAAACCTGCGAGCAAAGCGACGGCGATGACGGCGGGCACGAACCAGCCCGCCACGGTATCGGCCAGACGCTGGATCGGCGCGCGGCTGCGCTGCGCCTCCGCGACCATCTGGACGATGCGCGACAACAGCGTGTCGGCGCCCACCTTCTCGGCCCGCATGATGAATGAGCCGGTCTTGTTCAGGGAGCCGGCGATAACCTTGCCTTCGGCCTCCTTGGTCACCGGCATGGACTCCCCGGTGACCAGGGACTCGTCGATCGACGCCCGCCCTTCGGTCAGGGCGCCGTCCACGGGGATCTTCTCGCCGGGTCGCACGCGAAGGCGGTCGCCGACCTGGATGAGATCGAGGGTGACCTCCTCGTCGGTTCCGTCGTCGCGGATACGGCGCGCGGTCTTCGGCGCCAGGTTGAGCAGGGCCTTGATCGCGCCGGAGGTCTGCTCGCGGGCGCGCAGTTCCAGCACCTGGCCCAGCAACACCAGCACGGTGATGACCGCGGCAGCCTCGAAATAGACCGGCACGGCGCCGGACATGTCCCGGAAGGCCGGCGGGAACAGCCCGGGCGCCAGCACCGCGGCCACGCTGTAGACCCAGGCGACACCGACCCCCATGGCGATCAGCGTGAACATGTTGAGATGACGCGTGACGAGCGACGTCCAGCCACGCTGGAAGAAGGGCCAGCCGGCCCAAAGCACCACCGGCGTGGCCAGCGCGAATTGAATCCAGTGGGACGTGTGCGAGCTGACCAATCCCATCAGGCCCGGCAGGTGTCCGCCCATCTCCAGGACGAACACTGGCACGGCCAGCACCAAGCCGATCCAGAAGCGCCGGCTCATATCAGCGAGTTCCGGATTTGGACCGCTGTCGGCCATCACCGTCTCCGGCTCCAGGGCCATGCCGCAGATCGGGCAGGATCCTGGACCAACTTGGCGGATCTCGGGATGCATCGGACAGGTGTAGATCGCGCCGGGGTTCGCCGGCGGCTGCGCGGCGGCCGATGGCTCAAGGTAACCGACCGGATCGGCCTGGAACTTGGTGCGGCATCCGGCGGAGCAGAAGTGGAAGTCGTGCCCGCCATGCTCGGCGTGATGGGGCGTCGTCAAGGGGTCGACCGTCATCCCGCACACAGGATCGATCACCTTCGAGCCCGGTTCAGCGGATTGGGGATGGGCGTGGTGTTGATGATCGGAACTCATCGCAAGCCTCTTTGCTGGACGCCTGTCCCGGCGTTGAGGGTCATTTATATACCCCTATAGGGTATTTCAACCCGTGCCCACCGGGGGTATATGTGGAATGCACGGAGGACTGACATTGATCCAGGACAACAAACCCAGGCTGCTGAACCGGCTTAACCGGATCGAGGGTCAGGTGCGCGGCATCTCACGCATGGTCGAAGATGACCGCTACTGCATCGACGTGCTGACCCAGATCCAGGCCGTGCGGGCGGCGCTGGCGAAGGTGGAAAGCGAGATGCTGAAAGCCCACCTCGACCATTGCATCGAGAGCGCCATTGTCAGCGGCGACACTGAGCAGCAGCGCCAGAAAGCGTCGGAGTTGATCGCCCTGCTTGAGAGGACGCGCTGAGCTTCGCGAGCCGGCGGTTAAAGGGGCTCGGTTACCTCCGCGTCTCGTTCCGGCTTGCGGGATCGGGCGGGTGTCCTTCGTATAGCCAGTAGGCTGCGGTAAAGGACACTGTGATGCGGGACGACCTGGACCATCTCATGTCGCGGTTAGCGGACGGCAGACCGGAGCGGTCACTGGACGGCTTCGAGCATGTCGTCCTCCAGGGCGTTGCGAGGCGTCGTGAAGACATTCAAGCTGCACGGGCCCTGACTCCCATCCGGGTGGCTTCCATCGGCGTGGCGCTGGCGATCGGCGTGACGACAGGCGGCATGGCCGCGGCGAGCACACTCTCGCAACCGCCTCAGGTCAGCCCATTCTCGACGGTGGCGCATCTCGCCCCCTCCACCCTGCTCGAGGGGGAATGATGGCGGCTACCCGCGGCCTGCTGCTGACGATCGTGCTCTCTGTGGTCGCTGCGGCAGCGGGCGCCTGGGGCGGCGCGCGCTATGTTGTCGGCCAGATGCATCGCCCGGCATCGATTCACCAGACGATGCACAAGAGCCTCGACCTGACGACAGAGCAAGACCGGCGGATCGGCGGCCTGGAACGCGACTATGCCGTCCGCCGCCATGCGCTCGAAGCCGAAATGCGGGCCGCGAACGCTGATCTTGCTCAGGCCATTCAGGCGACCCACGCCTATACGCCGGCCGTGCAGCGGGCGATCGACCGATCTCACCAGGCGATGAGCGAGCTGCAGAAGCAGAGCATCCTGCACGTGCTGGCGATGCGTCAGGTTCTCAACTCCGAACAGACCGCACGTTTTGACGACACAGTCGTAAAGGCGCTCACCGAAGACCCGTCGTGAGTGACGCCGCAGATCGATCCGATGCGGCGCTGGCGACAGCGGCCGCAACGGGAGATGAGCGCGCCTATGCGATCTTGGTCGGCCGCCACAAGGAGCCCTTGTACCGGCTTCTCCGTCGCTACCTGGGAGACGCTGACGAGGCCTATGAGGCGGCGCACGAGGCGTTCATCGCGGCGTGGAGCGCTTTGGAGCGCTATGACCCGGAGCGTCCCTTTGGAGCGTGGCTGCGGACCATCGCCATCAACAAGGCTCGCGATCGTGGTCGTCGGATCGCCGTGCGGCGATTGATCTTTGGATCCAAGTCCTTCGAGGACAGCGAGGCGCAGATCCGCCCGGACGCGACCATCTCAGCCGACGAGGCGATAATCGAGCAGGAACAGCTCGCGGAATTGGACCGCGCCATAGCCCGCCTGCCCTTGGCTCTGCGGGCGCCGCTGATCCTGACCGCGATCGAAGGCCGGCCGCAGCAGGAGGCCGGCGATATCCTCGGGATCAGCGCCAAGAGCGTCGAGACCCGGGTCTACCGCGCGCGCAAGCTCCTCGCGCAGACCCTGGACGCCAGCCTGCGATCAGGCCGGTTCGCGCCAAGGCAGGTCAGGTAACGAAGACGGGCGCGAAGCCGCCGCCAGGCGTCCTGAAATTCGTGGTCTGGCCTTGATATACCCGCGCAGCGGTCAGGAGCGGCGATCCCTTGTAGGTATAGAGCCGCACGTCGAGCTTGAGCGCCTTGATCTCCCCGTCGATCCGGATCCGGCGTTCGCTCGGAGCGGCCAGTTCCTGGGCTATGTAGCCGCCCTGCTGAACCTCCTCCCAGACGCCGCGAGTCATCTTGTCGCCGCGGTAGACCGCCTTGCCGCCATGGCCGCCCGCCGGCTTGAAGAAGTAGCGCTTACGCGCCGACCACAGCTCATCGGTGTTCCCGGCCGTCACCATCACCGTGCGCGGGATGGCCGAAAGGCTCCGCCGCTGATCGGGCGTCAACTCGAAGGCGCTGGCGGCGACCGGATCCGACAGCAGGGTCAGGTTCCGTTTGTCGGCGAAGAGCGCGTGGTTGCGGGGGCCCGGCGTCAGCACGACGGCCCCGGCGATATAGGCCTCACGCAAGGCTTCATGCCCCGCGGCAGTCAGCGAGAAATCGACCAGCCTGTTGTAGACGAGATCGACCGTCTCGCCCTCGTACTGCAAGAGACCGTCGACGAA
>NZ_JBBKVV010000171.1:0-13461 GCF_037968635.1 Phenylobacterium sp.
GGGCGGGGGGACATGGGCGGAGGATTCGCCGGTTCGCTCGCTCATGGCAAGCTTGGGCTCAGGCGAGCGCCAGGCGGCTGGTGACCCAGTTCAGCACCAGACGGCCGGCTGGAGTGGCCCGCAGGCGGTCCTGGTCGTGGGCGAGGAGGCCGGCCTCGATCAGGCGCAGAACTTCGGGATGGGCGGGCGTGAGGCCCAGCGCCGCGAGCTCTGTGAAGGCGACGCCGTCCTCAATGCGCAGGCCTGCCAGAAGACGCTCCTCTGCGGCCTGTTCTGGGGTCAGGATCTCGCGGGTGGCCCAGCCAAGGCCGCTTTGCGCGACCTTGGCGATGTAGTCGGCGGGACGGGCGGCGGCGAAGGTGGCGGTGCGCGCGCCCTCCAGGGTCAGGCGGCCGTGGGCGCCGGGGCCCGCGCCGACATAGTCCTGGCCGCGCCAGTAGACGAGGTTGTGCCGCGACCGGGCGCTCTCGCCCTTCGCGTGGTTGGAGACCTCGTAGGCGGTGAAGCCGGCCCCGGTGAGGCTCTCCTGGGTCACGTCGAACAGTTCGGCGGCCAGGTCTTCGCCCGGCGGGACGAGGGTCCCGCGCTTCACGGCGCGGTCGAAAGCGGTGCCGGCCTCGATGGTGAGCTGGTAGGGCGACAGGTGCTCGGCGCCGAGGTCGATGGCTTCGCCAAGCTCGGCGCGCCAGGCCTCGGGGGTCTGGTTGGGGCGGGCATAGATCAAGTCGAGCGAGAGGCGTGGGAAGAGCTTCGCCCCCAGGGCGGCCGCCCGCCTGGTCTCGTCGGCGCCGTGGTTGCGGCCCAGCAGGGCCAGACTGGCGTCATCCAGGGCCTGGACGCCGAGGGACAGCCGCTGAACCCCGGCGGCGGCGAAGCCCGAGAACCGGTCGGCCTCGGCGTCGGTGGGATTGGCCTCCAGGGTGATCTCCAGGTCCGTCGCGGGCCTCCAGAGCGACTGGCAGAGGGCGATCATCTCGCCGGCCCAGTCGGGGTCCATCAGCGAGGGGGTGCCGCCGCCCAGGAAGATTGAGGTCAGTTCGCGCGGGCCGGTCAGCTCCCTGTGGCGCCGCAGGTCGGCGAGGATGGCGTTTTTCAGGGCGCGTTGCTCTTCCTCACGTCCTCGGTCGCGCAGGACATTGAAGTCGCAATAGGGGCAGATGCGCGCGCAATAGGGCCAGTGGATGTAGACCCCCAGCAGATTCAAAGGATGGCGGCCTTGAGCTTGGCGAAGGCGAGCGCCCGATGGCTCATGGCGTCCTTGGCGGCGGGGTCCATCTCCCCAAAGGTCTGATCGAAGCCCAGCGGCGTGAAGATGGGGTCGTAGCCGAAGCCTCGCGTCCCGCGCATCGGGAAGGTCAGGGTTCCATCGACGCGGCCTTCCACCACCACGGCCGGGCCGTCTGGCCAGGCGACGGCGAGCGCGCTGGTGAACCAGCAGGACAGGTCCTCGGCGCTGGTCGCCTCGACCCGCTCCTCGACCTTGGCCATGGCCACAGCGAAATCCTTCCCCGGCCCGGCCCAGCGGGCGGAGAAGATGCCCGGCGCGCCGTCCAGGGCGGCGACCGAGAGGCCGGAATCATCGGCCAGTGCGATCAGGCCGCTGGCGTCGGCGGCGGCGCGGGCCTTGAGCAGGGCGTTGCCGACGAAGGTGGTCTCGGTCTCGTCAGGCTCGGGCAGGCCCAATTCTCCGGCGGTCACCAGGGAGAAGCGGTTTTCCAGGATGGCGGCGATCTCCACCACCTTGCCCGGATTGTGGGTCGCCACCACCAGCCGCGCGCCGGGTTCGAGCTTGAGCGCCATGGGAAACCTCCGGTTCGACTGCGAGCGCGGACCATAGTCGCGGCGCGCGCGCCCTTCAATTGCAACGGTTTGCGCGCGGCCAAGCGCAACATTGCCGATGTTTCATATCGTTTTTCGATAATTATCTTGATCGAAAAGCGATGCGCTCATATTGACTAACGACATGGAGCGGCGACGGGCCGCGCCGCAACAAAAAGCGCCGCCACGGCGGCCGCCCTTGGAGATGAAGTCATGTTTTCGCCTGTGATGACCTGGATGGACCGCGCCCTGATGCAGGTCGTGATCGTACTCGCCGCCCTTCCCGTGGCGGCCTTGGTGGCCGGCGCGCTGGTCAGCTAGACTGACGTGCTCAAGTCAGACGCTCTCGCCGCCAGCCGCCGCGTTGGCGGCGGAGCCACGCGAGCGGGGAGAAAGAGTTGATGCGCACCTTGGGGCCCGGTTCGGTTTCCAGCTTCCTGAAGATCATCCTCGATGTGGTCTATGTGGCCCTGTGGATCGGGATTGGCGTCGTCGGCATCCTGATGCTGGCCGCTCTCCTCCTGAGCTTCAATCCTGACCTGATCGGAAGTCTGTCGCTGAGCGCCGAGGGCGCCAGCGTGGTCAGCCGAGGCCCTGTCCTGGCCGGAGGATTGCTGGCCGCGGCGCTCTACATGGCCGGCCTGCAGGTGATCGTGGCGCGGCTGCGCCAGATTTTCGCGACCCTGACGGCCGGAGACCCCTTCCACCCGGACAATGTGCTGCGCCTGCGGGTGATCGGCCTGGCGCTGGGCAGCCTGGAGCTGGTGCGTTACGCCGTTCGCTTCGCTGGCGACTGGCTGGATCTCGCCCAGACCAAGAGCAGCCAGGGCTTCAGCCTGACGGCCTGGTTCTCGGTCCTGGTGGTCTTTGTCCTTGCTGAGGTGTTCCGTGAAGGCGCGCGCCTGCGCCGCGAAGCGGAGCTGACGATCTGAACATGCCTATTCGCGTCCAGCTCGACCGCGTGCTGCTCGAACGCCGCATGTCGCTCACCGAACTCGCCGACCGCGTCGGCGTCACCATCGCCAACCTTTCGATCCTCAAGACCGGCAAGGCCCGCGCGGTGCGCTTTTCCACCCTGGCGGCCCTGTGCCGCGAGCTGGACTGCCAGCCCGGCGACCTGCTGCACTACGAGGCCGGACCCTCCGACGACCTTCCGGACGACGACGAAGACAGCTGAACACGGCGGCGTGATGACGCAGTGCGGCGGAAAACTGCGCGCGCGTGTGCAAAAAAGTCTGACTGAGCGGTGCTTAGATATTGTCAGGTAAGGCTTTCGCTCCTATATGCACTGCAACAATTGCTGCATTGCACAAAGGAGCTCCCCATGGCTCGCGCCATTGAAAGCCTGATCGACCGCCTGATGGCCCCCTTCGCCGAAGAGCTGGCCCGTCTGCCCGCCTCGGCCTTCCGTCAGCTGCTGAACGGTCTCTAAGCGTTCAGTACCCCACGGTCGTACACCGTGGCTTCGCGTTCGAAACGGGCGGTCCCTCGGGGGCCGCCCGTTTTGCGTTCTGAGGCCTTACTTCCGGGCGCCGGCGTCCCGCTGCATCACGCAGAGCTCGCCGATCCCCTTGCGGGCCAGGCCGAACAGGGCCTCGAACTCAGCCTGGCTGAAGCCGCGCTTCTCGCCGGTGGCCTGGATCTCGACGATGTCACCCGAGCCGGTGAGCACGAAGTTGGCGTCGGCCTCGGCGTTGGAGTCTTCCTCGTATTCGAGGTCCAGCACCGGGACGCCGTTGTAGATGCCGCAGGAGATGGCCGCGACCTGGTCGGTGATCGGGTCCGTGGTGATCAGGCCCTCTTCCATCAGATAGTTCACCGCCTGGCGCAGAGCGACCCAGGCGCCGGTGATCGACGCCGTGCGCGTGCCGCCGTCGGCCTGGATGACGTCGCAGTCGATGGAGATCTGGCGTTCTCCCAGCAGGGTGGGGTTGATCACTGCGCGCAGCGAGCGGCCGATGAGCCGCTGGATTTCCTGGGTGCGGCCCGACTGCTTGCCTTCCGAGGCCTCGCGGCGGCCCCGGGTGTGGGTGGCTCGCGGCAGCATGCCGTACTCGGCGGTGACCCAGCCCTGGCCCCGGCCGCGCATGAAGCCCGGCACCCGGTCCTCGACGCTCGCAGTGATCAGCACCTTGGTGTGGCCAAAGGTGATCAGGCAGGAGCCCTCCGCATAGCGGTTGACCCCGGTTTCGATGGTCACGTCACGAAGAAGCTCGGGAGTACGGTCGGAAGGGCGCATGGAAAGGCTCGGATATGAGCGCGACGTCTTGCGCCGCAGAGGGCCGCGCTTATCCTAGAATACAGAGGTTCCGTCCATGGCCTGCCTAACCCCTTGACCAGTTCCCTGTTGACCGGCGGGCCTTCGCTCGCCGCGCTGGACGAGCGCGCCCGCGATATCTTCCGCCGCGTCGTGGAAAGCTATCTGGAAACCGGCGACCCCGTGGGGTCGCGCACCCTCTCCAAGGGCGGGGTCCACCTGTCGCCGGCCTCGATCCGCAACACCATGCAGGACCTGACCCAGCTTGGTCTGCTGGGCGCGCCCCATGTCAGCGCCGGACGGTTGCCGACCCATGCGGGCCTGCGCCTGTTCGTCGACGGCCTGATGGAGGTGGGCGACGTGGGCGAGGAGGAGCGGCGGTCCATCGAGCACCGGCTGACCGGCCGAGGCCAGACCTTCGACGACGCCCTCAACGAGGCCAGCGCCATCCTCTCGGGCCTGGCCGGCGGCGCGGGCGTGGTGGTGACACCTGTCCGCGACGCGGGGGTGAAACATGTGGAATTCGTTTCGCTGTCGGCTGACCAGGCCCTGGCGGTGATGGTCTTCGACGACGGGGCGGTCGAGAATCGGCTGATGGCGCTCACCGCCGGGGTGACGCCCAGCGCCCTGCAGGAGGCCTCGAACTTCCTCAACACCCGGCTGCGCGGCAAGACCCTGGCCGAGGCGGGGCGGGAGATGCGGACCGAACTGGACGTCGCCCGCCGGCAGCTCAACGAGACCGCCGCGCGGCTGGTGGAGGATGGCTTGGCCGCCTGGGGAGGCGGCGAGGTGGCCGAACGGGCCTTGATCGTGCGGGGTCGCGGCAATCTTCTCGCCGATCCGGAGACCCTGGACGACCTTGAGCGCGTTAGGATGCTGTTCGACGACCTCGAACAGAAGGAACAGCTCATCGGGCTGCTGGATGGGGTCAACGAGGCTCAGGGTGTGCGCATCTTCATTGGCGCCGAAACGCGACTGTTTTCGCTTTCGGGTTCCGCCGTGATCGCCGCGCCCTATATGACGGGCCGTCAGAAGGTGCTGGGCGCGATCGGCGTGATCGGTCCTGCCCGCCTAAACTATGCCCGGGTCATCCCGCTGGTGGACTATACCGCCCGCGTGCTGTCCCAGGTCCGAGAACGCGTGAAGGATTGAACATGTCCGACGATCAAACGCCGGCCGACGACGTCAACGACATCGCCGATGCGGCGATCGACCATATCGAGGCCCTCACCGCCGAGAACAAGGCGCTGAAGGAACAGGTGCTGCGCTACGCCGCCGAGGCGGAGAACACCCGTCGCCGCGCCGAGCGCGAGGCCAATGACGCACGCGCCTACGCCATCCAGAAGTTCGGCAAGGACCTGCTGGCCGCGGCCGACAACCTGTCGCGCGCGCTGACCGCCGCGCCGGCTGACAGCGCCGATACGGTGGTGAAGAATTTCGTGGTGGGTGTCGAGATGACCGCCAAGTCGCTGCAGACCGCCTTCGAGACCAATGGTCTGAAGAAGATCGAGCCCGACAAGGGCGTGAAGTTCGACCCGCATCAACACCAGGCCATGATGGAGCAGCCCTCCACCGAGGTGGGCGCCGGTGGCGTGATCCAGGTGCTGCAGCCCGGCTACGAACTGCTGGGCCGGCTGATCCGCCCGGCCATGGTGGTGGTGGCGGCCAAGGGTTCCACAGGACCGGCGGCGCCGGCCGCGGAAGCTCCAGGCGCGCCGGCCAACCCCTATGCCGCCAACGATGCGACCCACGACGCCTCCCACGATGGGGACGCCGTGGATACGAAGGCCTGAGCGGGCCTTTAGGCCTTGTCGTCCGGCTTGCGCAGGCGGATCAGGCCCTCCTGGGTGACTGAGGCGACGAGGTCACCCTTCTCGTCATAGATCGAGCCGCGCACAAAGCCGCGGCCGCCCGACGCCGAGGGGCTGTCCTGGTGGTAGAGGTGCCACTCGTTGAAGTTCGACGGCTTGTGGAACCACATGGCGTGGTCGAGGCTGGCTGACTGCAGGCCAGGGGTCTGCCACTCGACCCTGTGGGGCCGCATGGCGGTCGACAGCATGTTCATGTCCGACGCATAGGCCATGATCACCTGGTGCATATGCGGATCAGCCCCGATGGGGGCCGTGGCGCGGAACCAGACGCTGTTCTCGGCGGGCTTGGGGCCCTTGCTCCAGGAGGAGGGGCCGACCGAGCGCATTTCGATGGGCCGCGGGCGCGACATCATCTTGCGCATCGCCTCCGGGGCCTTCTCCATCATCTTGCGCTGCTTGACGGAGTCGTCTTCGAGGTCCGCCGGCCCCGGGACCTCCGGCATCGGAATCTGGTGTTCGAAGCCGTCCTCCTGAACCTGGAAGGAGGCGGCCAGGTTGAAGATCTGCTTGCCGTTCTGGATCGCCACGACCCGGCGGGTCGTGAAGGTGCCGCCGTCCCTCGAGCGGTCGACGTCGAACACGATCGGCACGCGGGGATCGCCCGGGCGGATGAAGTAGCAGTGCAGCGAATGGCAGACCCGATCCTCGACGGTCTCGTAGGCCGCCAGCAGGGACTGGGCGATCACCTGGCCCCCGAAAATCCGGCCCGGACCCATGGACGGGCTGACGCCCCGGAACAGGTTCAGCTCCAGGCGTTCCAGCGACAGGGTCTCTGGCAGGCTCTCAGGGGTGTCCATTATGTGTCTCGGAATATGCTGCAAGTGCGAAAGGCGCTGGATTAAGCCCATAGCGCGGCTCCGGCAAGGCGGTAGAATTACGCACGCCGATGGTCCAAAAGCCGCACATGTCCTTTGACGCCACCGTCCTGACCATGTTTCCCGAGGCCTTTCCGGGCCCGCTCGGTGTCTCGCTGATCGGCACGGCCTGGCGCGAGCAGGGGCTCTGGTCCTTGGAAACAGTGGACATTCGGGGTTTTTCCAAGGATAAGCGCGGCTTCCTGGACGACACCCCTGCGGGTGGCGGCCCGGGACAAGTGATGCGAGCGGACGTCATCGCCTCTGCGCTGGACAGCGTGGAGCCGCGAGGGCGGCCGCTCTTATACATGAGCGCCCGGGGTCAGCCCCTGACCCAGGCGCGCGTTCGGACGTGGGCTGACGGGCCTGGACTGATCGTCCTGGCCGGCCGGTTCGAGGGGGTGGACCAACGGGTGCTCGACGCGCGCGGGTTCGAGGAGGTCGCGGTCGGCGACGCGGTGCTCGCCGGTGGCGAGGCGGCGGCGCTTGTCACGATCGAGGCGTGCGTACGGCTGGTCCCTGGTGTGTTGGGGCAGGCCGAGAGCTTGAATGAAGAAAGCTTCGAGGACGGGCTCCTCGAAGGTCCGCAATATACGCGACCGCGGACGTTCGAAGGCCTGGATATCCCCGAGGTGCTGCTGAGCGGCCATCACGCCCTGGTGCGGAAATGGAGAGCTGAGCAGCGAGAAGAGACGACGCGGAAGCAGCGACCAGACTTGTGGGCGCGGCGAACCGCCAATCAACAGCCAAAGGGCGATTAAGCCCGAAGACCTAGAGGACGACTTAGATGAACATCATCCAGCAGCTGGAAGACGAAGAGCGCAACCGCCTTCTCGCCACCCGCAAGATTCCCGATTTCCAAGCCGGTGACACCCTTCGCGTCAGCGTGAAGATCAAGGAAGGCGAGCGCGAGCGCGTCCAGGCCTATGAAGGTGTCTGCATCGCCCGTCAGGGCGGCGGCATCAACGAGAGCTTCACGGTCCGCAAGATCTCCTTCGGCGAAGGCGTGGAGCGGGTCTTCCCAACCCACTCGCCGATGATCGAGTCCATCGAAGTGAAGCGTCGCGGCGTCGTGCGTCGCGCCAAGCTCTATTACCTGCGCGATCGTCGCGGGAAGTCGGCGCGGATCGCCGAACGTTCCTACACCGGCGGTACGGCCAAGCCGGAAACCGTCACCCCGGCGGAAACCGTCGAGGACTAAG
Organism: Phenylobacterium sp.; assembly: GCF_037968635.1. Taxonomy (GTDB): domain Bacteria; phylum Pseudomonadota; class Alphaproteobacteria; order Caulobacterales; family Caulobacteraceae; genus Phenylobacterium. The sequence continues at coordinate 8,003 of NZ_JBBKVV010000171.1, forward strand.
GTCTTCTTCGAGCCTTACGAGTTTCAAGCGGCGGCCCTGGCGACGGGGCCGCCGTTTTCGTTTCAGCCTTCCACCCACGCCTTCCAGGCCTTCATCACCGGGACGAAGTCGGTGGGCTGGGTCTCGTACTGAAGAACCTCCGCGTCGAAGGTCACCCAGGGCTGGGCGCTGCCCACCCAGAAGGCCGAGACCGGGTGCAGCCAGCTTGTGTCATCCAGGGTCCCGGGCCGGATGGTCAGGGAATGCGGCCCGCCGGGCGGCTCGGTGAACACCCGAGTTCCGCAATCGGCGCAGAAGCGCTGCGGGATCACCGTCCCAGAGGTCGCCTTGCGCGGCCAGCTTCCGGGTTCACCGCGGGTGATCTCGAAATCCTTGCGGAACACCGGCATGGCCATTGAAAAGGCGCTGGCGGTCAGTGACTGGCAGTCGGTGCAGTGGCAGGTATAGACCGCGATCGGCGGGGCGTTCAGCCGGTAACGGATCGCGCCGCAGGCGCAGCCGCCCTCGACGGGAAACTCGGGCAGGCGACTCACCGGCTCTTGCCCAGATACTCGCCGAACCCCGCCACCAGATGGTCGAACATCAGACGCATGCGGCGGCTACCCTTGAGGTTCTCATGCATGGCGATCCAGCATTCGAGCTCGAAGGAAAAGGCGTTGGCCAAGACCGGGACCAGGCCGTCGCGGCGGGCGATCTGATGCTGCACCCCGCCGATCCCCATGCCGGCCCGGATGGCGGATATCTGCGCGGCGTCGTTGTCGGTGCGGAAGGCGAAAATGTCCCGCGTGATCTCCCGGGGAAACTCGATATTGGTCAGGGCTTCCAGGGGTGGCCGCTCCCGGTCGAAACCGCACAGGGTGTGGTTCTCAAGGTCTTCCATGCTTTGGGGCATGCCGCGCCGGTCGATATAGCTCTGCGTCGCGTAGAACCCGACCCCCAGCATGCCGATCTTGCGGGCCACGAGGGCGCCCTGGGTGGGGCGGGCCATGCGGACCGCGATGTCCGCGTCACGGCGCGACAGGTCCTCGATCTTGTTGGACAGCACCAGTTCGATGGCGATGTCGGGATGCTGCTCCATGAAGCCGGACAGGATCTGCGGCAGGACCTCGACGCCGACGATCAGGCTGGCGGCGATGCGGATCGAGCCCTTCTCGCTGTCGGCCGACCCGGAGGCGTCGCGCGCGGCGGCGGCGGCGGCGGCGTGCATCTCCTCCAGGTGAGCCTTGAGGCTGACGGCCAGGTCGGTGGGGGTCAGGCCGCGGGGGCTGCGCAGGAACAGCGGCGCGCCCAGCTGCTGCTCCAGAGCTTCGATGTGCCGGCCGATGGTGGGCTGGGTCAGGCCCCGGGCGCGCGAGGCCGCCGACAGGCTGCCGGCCTGCAGAACGGCGTGCAGGCTCTGGTACAGGTCCCAGGTCGGATCGCTCATGCGCCCATGAATAGCTGAGTCACGGATAACCGCAATTTCGTCGGAGCTCCCCGGGGGCTGATCCTCGCCGCGCTTTCAAGGAGATGGCGACATGGCGACTTCAGACAAGACCGCCCTGGTGATCGGGGCGACGGGATCGCTGGGCGGCGAGGCGGCGGCGGCTCTGCTGGCGCGCGGCTGGCGGGTGCGCGGCTTGCACCGGGACCCCGTCCGGGCGGCCCGGGAGGTGGTCGGGCTGGAGCGGATCGACTGGGTGAAGGGCGACGCCATGTCGGCCGCTGACGTGACGGCGGCGGCGCAAGGGGCGGCGGTCATCGTCCACGGCGCCAATCCGCCCGGCTACCGGAACTGGGCGGGCCTGGCCGTGCCAATGCTGGAGGCCACCATCGCCGCGGCGAAGGCGACGGGCGCGCGAATCTTGTTCCCGGGCAATGTCTACAACTACGGCCCCGACGCCTTCCCGATGATGGCGGAGGACGCCCCGCAGAACCCCACGACCCGCAAGGGCGCGATCCGGGTGGCGATGGAGCGGCGGCTGGCCAGCGCCGGCGTTCGGACGATCGTGGTGCGGGCCGGCGACTTCTTCGGGCCCGTCAGCGGCTCCTCCTGGCTGACCGAGGGCATCGTGGCCAAGGACAAGCCGCTGCGCAGCGTGAGCTATCCCGGGCCTCGCAACATTCGCCACGCCTGGGCCTACCTGCCCGACCTCGCCGAGACCATGGCGCGCTTGGCGGAGATCGAGGCCACCCTGCCCGACTATGCGACCTACCAGTTCGGTGGTCACCAGCTCACTGGCGACGAGATGATCTCGGGTCTGGAACGGGTGGCGCGCCGCAGGCTGGCGGTGAAGGGCTTCCCGTGGCTGGCCCTGCGCGCCGTCGCCCCCTTCATCGAGACGCTGCGGGAGATGCTGGAGATGCGCTATCTGTGGGACAAGGCCGTCCTGCTGGACAACGCTCGGCTGGTGAAAACCCTCGGCGCGGAGCCTCACACCCCCCTCGAAACGGCGCTCAAGACCGCGCTCCAGGGTCAGGGTTGCCTGTCGATGGACCAAAAAGCCGCCGCTTGAGGCAAATCCTTGCGCGGTCCGGTGCGAAATCGTCGCGGGACGCTGGACTTAGGGGCCTCTCAGACCCTACATGCCGCCCATGTCCGGCAAGACCCTTTATGACAAGATCTGGGATGCGCACGTCGTTGCGGAGCAAGACGGCGAGGCGATCCTCTATATCGACCTGCACCTGATCCACGAGGTGACGACGCCCCAGGCCTTCGCCGGCCTTCGCGCCGCCGGACGCCCCGTGCGCCGTCCCGACCGCACCCTGGCGGTGGCCGACCACAACGTCCCCACCGAAGGCCAGGCGCTCGGCGTCGGCGCGGTGGCCGACGAGGAGGCCCGCCTGCAGCTCCAGACCCTGGAGCGCAACGTCAAGGACGCAGGCATCGAGTTCTTCCCGATGGGCGATATCCGCAACGGGATCGTCCACGTGGTCGGGCCTGAGCAGGGCCGCACCCAGCCGGGCATGACCATCGTCTGCGGCGACAGCCACACCTCGACCCACGGCGCCTTCGGGGCCCTGGCCCAGGGGATCGGCACGTCGGAGGTGGAGCATGTGCTGGCCACCCAGACCCTGCGCCAGAAGAAGTCGAAGAACCTGCGCGTCACCGTCAACGGCACCCCGGGTCCCGGCGTCGGCGCCAAGGACTTCGCGCTCGCCATCGTCGGCGCCATCGGCACGGCGGGCGGCACCGGCTCGGTGATCGAATATGCCGGCGAGGCGATCCGGGGCCTGTCCATGGAAGGCCGCATGACGCTCTGCAACCTGGCCATCGAGGCCGGGGCGCGGGCGGGTCTCGTGGCGCCCGACCAGACCACCTACGACTACATGATGGGCCGTCCGGCCACGCCGAAGGGCGCGGCCTGGGAGATGGCTCTGGCCCACTGGAAGACCTTCTTCTCCGACGACGATGCGGTGTTCGACCGCGAGGTGGTGCTGGACGCCGCCGACATCGCGCCGACCGTCACCTGGGGCACGTCGCCTGAGGACGTGGTGGCGGTCACCGGCAATGTGCCGGCGCCGGAGAGTTTCGCCACCCCCGACAAGCGGGCGTCGGCCGAGCGGGCCCTGGACTATATGGGTCTGACCGCCGGCCAACTGATCGCCGACGCCAAGGTGGACGTGGTCTTCATCGGCTCCTGCACCAACAGCCGCATCGAGGATCTGAGGTCCGCCGCGGCAGTGGCCCAGCATGCCTTCCTGAACGGCCGCTTGGTGGCGCCCCACGTGCGGGCCATGGTGGTGCCGGGCTCGGGGCTGGTGAAGGAACAGGCCGAGGAGGAAGGCCTGGACGCCATCTTCAAGGCCGCGGGCTTCGACTGGCGCGAGCCGGGCTGCTCGATGTGCCTGGGCATGAACCCCGACAGGCTGGCGCCGGGCGAACGCTGCGCCTCGACCTCCAACCGCAACTTCGAGGGTCGCCAGGGCCGGGGCGGACGCACCCACCTGATGAGCCCGGCCATGGCCGCCGCCGCCGCCATCGCCGGCCACATCGTCGACGTCCGGGATTTCCTCTAGTTCACGCAGGGCGCGCGGATGCTCAAGGGCCTGTTTGGAAAATCGCGGTTCCTGGAGGCCGACCTGGAGGATTGGATCTTCGAGACCTGGGCTTGGCTGATGCGCAACTTGGGTGGCATGGAGCACCTGGCCCAAACGCCCCTGATCATTCCCACGCCCGAATTTTTCCCGCGCACCGAGACCGAAGGCCATGAGCGGGCCGGCTTCATGCTGGACTGCCTCAAGCAGACCTGGGGCTTGATGGACTGGCCGACCCAGCTGGAGGCCTTCGATCGCCAACCAGCCAACGCCCAGGTGGGCGAGTTCTGGAACCTGGCTGGAGGCGAGGCCCCCAACGGCCTGTTCCAGGCTCGCGATGGGCTAGGCTGGATTGGCTACGCCTCGGACTTGGTGGCCCAGCCCCACCGGTTGACTGCGACCCTCGCCCACGAACTCTCGCACTATCTGTTGTCCAGCGTCGCCGAGCCCTCGCCGGGCGGCGAGGACGCACATGAATTGGCGACCGAGCTCTGTGTGGCCTATTTCGGCGGCGGCGTTTTCGCTGCGAACACCGCTTTCGAATTCAGCCAGCATGGCGACAGCTTCTCCCAAGGCTGGCGGTCCAGCCGCAACGGCTACTTCTCGGAGCGCACCTGGGCTTTCGCCCTGGCCTTGTTCCTAAGCCTGAAGAATGAGCCCATCCCGGATCGATGGCTGAAGCCCGGCCTCACGGCGATGACCCAGAAGGCCATGCGATATTTGGCGGGCTCCCCTTCCCTTATGGCGCCCCTAAGGGGTATCGGCTGAAGCATGATCACCGGCCTCGACCACATCGCCCTCGCGGTGAACGATCTCGACGTGGCCATCGCCGGCTATCGCGCCCTACTGGGCCGGGAGCCGAACTGGATCGGCGGCGACGGCGGGGCGCGTCACGCCTGGTTCCAGCTGCCCAACATGGCGCTCGACATCATCACGCCGCATGGCGAGGGGGCGTTCGGCGACACCATCGCCAAGCACCTGGCCGAACATGGCGAGGGCATCTGGGCGGTGGCCTTTACCGTCGAGAACGCCGAAGCCGCGCAGAAGCTGGCCGAGCGCAGGGGCCTGCGGGGCTCGGTCCCTGGCCCCACCCGCTCGACCCACGACGATGGCCGCAAGCGCTATTGGACCACCTCGGCGCTGAACGCCGCCGACACCGGCGGCTTGAATATCCTGCTGGTGGACCCGCCCCGCAGCGGCGAGCCCTGGCCGTTGTCGGCGCCCGTCGACAGCGAGGCCTCGGCGGTGAGCGAGCTGGACCACGTGGTGATCAACACCGCCAATCCCGACCGGGCGCTCGCCATCTACGGCGCCAAGCTGGGCCTCGACCTGCGTCTCGACCGCGCCAACGAACAGTGGGGCGTGCGTCAGCTGTTCTTCCGCTGCGGCTCGGCGGTGGTGGAGATGGGCGCCAGCCTCAAGCTGCCGGTGTCCGACGCCCC
>NZ_JBBKVV010000172.1:0-8177 GCF_037968635.1 Phenylobacterium sp.
GTCACGTCCTCGGCCAGGTTCGCCCCGCGATTGACCCCCGACAGCACCAGGTCGGGCTTGGCGCCCTCCATCAACTCCGAAATGGCCAGCATCACGCAATCGGTGGGGGTGCCGGAGGTGGCGAAGCGGCGGCCGTCCAGCTTCCGCACCCGCACGGGGTCGGACAGGGTCAGGGCCCGGCTGGCGCCCGACTGCTCGTATTCCGGCGCACAGATCCAGATGTCGTCGGTCAGGACCTTGGCGATGTTCTCCAGGGCGACCAGGCCTTCGGCTTGGATGCCGTCGTCATTGGTCAGCAGGATTCTCACGCCTCACCACCGATGTGGGTCAGGCCCGGCAGATAGGGATGCAGGGCCTGGGGAATGGCGATGCGGCCGTTCTCGTCCTGATAGTTCTCCATCACCGCCACCAGGGTGCGGCCCACGGCCAGGCCCGAGCCGTTCAGGGTGTGGACGAAGCGCGTGCCCTTCTCGCCGGCCGCCTTGGTGCGGGCGTCCATCCGCCGGGCCTGGAAGTCGCCGCAGTTGGAGATCGAACTGATCTCGCGATAGCGGCCCTCCGAGGGGATCCAGACCTCCAGGTCGACGCTCTTGCGGGCGCCGAAGCCCATGTCGCCGGCGCACAGCAGCATCGAGCGGAAGGGCAGTTGCAGGGCCTTCAAGATCGCCTCGCCGCAGCCGACCATGCGCTCATGCTCGTCGGCCGACTGGTCGGGGGTGGTGATGGACACCATCTCCACCTTGTAGAACTGATGCTGGCGGATCATGCCGCGGGTGTCGCGGCCCGAGGCGCCGGCCTCCGAGCGGAAGCAAGGCGTCAGGGCCGTGAGCCGCAGCGGCAGCTCCTCCTCAGGCGTGATCTGTTCCCGAACCAGGTTGGTCAGCGACACCTCGGCGGTGGGGATCAGCCAGCGACCGTCCGTGGTGTGGAACAGGTCCTCGGCGAACTTGGGCAGTTGGTTGGTGCCGAACACCGCCTCGTCGCGCACCAGCAACGGCGGCGACACCTCGGTATAGCCGTGCTCCTGGGTCTGGACGTCCAGCATGAACTGGCCCAGCGCCCGTTCCAGCCGCGCCAGTTGGCCCTTCAGCACCACGAACCGCGCGCCGCTCATCTTCGCGGCGGCCTCGAAGTCCATCAGGCCCAGAGCCCCGCCCAGGTCGACGTGGTCCTTGGGGTTGGCGATGTGGTTCGGCTCGCCCCAGCGGCGCAGCTCGACATTGTCGTCCTCGTCCTCGCCCGGAGGCACGTCGGCCATGGGCAGGTTCGGCAGGGCGGCCAGCAGATCAAACAGCTCGGCGCTGGCGGCCTTCTCGGCCTCGGCCTGGGCGGCGCCGGCGCCCTTCAGGCTCTCGACCTCGGCCAGCAGGCGCTGGGCCTGCGCCTCATCCTTCTGGGCCTTGGCCTGGCCGATCAACTTGGACAGCTCGTTGCGCTTGGCCTGGGCGGTCTCGGCGGCGGTCTTGGCGCCGCGCACCTTGCCGTCCAGCTCGATCGCCTGGGCCGCGGCCCCGGATCGTCCCTTCGCAGCCCAGGCTTTCTCGTAAAGCTCAGGGGTTTCGCGAATGGCTCGAATGTCGTGCATGGGGTCCGCCGTGGAGTGAGCGGCTTTCTCTAGAGCGCGCCGACCCCGGGGCCAACCCCTCTAGACCGGCACGACGGCCGTGCCGGCGTCCTCGCGGGCGCGGCGGCGGTCGATGAGGGCCACGCACCAGATCGAGATCTCGTAGAGCAGGATGATCGGCGCCGCCAACATGGTCTGGCTGATGGGGTCGGGCGGGGTGACGATGGCGGCCACCACGAAGATGCCGACGATGGCGTAGCGGCGGCCGGTCCGCAGCATCTTGGAGTCCACGATGCCGGCCATCCCCAGCAGGGTCAGCACCACCGGCAGTTGGAAGCACAGACCGAACGCCAACAGCAGGGTGGTCACCAGGGTCAGGTAGTCCGACACCTTGGGCAACAGCTCCACCGAGATCGCGCCGACACCGGTGATCTGCTGCGACAGCGAGAACCACAGGACGAAGGGCAGGATCATGAAATAGACCAGGGCCGTGCCCAGGGCGAACAGGGCCGGCGCGGCCATCAGGAACGGCAGGAAGGCGTGGCGTTCCTTCTTGTAGAGGCCCGGCGCCACGAAGCCGTAGATCTGCCAGGCCAGCACCGGGAAGGTCAGGATCACCGCCCCGAAGCCCGCCAGCTTCAACTTGGTGAAGAAGAACTCCAGCGGCGCGGTGAAGACGAATTTCAGCCCGGCGCCGGCGACGCTGGGCACGGCCTTCAGGCCGGTCAGGGCCAGCAGCAGGTCGAAGGGACCGGCGCGACCCCCGCTGGCCTTTTCCGCGGCCATCAGTTGGGCGGCCACCTCGAAGGGATGCAGCAGGACGATATAGATCTGGGTGGCGAAGCCGAAACAGATGGCGAAGCCGATGGCCAGGGCCGCGACACAGATGATCAGCCGGGTGCGCAGCTCGACCAGATGGTCCAGAAGCGGCGCGCGGGAGGACTCGATTTCGTCGTCGACGTCGCTCAAGAGACCGTCCCCTTGGCAGGCCGCGCGGCAGGCGGCTTTTTCGACGCCGGCTTGGCGGCGGCGACCTTCACGGCCTTGGGCTTGGGCTTGGCCTTGGGCGTGGGCTTGGGCGTGGGCGTGCCGGCCGCTTTCACGCTCTTAGCGGCCGCCGCCGCCTTGGGCGCGCGCGGCGTCTTGGGCTTGGCGGCCGGGGCGGGCGTCACCGCCTGCGCCGCCTCGGGCTCGCCGGCGTACTGGTGGCTCATCGGCGGGTGGAACTGGATGCCGGCGCCCTGCAGGCTGTCGCCGATCTCGTTGAACACCTGGTTGATCTCGACATTGGACGCCTCCGAGGCCGCCTGGTCGGCGACCTGGCCGCGCCGCATGGCCTCGACCTCCTTGCGCAGGTCGTCCAGCTCCGACTGCCGGGCCATCTCATCGAAACTAGCGCGGAAGTCGTCGGCCATCGAGCGCAGACGCGCCACGAACTGCCCCAGCTTGCGCAGGAGCATGGGCAGATCCTTCGGCCCCACCACGATCAGAGCGACCGCGGCGATCAGAAGGAGCTCCGTCCCGCCGACATCAGGAAGCATGCGCTATGCCTAAACGATCAAAACCCACGCCGATCAGGACCGGCGTGGGTGGAATTCCGGGAATGGCAGCCGATTAGCTGCGGGCTTCGTCTTTTTCGCTGGGAAGCGGCTTGGCGGCGGTCGAATTGGCCACCTCGTCGCCATCCTTCAGGCCGTCCTTGAAGGCGCGGATACCCTTGGCGGCGTCGCCCATGATCCCCGACAGCTTGCCGCGGCCACCGAAGAGCAGCAGCACGACCACCGCGACAACGATCCAGTGGATGGGCCCGAAAGCACCCATGACAATACTCCTTTGCGCCGGCGGCCAGGGAGGGCCACGCGCCAGTTGTGATATTCCGATGCAATATAGTCGTTTCGGTGACGTCGCGCCAATCGGATCGGCAGGAACCTGCCGGTTCCATCAGCTCTCGTCTTCGCCGCCCAGGAAGTCTGTATGGAATTCGGGCGCCGCATCGTCCTCGATGGGGTCCTCGTCAGCGTCCAGCCCGCCCCCCGGATTGGGAATGGCGAAGTCCGGCGGCAGATCCAGGCTGAGCAGGCCGGCCGCCTTCATGTCCGCCATGCCCGGCAGGTCGGCCAGGGCCGCCAGGCCGTAGTGCTCCAGGAAGGCGTCGGTGGTGCCATAGGTGACGGGACGGCCTGGCGTGCGGCGGCGGCCGCGCATCCGAACCAGGCCCAGCTCCAGCAGGACGTCCAGGGTGCCGCGGCTGGCCTGCACGCCGCGGACCGACTCGATCTCCGCCCGGGTCACCGGCTGATGATAGGCGATGATCGCCAGGGTCTCCTGGGCGGCCTTGGAAAGACGGCGCGGTTCCTCCCGCTCCTCGGTCATCAGGAAGGCGAGGTCGGCGGCGGTCTGGAAACGCCAGCGGTCGGCGACGCAGACCAACTCCACCCCCCTGCCCTCATAGGTCTTCTGCAGGGCGGCGATGGCGGCCTCGACATCGGAATTGGCCGGCAGGCGCTTGGCGATATCGTCCAGGCTGAGCGGTCCCGCCGCGGCGAACAGCAGCGCCTCGGCCTGGCGCTCGGCGGGCAGGGTCACGCCGCGGCTCCCCGGCGGGCGCGCAGGAAGATGTCGGCGAAGGCCTCGAGCTGGCGGGCCTCCATGGCCCCCTCCTTCACCAGTTCCAGGCTGGCCGAGAGGGTCGAGGCCACATAGGACGCGCGGCTCGGCCCGGTCTCGGCGCTTGGCGCCATGGGCGCGATGCCCTGCAGCGAGGTCCAGCGCGACAGGTCGGGCAGCATCTCGCGCAGCCGGTCGCGGGCCTCCTCCAGCGGATAGGCCTGGGGTGCGCGCGGGGTGTAGTGGCGATCCTGCTCCTTCTTCCGCTGGGCGATATAGGCGCTCATCAGGCCATAGAGGTCGCCCTCCAGGCGGTTGGAGGGGATGATCTGGATGGCCTGCGGGTCACCGCGCAGGAAGACCTCCCGGCCCAACTGCGCCCCGTCGCGCAGGGTCTCGGCGGACTTGCGCATGGCGTCCAGCTTGGCCAGGCGGAAGGCCAGTTGCGCGGCCATCTCCTCAGCCGGCGGCTCCTCGGCCTTGGGCCGTTCGGGCTTGGGCAGCAGCAGGCGGGACTTCAGATAGGTCAGCCAGGCGGCCATCACCAGATAGTCGGCGGCCAGCGAGAAGCGGATGCGCCGGGCCTGTTGCACGAAGGCCAGGTACTGGTCGGCCAGCTTGGTGATCGACAGCTTCATCAGGTCGACCTTCTGGCTGCGCGCCAGGGCCAGCAGGACGTGCAGCGGCCCTTCATAGCCGTCCAGGTCGATGATCAGGGCTTCGCCGTCCTCGGCCGCCGTGGTCGCCGCCTCGAAGTCCAGATTGGGTTGGAAGGTGTTGCTCAAGACCAGCGCCCCTCGAAGGCCGCGTCGAATCGGGCGCGGGCCTCCTCAACATCGAAGGGCTCGGGGACGCGGGCGATGCGACCCAGGGCCGCGCGGGCCCGCTGGGCGGCGCGTCCGGCCAGGGGCCGTGTCCCGGCGACCACCGCCTGCATCTCGGCCATGTCGCCGTTGCAGTGCAGAACCACGTCGCAACCGGCCGACAGCGCGGTCTTGGCCCGCGTCGTGAAATCGCCGCCCAGCGCCTTCATGGAAAGATCGTCGGTCATCAGCAGGCCGTCGAAGCCGATGGCCTTGCGGATCACCCTGCTGATCGCCCGTTTGGAGGTCGTCGCCGGGCCGCGCGGATCGACGGCCGTGTAGACGACGTGGGCGCTCATCGCCATCGGCATGTCCGACAGCACCCGGAACGGCGCGAAGTCGTGGGCGTCGAGGTCTTCATAGCTGGCCTCGACCACCGGCAGATCGTGGTGGCTGTCGGCCATGGCGCGGCCGTGGCCGGGAATGTGCTTGATCACCGGCAGGACGCCCCCGGCGATCAGGCCCTCGCAGGCCGCCCGGCCCAGTTGGGCCACCCCCTCGGGGGTCTTGGCATAGGCGCGGTCGCCGATGATGTCATGGGCGCCCTCGCTGGGGACGTCCAGCACCGGCACGCAGTCGACATTGATCCCCAGGGACGACAGGTCGTGGGCCAGCAGGCGCCCCCCCAGGCGGGTGATCTCCCGGCGCAGCAGCGGATCGTTGGCCGGAAGCTCGCCATAGGCCCGGCCAGGCGGATAGCGCCGCCAGTGCGGCGGCCCCAGGCGGGCGACCCGGCCGCCCTCCTGATCGATCAGGATCGGCGCCTCGGGCCGGTCCACGCAGGCGCGCAGGGCCTGCGTCAGCGCCCGCACCTGATCGGGGCTCTCGACATTGCGCTTGAAGAGGATGAACCCCCAGGGACGCACGTCGCGGAAGAAGGCCTGCTCCTCCGTGGAAAGGGTCAGGCCCGCACAGCCGAGGATGGAGGCGCTTATGCTCACTTCACGAAGCAGCTCTTGCCCGCGGCCTTGAGCTGATCGCAGAAGGCGGTGGCGTCGGCGCGGCTCGCGAAACCGGTCACCGAGGTCCGGTAGAGGGTCGCGCCGTCCTTCTGGATGGCCTCGACCCGCTTGCCCTTGCCCGCCGTCGCGCCGGGCGCGATCCGGGCCGCGTCGCTCCAGCCCTTGTCGGCCAGGGCCGAGGTCGAAAAGGCGCCGATCTGCACGGCGGCCGCGCCGCCCGCGGCGACAGGAGGCGTGGCGGCCGGCAGGGTGGGCTTCAGGGCCGGGACCGGCTTGGGCTCCGGCGAGATGGGCATGGCTGCGACCGGCCCGGTCTGCTGCGGCTTGGCGATGACCGGCGCCGGGATGGGCGCGGGCTTGGCCGCGGGGGTCACGACAACTGACGGCGCGGGCTCACGGGCGGCGGGCTGCTCTGGCGGGGCGGTGAAGTTGGGAGCGGTCGGGGCCGCGGCGCCTTCGGAGGACTGATAGATCTGCAGGCCCGCGGCCGGGTCCACCGGCTGCGCCTCGGCGGGCGCGGGGCCCTTGATGGCGCCCACGGGGGTTCCCACCGACTGCGGCGCGGCGCCGGCCTGGCGGACGCCGGAGCGATAGAAGACCACGATCGCCACCACCAGGCCGATCAGGACCAGGGCGCTGACGATCAGCATCATCGGGGCCGGACGGGTCCCCCGCACCGGCTGGCGCGCGTCGAAGGACAACGGCGCGTCGGTGGGCGGCGTATAGGCTCCGCGATCGGAGTTGGTCATCGAAGGCTCCCAAGGGAATCGAAAGCGCGCGCGAAACGAATCGCGCGGCGTCAGCGGCATTGTATCGAAGGCGGGCGGGCTTCGAACCGCCCCGGACGCCTAATTCCAGACGTCGAGGTGGAAAAGCCTGCGGTGCTCTTCGATGGCGAAACGGTCGGTCATGCCGGCGATGTAGTCGCACACCACCCGGGCGCGGCCGGCGTCGTCGCGGTTCTGCGACCGGGCGAACCACTCCGTCGGCAGGACATCGGGTTCGCTCATGAACAACTGGAACATCTCGGCCAGAATACGGCGGGCCTGGGAGCGCGTGCGGTTCACCTTCCAGTGCCGGTACATGCGGTTCATCAGGAATTCCCGCAGCCGCCCCAGGTCCTCCAGCATCTCACGCGAGAAGGCCACCAGGGCGTGGTCCAGGTGGCGAACCTCATCGGCCGAAGCGACCTTGGACGAAATCGCCCGCCGGTTGGTCTCGGCGAGCACGTCGTCGATCATCGCCCCGATCATCCGGCGCACCGCCTCCAGACGGATGATGCCGGGGTCGATGTCGGGGTATTCCTTGTAGACGCCCGCCAGGATCGGGCCGATCAGCGGCACGTCCAGCAGCTCCTTCAGGTGGAACAGGCCCGCCTGCACCCCGTCGTCCACATCGTGGTTGTTGTAGGCGATGTCGTCGGCGAGCGCCGCGCACTGGGCCTCCGCCGAGGCCCAGGTGTCGAGGCCCAGGTCGTACTCGGCGTCGAACTCGGTGATCGCCTTCCAGGAGGGCTCGCTGAGCTTGGCCGTCACCGGGCCATTGTGCTTGATCACCCCTTCCAGGGTCTCCCAGGTCAGGTTCAACCCGTCCCAGCGGGGGTAGCGGCGCTCCAGCTTGGTGACCACCCGGAAGGTCTGCACATTGTGATCGAACCCGCCGAAGGGCTGCATCTGCACCTGCAGCTCGTCCTCCCCGGCGTGGCCGAAGGGCGGGTGGCCCAGGTCGTGGGCGAGCGCGATGGTCTCGGCGAGGTCGGCGTCCAGCCCCAGCGCCGTGGCCAGCGACCGCGCCACCTGCGCCACCTCCAGGGAATGGGTCAGGCGGGTGCGGAAATGGTCGCCCTCGTGGGCCACAAAGACCTGGGTCTTCTCCTTCAAGCGCCGGAAGGCGGTGGCGTGGATGATCCGGTCGCGGTCACGGGCGAAGGGGGTGCGGTTACGGCTCTCGGGCTCCTCAACCTTGCGGCCCAGGGACAGGCCGGGATCTTCGGCGTAGGGCGCACGGGGCGGAACCGTCAAAGCCATGTATGCTCGCAAATATCGGATGGCCCCTTGGTGAGAAGCCGTTGGACCCTCATATAGTCCACACAGGGCTTTTACGCATCATGACCACATCAGACCTCACCCTCTCCCCGACCGCGGCCCAAAGGCTGCATGACCTCAGCAAGGCCGAGGGTCA
>NZ_JBBKVV010000173.1:0-24424 GCF_037968635.1 Phenylobacterium sp.
TCGGGATAGATGACCGGGGCGTCCAGGAAGTGTTGCATCACCTTGGCCCGGCCCGCGCGCCAGGCCTCGTCGGGCACATGGGCGTACTCGGCCCGCACCTGGTGGGTATAGGCGTCGTAGTCGAGGGGCGCGGCGGCCAGGATGGCCAGGTCGATGGAGACCAGTATCTCGCCCAGGCGGTCCTCTTCCTCCACCACATGCCCGGCGGTCAGGCGGATCAGCCGGGCCACTTCCTCGCGGGCGTGCAGGGAGAGGTCGAGGTCGCGGAGATCGCGCTTGGCCATCTCCGCGCTCCTGGCCTCGTTGTCCGACGCGGTGGGATCGTAGACCGCGTCGTGCCACCAGATGGCGCAGGTCAGCACCTGGCGCTCGGAGTCCATCAGGTCGGGAACCTGATCGAGCAGCGCCAGGCACTGCTCGATATGGGTCCGCGTATGGTAGCGCCTATGCGGTTGCGCGTAAGCCGCTTCCAGTTCGGGGGTCACGCGTCGGCCGCGACCTTCATGGAGACGATCTTGCCGGGCGCGCGCGGCGGCTCGCCCTTGGGCAGGCCGTCCACTAGGTCCATGCCGTCGGTGACTTCGCCCCAGACGGTGTATTGGCCGTCCAGGAACTTGGCGTCGTCGAAGCAGATGAAGAACTGGCTGTTGGCCGAGTTGGGCTGGTTGGTGCGGGCCATGGAGCAGACGCCACGGACGTGGGGCTCCTTGGAGAACTCGGCGGTCAGGTTCGGCTTGTCCGAACCGCTGGTGCCGGTGCCGGTGGGGTCGCCGCCCTGGGCCATGAAGCCCGGGATCACGCGGTGGAAGACCACGCCGTCATAGAAGCCCTCGCGGGCCAGTTCCTTGATCCGGTCGACGTGGCCAGGCGCCAGGTCCGGGCGAAGCTTGATCGTCACCGGGCCGCTTTCCAGCGTCATGATCAGGGTATTTTCGGCGTCCATTACTTCACCTCTGAGGGAATTCGAATTGCGCAGGCCGTGAAATCGGCCCCCATCTCGCCACGCACATTGGCGATCTCGGCCTTGAACCAGGCGCTAGCGGGGTCGATCACCCGAACCTTGGGGCGTTCGGCGGCGGGGATATCCGCCATTACGCGGACCTTCAACATCTTATCGGGATCGACCACCGGTTCGCCGACCTTGATGGCGCGCACCACGTCGAGGCCCGAGATCACCCGACCGAAGGCGGTGTAGCGCTTTTCCAGGGACGGATAGGCCTGGCGCATCAGGAAGAACTGGCTGTTGGCGCTGGCCTCGGCCTCGCCGCGGGCCATGCCGGCGACGCCCGGGCAATAGAGGCCCCAGCCGGAAATCTTGCCGTCCTTGGTCATGGGCATGAGCATCGAGCTCTGGGTCATCACCGGCAGGGCGCCGATGAACCCGATCTCGGCCACCGTCTGGTCGGCGACCTGGACGAAGGGGGTGTCAGGGCCTCGGCGGAAGGTGAACTCGGCCTCCAGATCGGGCTTGTCGGAATTCCCTTCGCCGGTGTCCTTGGGGTCGCCTGTCTGGGCCATGAAGGCGTCGATCACCCGGAAGAACAGGCGGCCATCATAGAGGCCGGTGCGGGTCAGTTCCTTGAGCCGGGTCACATGGTTGGGCGCGACCTGTGGGGTCAGCTCCACCAGGATGCGGCCCTTGGTGGTGTCGATCACCAGGACGTTGTCGGGATCAGGCGTGCGCCAGTCGGCCGCGGTGGGCGCGCCGGGCTCCGGGGGCACGACGGGCGCGGCCGGGGCCTTGGCCTTGGGCGCTGCGAGAGCGGAGCCGGCGAGCGCCAGGACCGCCGTGGAGATCAGGAGGGTGCGGATCATGCGCTCACTCCTAGCCGGGCGCGGCGAAGATCGCCACCCCGTCGGAGGGTCTCAAGCCTTGGCGGCCGCCACCTTGGCCATCAGGGCCTCCCGAACGCCGGGACTGACGAACTTGTTCACCTCGCCGCCCAGGATGGCGATTTCCTTCACCAACTTCGACGACACCGCCTGGTGGCGGGGATCGGCCATCAGGAACACGGTCTCGATCTCGCGGTCGAGCTGCTGGTTCATGGCGGTCATCTGGAATTCGTATTCGAAGTCGGCGACGGCGCGCAGGCCCCGGACGATGATGCTGGCCCCGACCTCGCGGGCGAAGTGGATCAGCAGGCCCTCATAGGGCTGGACCACGATCTCGATGTCCTTGGGCAGGCCGCTCGCCAGGTCGCGAAGGATGGCGACGCGCTCTTCCAGGGTGAACAGCGGCCCCTTGCCGGCGTTGATCGCCACCCCGATCACCAGCTTGTCCACCAGCTTCACGGCCCTGCCGATGATGTCGGTGTGGCCATTGTGAATCGGGTCGAACGTGCCCGGATAGATCCCGACGCGGGTGGCCATTCGCCTGTATCCCCCAACTGTTCTTGCCTTCGGCTTTGGCCGGGCAAGCCGTTGATGGCAAGCCCTAAGTTTCGTCGGCCCCCGGTTCGCCGTCGCCTTCGGGCTCCTCGCCCTCGCCGCCGCCCTGGTCGGCCAGGCGTTCCACCGAGACGACGTGCTCGTCCTGGGCGGTGCGGAAGATGGTGACGCCGGAGGTGTTGCGACTGATGACGCGAACCTGCCCCACCGGGGTGCGGATCAGCTGGCCCTGGTCGGTGACCAGCAGGATTTCGTCGAACTCCTCCACCGGGAAGGAGGCGGCCAGACGCCCGCCCTTGCCCTTCTTGGTGAGGTCCTGGGCCAGCAGCCCCTGCCCGCCCCGACCTGTCCGGCGGAACTCATAGGCCGACGTGCGCTTGCCGTAGCCCTCGGTGGAGACGGTGAGGATGAACTCTTCAGCCGCGCCCAGGTCCGCGATGCGGTCGGTGGACAGGGCCTCTTCGCCGGCGTCTTCCTCGTCGTCGGGCGCCGCGAGGTCCTCGATGTCCTCGCCCTCACCGCTGATGGCGCGGCGCATGGCGTTGGCGTGCTTCACATAGGCCGCGCGCTCCGCCGGGGTGGCGGTCACAGACCGCAGGACGGCCATGGAGATGACGCTGTCGCCCTCAGCCAGGCGGATACCGCGCACGCCGGTGGATTCGCGGCCGGCGAAGACCCGGACCTCCTCGGTGGCGAAGCGGATGCAACGGCCGAGGGCGGTGGTCAGCAGGATATCGTTGGCCTGGGCGTTACAGACGCCGACGCCGATGATCTGGTCGCCCTCGTCCAGCTTCATGGCGATCTTGCCGTTGCGCTTGATGCCGATGAAGTCAGACAGCTTGTTGCGCCGCACGCCGCCGGAGCGGGTGGAGAACATGACGTCGTACTGATCCCAGGTGGCCACGTCCTCGGGCAGGGGCAGGATCGAGGTGATGCTCTCGCCGGGCTCGATGGGCAGCAGGTTCACGAAGGCCTTGCCGCGCGAGGTGGGGGTGCCCACCGGCAGACGCCAGACCTTGAGCTGATAGACCTTGCCGCCCGAGGAGAAGAACAGCATCGGGGTGTGGGTGTTGGCCGAGAAGACGCGGGTGACGGCGTCCTCGTCCTTGGTGGACATGCCCGAGCGGCCCTTGCCGCCGCGATGTTGGGTCCGATAGGTCACCAGCGGGGTACGTTTCACATAACCGCCGTGGGTCACGGTGATGACCATGTCCTCGCGGGCGATCAGATCCTCGTCCTCGACGTCGGCGTCGCCGTCGACGATCTCGGTGCGGCGGGGCACGGCGAAGGCGGCGCGCACCTCCACCAGTTCCTCGCGGACCACGGCCATGATGTTGTCGCGCGACGACAGCATGGTCAGGTGGCCCTGGATGGCCCCGGCCAGAGTCTCGGCCTCGCCGAAGATCTCGTCACGGCCAAGGCCGGTGAGACGCGACAGGGTGAGCGCCAGGATGGCGCGGGCCTGTTCCTCGGTCAGGCGGATCAAGCCGCCGTCCTCCAGCACCGTGCGCGGATCGGCGATCAGTTCCACGAGCGGCATCATGTCGCCGGCCGGCCAACCCTTGGCGACGATGCGTTCGCGCGCCTCGGCCGGGTCCTTGGACGAGCGGATGATGTGGATGAACTCGTCGATATTGGCGACGGCGACGGCCAGGCCCACCAAGACGTGGCCGCGGTCACGGGCCTTGGAGAGTTCGAACTTCTCACGCCGGACAACGACTTCCTCGCGGAACTCGATGAAGGCCCCGATCATCTCGCGCAGGCCCATCTGCTGCGGGCGGCCGCGGTTGAGGGCCAGCATGTTGACGCCGAATGAGCTCTGCAGCGGGGTGAACCTGTAGAGCTGGTTCAGCACCACGTCGGCCGAGGCGTCGCGCTTCAGCTCGACGACGACGCGCATGCCCTGGCGGTCGCTCTCATCGCGCAGGTCGGCGATGCCCTCGACGCGTTTCTCGCGCACCAGTTCGGCGATCCGCTCCACCAGTCCGGCCTTGTTCACCTGATACGGGATGGCGGTGATGATGATGGCTTCGCGGTCCTTGCGGACCTCTTCGATGGCGGCCTTGCCGCGCATGATCACCGAGCCGCGGCCGGTCATCAGGGCGTTGCGGGCGCCCGTGCGGCCGATAATCTCGCCGCCGGTGGGGAAGTCGGGGCCCGGAACGATGTCCAGCAGTTCGTCCAGGCCGATCTCGGGATTGTCCACATAGGCCAGACAGGCGTCGACGATCTCACCCAGATTGTGGGGCGGGATATTGGTGGCCATGCCGACGGCGATGCCACCGGCGCCGTTGACCAGCAGGTTGGGCAGGCGCGACGGCAGGACGCTGGGTTCGTGCTCCGTGCCGTCATAGTTGTCTTTGAAGTCGACGGTGTCCTTGTCCAGGTCGGCCAGGATCGACATGGCCGCCTTGGTCAGGCGGCACTCGGTGTAGCGCATGGCGGCCGGCGGATCATTGTCCACCGAGCCGAAATTGCCCTGACCGTCGATCAGCAGCTGGCTCATGGAGAAGGGCTGGGCCAGACGCACCAGGGTGTCGTAGATCGCGCTGTCGCCGTGCGGGTGGTACTTGCCCATCACGTCGCCGACGACGCGGGCCGATTTCACATAGGAGCGGTCAGGCGTGTGCCCCTGCTCGCTCATGGAGAACAGGATGCGGCGGTGCACCGGCTTGAGGCCGTCGCGAACATCGGGCAGCGCGCGGCTGACGATGACGCTCATGGCGTAGTCGAGGTAGGACTTCTTGAGTTCGTCCTCGATGGCGATAGGGGCGATGCCCCCGCGCCGGCCGTCGTCCGGAGGGATAGTGCTGTCGTCGCTCAAGGGGATTTTTTCGCCGTTGGAATCGGACTGGAAATCAGTGTTGGAGTGTTAACATCCCAGGACCCCCGAGGCCAACCTTCGTGAGCCTTGGAAACGCCTTTGGAGCCGCCATGAAGTATGCCGTCCTTGGCCTGATCGCCGCAGCCGCCGCCACCGCCGCCCTCGCCGCAACACCGCCGGCCAACCTTCGGATCGATCTCAAGAATTCCGCCGGCGGCTCGGCCGGGACCCTGACCCTCTCAGAGGCCCCCAACGGCGTGCTGCTGCGGCTGGAGGCCAAGGGGCTGACGCCCGGTTGGCACGGCCTGCATTTCCACGAGAAGGGCGACTGCTCCGCCGCCGGCTTCACCTCGGCCGGAGCCCATGTCCACGGCCAGGCGAGCGTGGTTCACGGCCTTTTGAACCCCGACGGCAACGAGGCGGGCGACCTGCCAAACCTCCATATCGCCGCCGATGGCGCCGGGGCCGTCGAACTGTTCTCCAGCTACACCTCGCTCAAGGGCGCGGGAACCCGCCCGGCCCTGATGGACGCTGACGGCTCGGCCCTGGTGATCCACGCCGGCCCGGACGACCACATGAGCCAGCCCATCGGCGGGGCCGGCGCGCGCGTGGCCTGTGGGGTCATTCCGAAGGGTTGATTGGTCGCCCCGGACGCGCCTCGGCTTGCCAGCACGAGCGTCCGGCGGCAAACCTCAGCCATGTCCATCGTTGTGGGCGCGCTCGCGCCGCGGTTCGTCTGCCCGACGACCAGCAATCCCCGCTACACCTCCGCAGCCTTCGGCGGCCGCTACATCCTGTTGGCCTTCCTGCCCACCGATGTGACAGGTCGACGGGCGGCTCTCGGCCTCGTGGGCGCTCACCGCGCCCTGTTCGACGACATCAAGCTCTCGGCCTACGGCGTATTGCGCGACGACGACGCGATCGCCCTGGCCCGCGACCAGACAGGGCTGCGCTGGTTCCTCGACCGTGACGCGGCGGTGAGCCGACTCTTCGAGGCCCTGACGCCCGAGGGGGAGGAACGCCCCCGCTGGGTGCTGCTGGATCCGGCCGAGTGCGTGCTGGCGGTGGCTGATATCGACAAGGCCGACGACCTGTTCGCGCAGGTTCGCGCCCTGCCCGCGCCCCAGGACCATGCCGGCGTTCCTCTGCACGCGCCGGTGCTGATCGCGCCACGCATCTTCGACGCCGATCTCTGCCGGCGGCTGATCGCCTACTACCAGACCGATGGCGGCTCTCCGTCAGGGGTGATGCGCGAGATCGACGGCAGGACCGTGGGCGTGCTCGACGCCTACAAGAAGCGCCGCGACACCATGATCAGCGATCCCGACCTGGCCCGTGAGGCGCGCGAGGCCCTCGTCACCCGCCTGCTGCCGCAGATCCGAAAAGTCTTCCAGTTCAAGGTCGGCTACATCGAACGCTACATGGTAGCCTGTTACGACGCGGAAGATGGCGGCTACTTCAAGCCGCATCGGGACGACACCACCAAGGGCACCGCCCACCGTCGGTTCGCCTGTTCCATCAACCTCAACGCGGAAGAGTTCGAGGGCGGCGACCTGACCTTCGCGGAATTCGGGCCCCAGACCTACCGGCCGCCAACCGGGGGGGCGGTGGTGTTCTCCTGCTCCCTGCTGCACGAGGCGACCTCGGTGACCAAGGGCAAGCGCTACGCCTTCCTCCCCTTCTTCTACGACGGGGCGGCCGCCGCGATCCGAGAGGCCAATCTGGGCACGTTTGACACCGGGGAAGACCCCTAGGCTTCCAGGTCCAGCTTCAGACGGGCCAGCAGGTTCACCGCCTCGGCCGCGTAGGGTGATATCCAGCGCTCGGAGATCGCCTTCACCGGCGAGGCGTTCAGATAGTTCCAGCGGCAGCGCCCCTCGCGCCGGGCGATGATCAGCTCGGCGCGCTCCAACACCCCGATGTGCTGCATGACGGTGCAGCGATCCAACGCGCCCGCGAAGTGCGCGCACAGTTCCCCCGTGGTGCGCGGGGCCGATTTCAGCATGTCCAGAATCTCCCGCCGGCGGCGGTCGGCCAGGGCCTTGAAGACCAGATCATCTGCGTCGTCGGTTGACATGTTATATTTTCATAACATATTTGATGCCGATGGCAACAGGAGGCGTCCCCATGGATCCCAAATTCCAGGTGCAGTTGAAGATCCGCAAACCGGTGGCGGAGGTGTTCGACGCCGTCGTGAACCCCGACAAGCTGACCGGCTATTTCCTGCAGACCTCCAGCGGGCCGCTGGCGCAGGGCGCGACGGTGAAATGGAAATTCGCCGAGGTGAATGAGGCCTTCGACGTGGTGGTGGGCGAGGTGGTGAAGAACCAGCGGATCGTCTTCAACTGGCCCGCGGAGACGGGCGGCGCCACCCGGGTGCAGATGATCTTCGAGGCGATGGACGCCGACAACACCATGGTCCAGATCAGCGAAGGTGGCTGGCCTCAGACGCCGGAGGGCAGCAAGGCCTCCCACGGCAACGCCGGAGGCTGGATGCACATGCTGTGCTGCCTGAAGGGCTACCTGGAATACGGCGTCAACCTTCGGGCCGGAGGCGCCTTCTAGCTCAGGCCCTCCAGGCGGATGACGTCCAACTCCGCGGCGGTGAGCACGCCAGCTTGGTAGAGGGCGAGGTATTCCTCCGAGAGGCTTGAGCCGAAGATCAGGACGTCGTCCGTATTGACGGTGACGCGCACGCCGGCGTCCACCAGCCGGCGGATCGGATGGTCCTCCATCCGCGCCACGCGACCAAGCTTGAGGTTCGAGGTGGGGCAGATGTGCAGGCGGACGCCCGCATCGGCCAGGGCGCGCATCACATCGGGAGAGTCTGCGGCGGCGATGCCATGCTGCACCTCGTCCAGCTCCAGCAGTTCCACCGCTCGCCAGACATCGTCGGCGGTCCCCCACTCTCCCACATGGGCCTTCAGCTTCAGGCCGGCGGCCTTGGCGCGGCGGTAGAGGGGGGCGAAAACCTCGATGGGCTGGACGAATTCGTCGCCGGAGAGATCCAGGGTGCGAAACACCCCCAGTTCCAACATCGGCGTCATCCAGAATTCCAGCGCCCGGAACGGGCAGTGGCGGGAGAAGCTCATCTGCGGAATCCACTCGACCTGCGGCCCGCCTGCCGCGTGAGCGGCCTGCAACATGTCCCAGACCGGTTGGGCCTGATTGTCGTAGTGCGTAACTTCCCAGACGTCGGCGCCGACTTCGATCCGCGTGACGCCGTCGCGGACAGCCTGGACAAAGGTCGCCTCGAAAGCCAGCGCTCTGCCCTGCCCTTGAAACAGCTCAGCCAGATGCTCGCCGGTCCAGACGTGCATGTCGTCCATGGAGGTGAGCACCCTGTCGACGGGCGCGATGTCGCGACCGGTGCGCGCACGCAGGAAATCGCGGTTTCCGCTGCCGATAGCGTGGAGGTGCAGGTCAGCCTTCGGCGCGGCGCGGATCGCGGCGAGATCACCGGCTTCAAGAGCGATCTGGAAAGCCGACATCGGGACTCCCGCCGAAACAGAAACGGCCGGTCCCAGAGGAACCGGCCGTCCTTCTATAAGCCTGCAGGCCGATACGCCTAGAACGGGATCTCGTCGTCCAGGTCGGCGGAGAAGTCTTCGCGCGGGGCCGAACTCTGAGCCCGAGGCCCGGAGGAGAAGCCGCCGCGGTCGCCGCTGCTGAAGCCGCCGCCTTCCTCGCGTTCGGCGTCGCCGCGACCGTCCAGCATGGTCAGCTCACCCCGGAACTTCTGCAGGACGACCTCGGTGGAGAACTTCTCCACGCCCGACTGGTCGGCCCATTTGCGAGTCTGGATGGAGCCCTCGATGTAGACCTTGGAGCCCTTCTTCAGATAGTTCTCGGCCACCTTCACGAGGTTCTCGTTGAAGATCACCACCCGGTGCCACTCCGTCTTTTCCTTGCGCTCGCCCGAGCTCTTGTCGCGCCAGGTTTCCGAGGTGGCGATACGCAGGTTGGCGACCCGGTCGCCGGAACCGAGACTGCGAATTTCAGGATCGGCGCCCAGATTGCCGACCAGAATGACCTTGTTGACGCTGCCCGCCATGATGCTTTTCCTGTCTTTTCCGTAGATGCGGACGCTCACGTCCTGGCGCGCACGCTAGACGAGCGGGATCAGCCGATCAATATTAATGTTCGTGGTTCGTTCACGTTTGACGCCCACCGTCCACAGGCCATTCGTGCGGCCTGGCGTCGCGCCGCCTATTGGCGCGGCATGGCCCCCGGCACCGCGAGCCGGCCGTCGCCCGTTCGGACCAGGGCGGGATAGCGGTGCGCCTCCAGGGAGGGCGCCGTGAAGATCCCCTCCTTCTGGAGGAAGATGAAGTTGCCCTGATAGGCGCCGGTGATTTCGTACTGGCTGCCGCCCATGCTCAGGAAGCGGATACGCATGGCCTCCAGGGCCGCGGCGCAGTGCTCCAGATCCGACTGGGCGCCGGGCAATCTGTTGTACTTCAGCGTCCCGTCCTTCTGGGGCGCCACCATGTAGCAGACGCCGACGTCGCCCGGCGGGACCGTGCGTTTGGCGCAGGCGCCGAGGGCGATCAGGGCGGCGCCCAGCAGGAGAAGATTGCGAACCATGGCCATAGACTACACAGCCCAATTGCGGCACGCGAGTGGCCTTAGCCGACCGCAGGGATGGCGCAGCTACTGCCCTGGTCCACCAGGGTGCGGAAGCTGCGGTTGTCACCGGAGACTTCGACCTTTCCGGGCACCAGACGCAGGGTCTGGGTCATCCAGCGACCATAGGTCGCCGTGCCGGGACGTTCGCAGCGGCCTGCGAACAGGGCCTGGACACAGGAATTGAGCGACATCTCCGAGGGCAGCCTGGACCACACATTGCCGGAATAGCGCCAGCA
This sequence comes from Phenylobacterium sp., assembly GCF_037968635.1. Lineage (GTDB taxonomy): Bacteria > Pseudomonadota > Alphaproteobacteria > Caulobacterales > Caulobacteraceae > Phenylobacterium. The sequence goes on from NZ_JBBKVV010000173.1 coordinate 10,078, forward strand.
GGTTCCCGCCGGCCCGCCGGCGGTGGGCGCGGCAGGCGTGGCTGTCGTGGTGGGGGCGGCCGGGATGGTCGGGGTCAGGGCCGGCTCAATGGCGGTGGTCTGCACCGGCGGCAGGGGAGTCAGGACCGTGCCCGCGGCATCGGCGGCGGCCAGGTTCCCGCTGGAGTCGACGCCGACGTCCAGGGCTCCGGTGGCCACGCCGTTCTTCTTGGCGCACTCAGCCAGGGTGACCTCCCCGACATACTGCCCGGCGACGAAGCATCTCAGGGGCCGGGCGGGATCGATCCCACCATCGTCGGCGGTGGTGGTTTCCACCACCAGGCCGCCCTGCGAAGCCGCCGGGGCGGCGTTCCGATCACTGCGGGTCTTGGAGACCATGCCGATGGCGATGCCCAGCCCGGCCATGAGCGCGAGCGCGCCGCCGATCAAGGCCAGCACAATCCGTCGGTCATTGAACATATCCATGGCCTCTCGCTAGACCGCGCGTGAGACGGTTTCAAGCGTTCGCGATCGCGGAGCGACTTAGCCGCCGCCCGTGAGGCGATCGAGGGCGGCCTGGTAGTTGGCGATCTGGTTGGTGAGATAGGTCGGAACGGCGCCGGTGGCCTTGGCTTTTTCCGCCTTCTTCAGAGCCTCGGGCGTGGCGGCTTCCTTGAGGTCCTTGTAGGCGTTGCGGATCACGTTGAGCGCCGAGGCCAGCTCGGCCTTGGTGTGGGAGATCTCCTCGGCGTTGCTGAGGTTCATCTCCATGTCCAGGCCCAGGCCGTAGAAGGTCCCCTTCCCGTCCGCCGCGGTGGTTTTGCCGTCCTTGCTGGTTGTGGTGGCGCGCACCACGCCCTCGGGAATGCCCAGCAGGGCCAGGGCGTCCCGACCGGCCTTGCCCGAGGCGAACTCCAGGATGTTGCGCGGGTTCTGCGGCTTGATCTGCAGCTTGCGCTGCCCGTCGGAGGTCACGACGCTGATGTCGGCCTGATAATTCAGGCCCCGCTTCAGCTTGGCGACCAGGGTCTCCATGGTCTCGCCGGCTTCGATGGTGATGGTCTTGAATGTGCCGCCGTTGCCGCCCTTGACCTGGAACTGGTCGCCGGGCCGCACGGCGCTGACAGCGCTGAGCTGGACGGAGTCGGTCATGTCCAGCGTGCCCTTGGGCAGGCCCAGACGATCGAGGGCGCTGGCGCCGGACGTGTCGACGGCGATCGCGGTGGGGGTGGCGTAGCCGTCCTTGCCCGTGAACCGGCGGGTGAAGCCGGTGGCGCCGGTGTCGAGGTCCAGCTCAGTGAGGAACCCGTCCTTCTTGCCCTTGGCGTCGAGGTCCGGCAGGTCGGAGCCGGCCTGGCCGGTGAGGTAGACCCGGCCCTCCGACAGCGCCATGCCGGTGACCTTGTCGTCCCCCGCCCCGCCATAATAGGCCAGCCGGTCGCCCGCGCCCGCGCTGAGATCGGCCGATATCCTGGCGGCGAAAGCGTCCAGCCCGCTGGTATAGGCCCGCGTCGTGACGCCTGCCGAAAGACTGTCGCCGCCGGCGGACCCGGCGATCACCAGTTGTCCGCCATCCAGGGCCAGGCCCGCTATCCCGCCGCCGGAGAGATCGCCCAGGTCGCGAACGCCGGTTTCAACGGGTGTGCCGCCGGAAATGTCGAAACGATGGAGAACGGCGCGGCCCTCCTCGTTGTTGGCCATGACCAGGGAACCGCCATCCACCACCAGGCCGCCCGGCCGGTCCGAGCCCGAGGAGCCAACGCTTTGGGCGAACAGGGTCGAGACCTTGCCCTTGGCGTCGGCCTTGAAGCCCTCGATGTAGCTGTCCCAGCCACCCAGCCCCGTGGTCCCCGGCAGGTTGGATTGGGCGCGGCCAGCGACATAGACGCTGCCGTCAGCGCCGAAGGCGATGTTGGTGGCCTCGTCGTTCTGACGCGCGCCGCGACGCTCAGTCCACAGCTCCTGGCCCTCATCATCCATGACGGTGACGAAGCTGTCGGATTGGGTGGAGAAGCTGCCGGTCGCCCCGGAATTCAGGGCGCCCTCGACCGCGCCGCTCAGGGCGCCGGTGACCTTGCCGGCGATGGCGATCTTGCCGTCGGCCGAGACCGCGAGCGCCAGGCCGCTGGCGCTGGTCGACGCGCCCAGGGTGCGGGTGAAGAGCAGCTTGCCCGCGGAGTCGTACTTCAGCAGGGCGACGTCCTGATCGCCCTTGATCGTCTGACCGCCGACCTTGTCGGAGACATCGGCCAGAACATAGACCGATCCGTCGGAGGCGACCTGGGTCGCGTGAACCGTGCCCACGGACTTTTCCATGTCCTTGGACCAAACCCGGCCATCGACGTAGTTGGCCTCGCCGGTCGCCTGAGGCGGCGGGGTCACATCGGTGGTGTCAGTCTGAATCTTGAGCAGCTGGCTTACAATCACCCCGTCCTTGGTGGAGCTCTTGCCGTCGGGATCGGGATTGCCGACGCTCTGGGCCAGATAGATGGCGGGCTCGGTCTTGGGGGCCGAGAAGGTCAGGGTGTCGCCGGAATCGATGTTGAACTTCATCGCCCACTGGTCGGGATTGACTCCGACCTTGGTGGCCTTGCCGCCGATCTGGATGGTGCGGTCGCCGCCAGGAATACGCAGAGATGAGACGCTGGTCCCGACTTCGGCCTCGCCGAGCTTGCCGTTGATGTAGGACATGACGTTGGACATGTTGCGAGGGGTCGCGCCCATCTCGTCCAGATCGATGACCACCTCGTGGACGACGTTCACCCGCTTGATCGAGATGTTAAATTTCACGTCGCCCTGGAAGGCCTCGATCGGTGCGCTGACATCGCCCGACACCAGCGGCGGGGTCGTGTACTCGGTCTTGGCGCGGTTGACGCCGACCGTGGATTTGGCCTTGTCGGCCACAGTCGCCCGGGTCAGGCGAAGTTGGTCCAGGTCGAGTTGCTCGGTATAGGCGGTGATCTCGGCCAGCCCCTTGGCGAACACCGACTGGATGCGGGCCTTTTCGGTGCTGCTGAGGTTCTTGGCGCCCATCTGGTCCACAACGCCGGCCAGGGTGTCGATGCCCTGGTACAGCGCAAACAGCTTCTTGTAGTCGGCGCTCGCCCCCGCCAGGTCGAGCTGGGCGGCGTCCTCGTTCACCAGCTTGCGGCCCAGCATGGCGTTCTTGACCGCGGTGGTCATCAACTCGGGCGTGTTGGAGGCGGTCTGGGCGCCTGGCAGCCACGGGGCGCTCGGCGCGTACTTCTTGGCGGAGGTCATCGGGCCGCCAGCCGACGTCAAGGGCACGCCAGCGCGTGCCTGATAGTAGTTCAGCAGAATATTGGTATCGAAGGTGATCGTCATGACCTGCCGTTCGCGGACACAGATCCGCCGACAAACCTTCGCACGTCAACCGATGACGAGGGGTTAAGCCGCAGCGTTAAGACGGCGAAGGACCGAGCTGACCAGGCTCGGACCTCAAGACACTCCCGGGATCGGGAAAGCCGCAACTACTTGAACAGCGACAGGATGATCTGCGGCGCCTGGTTGGCGATAGAGAGCGCCTGGGCGCCAAGCTGCTGCTGGACCTGGAGCGCCTGCAGGTGGGCGCTTTCCTTGGCCACATCGGCGTCCACCAGATTGCCGATCCCGGCCTGCAGCACGTCGGTCAGCTTGGAGACGAACTTGTTGTGGTTCTCGATCTGCTTGGCTTGCGCGCCGAGCGCGCCCAGCGCCTGGTTGACGTTGCCGATCGAGGCGTCGAGGTCGGTCAGGGCCTGCTGAGCGTCGGCGACGGTGTTGATCGAGGCCGTCGAGGCCAGGGTGATGATCAGCCCGCCCAGGCTCATGTCCTGGCCCGACAACGTGATGTAGGCGTTGGCGTCGGCGTTGGCGAGGAAGCGGATCGACGTGGTGGTGCCGTCCAGAATGTCGGCGCCGTCGAAATTGGCGTTCTGTCCGACCTGGCGGATCTGCCGCAGGATGGACTTGAAGTCGGCGTCCAGGGCGGTGCGGGAGTTGGCGTCCAGGGAAGGGTCCTGGGCGGAAACCACCTTTTCCTTCAGCTGAACCAGCAGATCTGAGATCGACTCGCCAGCCGCCATGGAGACTTCAGCGATCGACTGTGCCCGGTCGAGGCTCATCTTCACCGCCGAGAGGGCGCCGATGTCGGCGCGCTGTCCCTGGGCGATGGACCAGACCGAGGCGTTGTCCTTGGCGTTCGCGATGGCCAGACCGGTGTTGATGCGGTTCTGAACGTCGCTCAGCTCATCGTTGGTCTTGTTCAGGTTCTGCAACGCGACGAGCGCGGATTTGTTTGTATGAACGCTGATTGACACGGCTCGGCCTCCTTGGCGCGCCCGACCCCTTTCAACCGGCTCTTCTGCGAGTCGGCGGGACCGGTCTTCCTGCGCTGGAAGCTACGGAATCATGGTGTCCAGAAGGTTAACGCCCATATGCGAGCGCCTGCCGACCGGTTCCCCGGGGCAGTAAAACCTTCAGATTCAGAGGCTGTTGAGCCCCTGTCAGATCTTGGCGCGGATTACCGTGCCGGCGGCGTAGTCCTCTTCCTCACGCATCTTCAGGAGTTCCTCCCTCGGATACTGCGCCACAATGTCGCCGGTCCGCCGGTCGACTGTCTTGTAGACGTAGGAGCCACCCTGTTCCTCGATGACCAGCCGGATATCGGCCTGATCCTCAGCGCCTTCCGCGGCACGGACCGCACGGGGTGCGGGGTCGCGCGGCGCGGGATGCTGCGATTGCTGATTGAGGTTTTGGTCGGTGATCGCCGCCAGATTTGTAGCCTTGGTTTCCATTTCTCCCTTCGTTAACGGGGCTCGCCCGTGAACGTCCCTGTTTGACCGAAGTCGGCGGGGAGGACTTCGCCCTCCCCGCCAGGTCCGGCCGGTGACGAGGCGTCGCCGCCTCGCGCGCCTGCTTTAGCCGCGGAAGAGGCTGAGCAGACCCGAAGAGGAGCTGTTGGCGATCGACAGCGCCTGCACGCCAAGCTGCTGCTTGGTCTGCAGGGAGGTCAGTCGCGCACTTTCCTTGGCAAGGTCGGCGTCGACGAGGTTACCCACCCCGGCGTCGATCGAGTCCTGCAGCTTGCCGATGAAGGTCAGGTGGGACCCAATGGACTTGGAACCCGTACCCAGCTTCGACAGAGCGGTCGAAACGCTGCCGATGGCGGTGCCGATGGTGGCGATCATGGCCTCGGCATCGGCTTGCGTGCCGATGGTGGAGGTGGCGCTCAGGCCGCCGCCGCCGCCCATGATCGTGCCGCCCAGCGACATGTCTTGCGACTGGACAGTCAGTTTCGAGGTGCCGTCATCATTGGCCAAGGCCGCGATGGTGGTGCCGCCTGAGTCGATCATGTTCACACCGTTGAACGTCGCGTTGGAGACCGACTTTCCGATCTGGTCGCGGAGGGCGATGAAGTCTTCGTTCAGGGCCACGCGGGAGGCGGTGTCGAGGCTGGAATCGGAGGCGGCCAGGGCCTTTTCCTTCATCTGCAGAAGCAGATCGGAAACAGCCTCACCGCCGGCGATGGCGACATCGACGGTCGATTGCGAGCGTTGCAGGGAGTCCTTGACCGCGTTCAGGGAGCCGGAGGTCGCGCGTTGGTTCTGGGCGATGGCCCAGATGGCGCCGTTATCCTTGGCGGAGGCGATCTTCTTGCCGGTGTTGATGCGGTTTTGAACCGTCATCAGGTCGGCGTTGGTCGTGTTGAGGTTCTGAAGGGCGATCATCGCCCCGACGTTGGTGTTGACGCTATTCGGCATCAGAGGTGTCCTTATTCTCAGGTCACCGGTCTGCATTTTGCTGACCGTAGGCATTTTGCCCACGTGGTTAAAAGCAAGTTTCGGGCCACCTCAGCCGAAACGGCCACGGGCTATCGGCCCGCCACAAGATATTGAAATGGTTGGATTAAACCCTTGTTAGGGACGTCTACGCGCGGCAGGACTTGCCTACCTTAACGGCGCTTGGGCAGAAATTGCCGACCTCATGCGGCAAACGGCGCCCAGCAGTTCAAAGAGCTCGCCGGGCGGGGCCACCCCTTTCGGGGGGCGCCCGCCCGGCGCTGCGACCAACTAGCTGCGGAACAGAGACATGATCGTCTGTGGCATCTGATTGGCGATCGACAGCGCTTGGACACCGAGTTGCTGCTTCGTCTGCAGCGAGGTGAGCCTTGCGCTCTCCTTGGCGAGGTCAGCATCGACGAGGTTGCCCACGCCGGCGTCGACCGCGTCCTGTAGCTTGTTGATGAAGGTCAGGTGATTGGCGAGAGACTTGGAACCCGTGCCCAGCCGCGACAGAGCCGTGGAGACGTTCGCGATAGCGTTAGCCACCGTGGTGATCATCGTCATGGCGTCAGCCTGGGTCCCAATGGAGTCGGTCGACAACAGCCCCACGGCGCTGCCGGGAGTGTCGAGGGACATATCCTGAGCCAGAACCGTGAGCCTGGATTGCCCAGACTCATCGGCGAGAGCCGAGATTGTCACCGCACCACCGACACCGGCTCCGTTCAACATGTTCACGCCGTTGAACGATGCGTTGTTGACCGCTTTCTGGATCTGGTCGCGCAGGGCCATGAAGTCTTCATTCAGGGCATTGCGGGACGCGCTATCCAGGCTGCTGTCAGACGCAGCCAGAGCCTTTTCCTTCATCTGAAGCAGAAGGTCCGAAACCGTCTCCCCACCAGCGATGGCGACGTCGACCGTAGACTGACTGCGTTGCAGTGAATCCCGGACGGCGTTCAACGATCCGGACGCCGCGCGCTGGTTCTGAGCGATCGCCCAGATAGCGCCGTTGTCCTTGGCGTTCGCCACCTTCTTGCCAGTGTTGATGCGGTTTTGAGCCATCGCCAGGTCGGAGTTGGTCGCATTGAGGTTTTGGAGCGCGACCATCGCGCCCACGTTGGTATTCACCGAATTATACGGCATTTGGGATCCTTCCATTCTGGTCGGGAGAGAGTTTGCGGCTTTTGCCTGCGGGGCGGGTTTTCGCCTTGTCGACACTCTCGCAAGCCACGGGCCAGTTTCGGCCGCGCGTTCACTTTTTAAGATACTGTTTTTATTGTGCTTTATGGGAACCCAGCCGAGGTCCAATTAATCATACCGGGGATGATTTGCCGCCTCGGCACGAGTTGCCGGGAGGAAAGCAACGCCCCGGCTGGCGGGACTCGATTCTGCCTAGTGACGCAAGTCGGTGTCCGGGCGCGGTCCGCCTGGCCAGGTCGCGCCGCCTATCAGCCCATATCTGAACGGTAGGGCGAGCAAGACAGAGCCTCGCGACCCTGACGCCGGCGTCACTGGACGGCGGCGGCCTCCCCCACCCCTTCCAGACTTGACGTGTCAAAGCCGTGGAACAGGGACAGGAAGCGGAACGGATTGGCCTGATAGGACGGGTACATCACGTTGTTGATGTCGGTGGTGGTGTCGAAATAGGCCAAGGTCGGCGAGGCGCCGCGGGCCAGAAGGTGGTGCCGGGCGAAGATCAAGGCCACCTGATCGATCCAGCGGGTCACCGCCGGCCTGGCGAGCTCACGCGTGATGTAGTCACGCAGGAAAGCCAGGAAGACCTGGGCGTCGGCCGTGGGGTTCACCAGCAGCAGGTTGGCCGTCAGCCGGGAGCCCGCGTTGAAGCTGATCTCGTTCTCGTTGAACATCACATCGGCGGGCGCGGCGCGGGCCAGCAGGTCGGCGACCCCGCGCTGCAGGATCAGGTCGATATCTGAGACGAAGACCGGCCGCTCCAGGCGCGCCAGCAGGGTTCCCAGGCGCTCGAACCGCACACATTGGAAGTGGGCGACCGGCCGGGCGATGAAGCCCTTGGGCGGGGCGTCATAGACCTTGGTCGTCACGGCCTCGGCGTCGAAGTCGTCGCCGGCGAAAATCAGCCGCGCATCGCTGACGCCCACCCCGGCGGCGATGGCCGCCAGCCGGTCCTTGCCGCCGATCACATGGATGACGATCAGGCTCGGCACGTCGGCGTATTTCAGCACCGAGAGCGCGTACCAGCGGGCATAGAGGTCGACATAGGTTTCGTCGGCGGCGGCGAAGAACACCGCCTTGGCGCTCAGCCGGTCGGCGGTGGCGCGGACGCTGTTCCAGTCCATCGGGACGCCGTCGGACGACACGAAGGCGAGCTCGGATTCCGGGGCGGGGATCGGCGTGGGGGCGTTGACGGCGGCCAAGTCGACAGCGTCCAGCAGCAGGCGGTAGTGCTTGCGCCATCCCTCCCACTCTGACTCCGGGTCCACCGCCACTTCCAGCGCGCCCGCGGCGGCCAGCAGGGCGGCGATCTGGCCCTGGCTCTGGGGCGTCAGCGGCCGGCAGAGGATCAGACTGACCACATCATGGATGTCGCGCAGGCGCAGCAGCGGATGCATGTCGCCCGGCGCCAGCGCCAGGCTCATCTTCTCGGCGATTTCCGCCAGGGCGGGATCGACCGGAGTTGGCGCGGGCGCGGCCGGTGGCGAGGTTCGGTTGGCGGCGGCCATCACGACCTGCGCCGTGTGGTTGGTGGGATCAACCTTCAGCAGGGCGCGGGCGTACCGCTCCACCTCGCTCCAGCGGTGAAGGACCTGATTGCAGCTCATGGCCGCGGTCAGCATCGGTTCGCTGTTGGGGATCAGAGCCACCAAGGCGGCCGCGTACCGCTCGGCCTGGGCGGTCTCACCCGCCTCAAGATGGGCGTTGAACTTGCCGATGGCCGGCATGGCGCGCTCCTGGATTTCCTCCAGCAGGCTGTTGGGATTGCTTCGGCCGAGCCGGATGGCGCGCAGGGCGCCCAACACCTCCAGGGTCCGATCCTGGGCTGTGTAGAGCTCGATCAGCGCCCATAGGGCCGGTTCGTCGTTCGGCCGCAGGACCACAAGGTTCTCGAAGACGGTCAGGGCGTCGTCTGTGCGGCCTTCTGCGACCAGGGCCTGGCCGAGCTGGAACAAGGCGTTGGTGGCGGCGCTGGCCCGCTTGCTGCGCCGCTCAAACAGCACGTCGATCTGCAGCAGGCCGTTCCCGCGTACGTCGTCCAGACGATGAAACTCGACGATCTCGGCGCAGTGGAACCCCATCGACTCCAGTTGCTCGAACACATCCTCGGCCTTGGCGCCGCCGATGTTGTACTCGACCATCGAGACCTCGAGCAGGATGTAGTCGGCGTCGGCCAGGACGACAGCCCCGCCCTTCAGGACATCGACCTCGGCGCCCTGGGTGTCGATCTTGACGAAGTCGAAGCGGCGGCCGGCGAACAGATCGTCGATCCGCACCTTCGGCACCGCATGCTTCAGCACCTTGTCTTCGCTGAAGTAGTGGGTGTCCTCCCGGTAGAAGGAGACGCCGGTAGACTGCAGCCAGTCCCTGCTGAGGAAGAGCTCGGCCACCCCGGCCTCGTCCGACGCGGCCACCATGTGCCGTTCGTAGCCCAGCTTCACGAGGTCGGGTTCGCAATAGGGGTTGGGCTCGACCAGGGTCGGGACGCAGTCGGGATAAACCTGCAGGAAACCCTCGGTGAAGTCGCCGACATTGGCCCCGACGTCCAGCAAGGATGTCGGCAGATAGCCCTTGTCGCGGAGACTCTCGAGGACCTTGCGGGTCATGCGTCTTCCAGTTCAGGCGCGCGAAAATGTGCGCGGGGTCAGTCGGCCGCGGCGCGGCGCAGGCGGGCCTGAGGCTCGGAAGCCGGCGGCTCGCCCTCAGCCAGGGCGATGTCCTGCTGCGTCCAAAGGCGCGCGTCGGAAGGGATGGGCCGGGCCAGGTGGCGCTGGGTCAGCTTGGCCTTGTAGAGCCCGTGGTAGTCCTCGATGGCCAGGATCTCCTGGCCCTCATGATCGTGATCCACGCCAGCCTTCATATAGATGTCGAGATTGTCGAGGTCGGGGCGCGGCAGGGCGCCTTGCTGATAATCCACCACCATGGTCGCGTAGAGATCTTCCAGGCTCGAAACCAGCTTCTCCATGTTGAAGAGATCGCAGGTGTCGCGGTTGGCCTCGAGCTGCCCCTTGTAGGCCGCGATCTGGCCGCGATCATGACCCAGGGCGACCGCCCGCTCGACGTATTCGTCCGGGCTGGCGCAGACCAGATCGGTCAGGCCGGAGGCCCGCACCAGACTGCCGCAGACCCTGGCGGCGAAGCCTCGCCCCGACAGCGTGACCATCGGCACTCCCATCCAGAGGGCGTCCGAGGCCGTGGTGTGGGCGCCATAGGCGCCGGTGTCGAGGAACAGGTCGGCCAGGGGATAGCGCGCAAGATGCAGGGAATTGTGCAGTTTCGGCGCGAAGATCAGGCGTTCGGGCGCCACCCCCTGCCCCGCGGCGAAGGCCAACAGCCGCGCATGGGTTTCGGCGGTGCTTTCCAGCAGCCAGAGCACGCTGCCCTCCACCCGCTTCAGGATGGTGAGCCAACGCTCAAAGGTGGCGCGGCTGATCTTCTGGGCGCCGTTGAAGCAGCAGAAGACGAAGGCGTCTTCGGGCAAACCCGCCTGGGCTCGCGTCGGGCGCTCGGCCGCCACAATACGTTTGCGGTCGTTGGGCTGGTAGCAGGGCAGCCGCACCACCTTCTCGGAGTAATAGATCTCGGAGCCGGGAGGCACGATCCAGCCGTCGGCGACGATATAGTGGTGGTAGGGGCTGCCCATTGTGCCCGGATACCCCAGCCAGTTCACCTGGATCGGGGCCGGCCGCAGGGCGAATACCCCGGTGCGGCACTCACGCGTGTGACCGTTGACGTCCACAAGGATGTCTATGCCGTCCTGCGCGATCCTGGCGGCGGCCTGAGCGTCGCTCATCGGCCGGATGTCGGTCCAGTGCTCGACGGCCCCCCGGGTGCGCAGGGTCAGCGCGTCGACCGAGGGAATACCGCAGTAGTAGGCGAAGACCTCGACCTTGGCCTTGTCGTGCAGTTCCCAAAGCTCGGCCATCAGATAGCCCACCGCGTGGTCGCGCAGGTCCGAGGAGATATAGCCGACCCGCAGTCGGCGGCTCTGAACCTCGATGGGCGCATGCCGCCGATCGTCGCCGGCCGAGTGCAGGGGCGTCTCGGCGGTCAGTTCGACATAGCGTGCGGCGGCCGCCAGCTGCAGCAGGGGATCGTCGGTGTAGGCGGCCATGGAGAGCGGGTGGATGTTGGTGATCTGGTCGGTGCTCTCAAGCCCCGGCAGCGTCTCGACCACCGGCCACTTGCACTGCACCAGGCGCATGGCGAGGTATTGCTCAATGACGTCCCGCTGGGTGGGATCGACGGACAGGGTCTCACGCAGGATCTGCTCGGCGGCCTCGATCTTCTGGGTGTCGGCGAGGATCCGGGCCAGTTGCTTCAGGGTCGACAACTTGTAGCCGACACCCTGGCCGCTGATGGCGGAGACCTTCTGCAGGGCGGTCTGCCAGAGGGCGATGGCCTGATCCGGCTGGCCGCTGCGCTCCAGCACGCCGCCCAGGTTGATGTAGCCCGGCATGAAGTCCGGATCGAGGGTGATGGCCGCGGTCAGGGCCTCGATGGCGCCAGCCAGATCACCGGCCTGGGTCTGAAGGCAGCCGCGATTGAAGTGGGCGACGTAGAGCTGCGGATGGGTGGGATTAAGCGCGCCCCACACCTTGTAGAGTTGCTGGGCCTGATCAGCCAGGCCCGCGCCGCTGAGCGCGTTGGCGGTGTTGATCAGTTCCGCAAGGCCCAGGGATTCCGCCGTGGCCTTCTGCAGCGCCGAGAGGAAAAGGTCCTGGGACATAATGGTCTCGCGCCTGCCCTTCCAGTCGTGCCGGACCCGTGCGGCCTGCGACTCGGCCAGGGGTTACCGTCCCCCTGTTGTGGCGCCTCTGAAGCCCGGATTCCAGGCCGCGGATAGGAATGCGACCATCTGCGCCGGGCGCGAAGGCCCGGCGCACGGTGTCACGTTTTCCCCGATCAAGTGGCCGCGATGTAGGCGGCGATCTGATCGTCGTCCAAGCTCTGGACCTGGGTCGCGGTCAAGGCGTTCAGCAGGGTGGCGTCCATGCCCGAGATGTTGGTCGCAGACAGTCCGTCGAGCTGGGTCGCCGTCAGGCCGGTGATCTGGGTCGTGGCCAAGGCGTTGGCTTGCGTCAACGTGAACTCGGCGATCACCGTCGCGGCGAGCGCCCCGACCTGGGTCGAGGAGAGCGACCCGAACTGGGTGTCGGCCAGATCGCCGATGTCGGTCACCGAGAGCCCCTTGAGCTGGGTCGTGCTCAGCGCCTTGACCTGTGTGGTGCTCAGCGCCGCAGTCTGGGTGGAGTCGAGGGCGGAAACCGCCGTCGCTGTCAGGCCGGGGATCTGAGCCGCCGTGAGGGCCGCGATCTGGGTGTCGGCGAACTCGGCGACATCGGTGACGCTCAGGCCCGAGAGCTGGGTCGTGGTGAGGCCCTTCACCTGGGTGGTGGAGAGCGCCTGGAACTGGGTCGTGTCGAGCGAAGAGATGTTCGTCGCCGTCAACGCCCCGAGTTGCACCGCCGAGAGGGCGTTGATCTGGGTCGAGGACAGTTCACTGAAGTCGGTCGAATTGAGCGTTTTCAGCTGCGTGGTGGTCAGACCGCCCACCTGGGTGGTGGTGAGCGCGGCCACCTGGGTGGCGTCCAGAGCCGAAAGGCTGGCCTGCGACAAGGCCCCGATCTGCCCGGTGGTGAGGGCGCCGAGCTGGGTCGTGTCGAGGACGCCGACATTGGTGGAGGTCAGAGCCGCGAACTGACTGGAGCTAAGGGCCCCGATCTGGGTGTCGGCGAATTCACCGATATCCGTGGTCGAGAGGCCCGCCAGCTGGCTCGTGGTCAGCGCCTTCACCTGGGTGGTGGAGAGCGCGGCGACCTGGGTGGCGTCCAGGGTGGAGATGCTGGTCGCGGTGAGCGCAGACACCTGGGCGTTGCTCAGCGCGCCGACCTGGGTGGCGGTCAGCTCGCCGATGTCGGTGGTCTCCAGGTTCCTCAGCTGGGTCGTGGTCAGGCCCTTGACCTGGGTCGTGGAGAGCGCCGCCGTCTGGGTGGCGTCGAGGCTGGAGACGTTGGTGGTGCTCAAGGCTCCGATCTGGTTGGCCGACAGCGCCCCGATCTGGGTCGAGGTCAGCTCACCGAAGTCTGTGGTGGACAGGCTGGCAACCTGGGTTGTCGTCAATCCGCCGATCTGGGTGGTCGTCAGGGCCGCCGTCTGGGTGGCGTCCAGGGCCGAGAGGGCTTCCTTGGTCAGCGACGCGATCTGGGTGGTGGCCAGGGCGCCGAGTTGGGTCGCGTCCAGGGTCTGGATGCTGGTGGCGGAGAGCGCCCCCACCTGTGCCGCCGTCAGGCCGCCAACCTGGGTCGACGAGAGTTCGCCGATGTCGGTGGTGTCGAGCCCCTTCAGCTGCGTGGCGTTCAGGCCGCGGATCTGGCTGACGGAGAGCGCGGCCACCTGGGTCGCGTCCAGGGCCGAGATATTGGTCGCCGAAAGCGAGCTCAACTGGGTCGGGGTCAGGGCGCCGATCTGATCGGCGGACAGTTCGCCGATGTCGGTGGTTTCCAGGCCCTTGAGCTGGGTGGAGCTCATGCCCTTCACCTGGGTGGTGGAAAGCGCCGCCACCTGGGTCGCGTCCAGGGCCGAGAAGGCGTTGGCCGTCAGAGCCCCGACCTGGTTCGCCGTCAGGGCGCCAATCTGGGTCGCGGTGAACTCGCCGATGTCCGTGGCCGAGAGCGCGCTGAGCTGGGTCGTCGCCAGGCCCCGGATCTGCGTCGTGGAGAGACCGCCCACCAGGGTCGCGTCCAGGCTCGCCAGGTTGGTGGCGGTCAGGGCGCCGAGTTGGCCGGCGGTGAGCGATCCGATCTGGGTCGAGGTCAGTTCGCTGAAGTCGGTGGTCGACATCGCCTTCAGCTGGGTCGTGGTCAGACCGCCGACCTGGGTGGTGGTCAGCTCGCCGATCTGAGTCGCGTCCAGGGCCGAGAGGCTGGTGGAGGATAGCGCACCAACCTGGGCCGCCGTCAGGGCGCCGATCTGGGTTGCGTCGAGGGCGGCGATGTTGGTGGAGCTCAAGGCTCCGAGTTGGCTTGCCGAAAGCGCGCCCACCTGAGTTCCGGTGAGCTGCCCGACATCGGTGGTTTCCAGACCCTTGAGTTGGGTCGTTGTCAGCGCCTTGATCTGGGTGGTGGTCAAGGCCTCGGTTTGGGTCGCGTCCAGGGCCGAGATGCCGGTGGAGGTCACGGCCGCGATCTGGGCGGTGCTCAGCGCGGCGATCTGAGTGACGGTGAACTCGGCGACATCGGTTCCGCTCAGCGCGCTGAGCTGGGTCGCCGCCAGGCCCTTGACCTGGGTCGTGGACAGAGCCGCGACCTGGGTGGCGTCCAGGGCCGAGAGGTTGGTCGCCGAGAGCGCCCCGATCTGGTTGGCGCTCAGGGCCCCGATCTGGGTCGAGGTCA
>NZ_JBBKVV010000174.1:0-29328 GCF_037968635.1 Phenylobacterium sp.
CCCTTCCCCCATCGAGGGGGAAGGGGGACTCTCAATCTACGGCCCCGGTGCGATGGTCGTCCGGTCGGCGGCCGTGCGGGCGTTGAGGGCGGGACGATACATGTCCTTGGCCTGGGCGCCGGGAAGCAGGAAGTCACCCGCCGTCACCGCGCGGGCGACATAGGCGAAGCTGAAGCTCGCCCGGCCCGGCAGGTCGGTGGCCGCGACATAGCGGTCGTCGCGGCTCTCCTGGACGTCGGCGCCGGTCAGCGTGCCGAGGAACCGGAACGGGCCGTTCTGCGCATCGTCAGGACCCAGCACGGTCTCGATCTCGAAACCGGCCGGCAGCGGATCGTCGATCACCAGGGCCATGGACCGCGCCTGGCTGGAGCGCCCGGACACCACCACGATCACCCGATCGCCCTGGCGCAGAGACCCCGGATCGACCGCGCCGCCGGTGAAGCCCACCAGCCGCTTGGACAGGCTAAGGCCGCTTTCGCTGGCCGGGGGCGCCGCGATGGGCGTGCCCGTCACCGTCACCGTCCGCCACAGCGCATTGCCGCCGTTGACGAAGCTCGCCGCTGACAGCTTGCCCACCGCCCAGCGCGGCGCGCCGCCCGCCGGATTGAGCGGGATGGCGCCGGTGGCGGTGACCTTGATCGGTCCGGCCGCCTTCAACATGAAGTGGGCGGCCTGCAGCAGGCGGGCCTGCTCCTGGGTGTTGAGGCTGTCGGGGTCCTTCACGGCGTTCTCCAGCCGGCCTTGCAGGCCACGCGCCATGCCGCTTTCTCCGGACTCGTAGGCCAGGGCGATGACCCCGGCCAGGTCCCGCAGCGGGCTCTGATACCAGTCGCTGTCCTCGCGATAACCGAGGCCGGCGATGGCCTGGCGCAGGGCCGAGCGGGCCCGGGCGTGGTCGCCCATCAGGGCCAGGCCCGCGCCCACCTGGGCCTTGGCCAGGGGAGACTTCTCGCTCTTCATCTGCACATCGTGCCACCAGCGCAGGCGGCCCAGATCGCCGCGGCCGCCCTTGGCCAGGACGTAGAGGGCATAGGCCGAGGCGCGGCTGCGCAGGGTCTCGGTGGCCTTCTTGGAGGCCTCTGGGGACCCCGCCCACCACTCGGGATACTCCGTGCGGTAGGAGATGGAGACCCAGCCGGTGGGCTGGGACACCTGACGCATGGCCGAGAGCGCCCGGTCGACCGCCTGTTGCGGCACCGGCACGCCCGCCTTCTGGGCCTCGATCAGGAAGTCGGTGGCGTAGGCGCCCAACCAGGCGTCGGCCTCGCCGTCACCCACCCGCCAGAGGCCGAAAGCCCCGTCGAGAGTCTGGCGGTCCAGCAGGCGGCCGACGGCCCCGGCCAGCGCCGCCGACGACCGTTTCACCTTGGGATCGGCGCTGACCTCCTGGGCGTAGAGCAGGGGATAGGCCGCCGAGATGGTCTGCTCGGTGCAGCCATAGGGGTAGCGCGACAGGGCCACGGCGATCGGTCCGGGATCGAAGCCCCGGAACGGCGAGTAACTGACCTGCATCGTCGCATCGCCCGCCGCCAGACCTGCCAGCAGATTGGCCGTCGGGGTGTAGCTGGTCCCCGGCCTTTGCAGTTCGATGGTGGTCCGGGTGATCGGGCTCCAGCCCAGGCGGGTCTGGATCGGGTAGTCCCGGGCCGTCGTGAAGCCCGGCCCCGTGACCGTGAACCCGACCTTGCCGATACCGGCGCGCGTGGGGGCGTCGAAGGGTATGCGCTCGGCGACCCGCTGGTTCAGGGCCAGCTGATATGCCTTCTTGAAGGGCGCCAGGATGCCGCCCGACGAGGTGAGCTGAGCGACATACTCGCCGACCTTGCCCTCCAGATTATGCAGTTCCAGCGTGGCGAAGGCCTTGTCGCCGGGCGCCAGGAAGCGCGGCAGAGACAGTTCGGTCACCACCGGCTCGCGCACGGTGAGCGGCTTGGAGGCCGACCCCACGGCGGTGTCGGTCCAGGCCACGGCCATCAGCCGCAGTTCGCCGTTGAAGTCCGGAGCCGGGAACTTGATCACCGCCTTGCCGTCGAGGCCGGTCTCCACCACGCCTGACCACAGAGCCACGGTCTTGATCGGGGTGACGGTCAGGCCCTCGCCGCCGATCTCGTCGCCGCCGAAATTGACATTGGCCGGCGCGCCCAGATTCGGGTCGAGCATGCGGCCATAGTCGTCGCGGTAGTCGAGCGTCAGGGCCTTCTTGCCGAAGTACCACTTCACCGGATCGGGGCTGTCGAACTTGGTCAGCCGCAGGATGCCTTCGTCCACGGCCGCCAGGGTCACGTGCGCCCGGCCGCCGAACCCGGCGCCCTTGATGGAGATCGGCACGCTCAGCATGGTCTTTGAATCGACCTTGACCGGGGTGTTGAGCTCCACCGTCAGCTTGCGGTCCTTGGGATCGAGAGGGACGTAGACCAGACCGAGCGCGCGGCGCGGCTTGGGCGCGGCCACCGGATCGCGGGGCTGGATCACGCTCACCAGCACATAGGCCCCGCCGCCCCAGGCGCCGTTGGTCTTCAGGCGCACGGTGGCGCCGTCCTTGCCGACGGTGACGGTCTTGAAGTCGATCAACCGGTCGGTGGCCACGGCGATCTGCGCCTCCCCGGCATAGGGGGGTTTCAGGGTGATCTCGACGGTGTCGCCCTGGGCATAGGCCTTGGCCCCGGCGCTGACGCGCACGAAGTCGGGGGCTTCAACATCCTTGGCCGGAGCGCCCCAGCCCGAGGCGAAGCGGATGACGCTTTTCGCGCCGCCTGGCCCGGTGAGTTCGAGACGGTAGTCGCCCCAACCCAGACGCCGGGAAATGCGGGCCGGATCCCCGGCGCCGACATTCAGTGCGCCCTTCTGCACCACCACGTCGCGGCTGGTCCGGCGCCATTGCCAGCGGCCGTCCTGCTGGAACCAGTCATAGTCCCAGTTCTCGGCGATCAGGCTGTAGGCCACGCCGCTGGCCGACGTGCGCTTGCCAGTGGCGTCGGCGGCGATGACGCTCATCGAGATGGTGGGATCGCCATTGCCGCCGGTTTCACCCTGGTCGACCTTGACCCCCAGATAGAGGGGTTTGGTGCGGACCTTGAGGTTCAGGCCCTCGCGCACCGGACGGCCGCCCGGCTCGAAGACGCTGGCGGTCATGACCACGGCCAGCGGCTGGGGGGTGTCGCCGGCCTCGGCGGCCGACAGCTTCAGGGTCGCGCGGCCCTCGCCGTCGGTGACGGTCTGGCCAAGGTCGAGATACTTCTCCTCGAACGGGCTGACCTGGTCGCCCCAGGCATAGCCCTCGAACTGCGGGAAGGGATTGGTGTCGACCTTCAGCCGCGCCTCGCCCTGCACCTGCAGGCCCGCGCCGGCCGCGCCGTAGAGGAAGCGGGCGTTGACGTCGATGTTGCGGACCTCGGCGGTCTTCAGCGGCGCCGATTCCTGACCGACGGTGGTCACCGCCAGCCGTTGCGGCGCGAAATCCTCCACCGAGAAGCTCAGGCTTCCGGCCGGCTTTTCCAGACCGTCGATCTCGATCCTGGCGGTCCAGCGGCCGCGCGGCGCGCTCTTGGGCAACACCACGTCGGCGCCGACGGAGCCTTGCGGGGCGCGGTCGAAGGCGTAGCGCTTGAATTCCACGCCGGACGGACGGCGCACGACGATGGCGCCTTTGCGGTCCTTCACCGCCTTGACCTCGCGGTCGCGGAGCAGGGCGTTCAGATGGACGGTCTCGCCGGGGCGATAGATGCCGCGGTCGCCATAGACATAGGCGTCGACGGCGGTGGAGGTGGCGCGGCCGGCGGTGCCGCCGTCCGGGCTCTCGGACGTTCGGCCGCCGATGCCCTGTTTCGACAGGTCGACGGGGGCGCGGTCGAGGTCGAGCACGGCGAGGTCGCCGGCCTGGCCATAGGCCATCACCATCTTGGCGTCGGCGGGGCCTTCGCCCTCCAGCAGGGCGTGATCGAAGTGCACGCGACCCGAGGCGTCGGCGCTGGCCACCGCCAGGTCCTCGCCGTTGCGCGCCACCAGCGTCACCTTGACGCCCGGCAGCACCTTGGCGGTCTTCAGCGAGCGGACCACGACGTCGAGGGATTCCGAGCCGTCATAGGCCGAGAGCGCCATGTCGGTGAACATCACCCAGCGCCGGGCCTGGGCCGGCGGATTGGGGTCGAGGCTCTCGCCGTCATCGCCCTTGATGGCTCGGCCGCCGGAGGCGTCACGCGCCTTGATGACATAGCCGCCCGGCTTCATGTCCTTGAGCACGGCGCCCAGGGGGAAGACGGTGGTGGTGCGGTCCCCGGCGCTCTGGACGTTGACCGCCACCTCGCCCTTCCAGACCACCCGGCCCTCGTCGTCGGGGCTGTCGGAGCCGTAGTCGTCGGAATACTGGCCTTCGGGGGTGGGATCGGGCGCGCTGATCGATTTGCGGACCAGGTTGCGGTCCACCACGCGCCAGACCTCCACATAGAGGCGGGAAACGTTGACGGTCTCGATGCCGATGCCGTCGGCGTCCTCGCGGGGCAGGATCACGCCCTCACCGGCGAAGCCGACATAGGGGGGCTTCTCACCGAACGTGAAGTCGACGTCGGCGTTGGCGGCCAGGAGCTCGCCGCCGCGGGCGGGCAGGCCCTTCAGGAGCGTGATGCGGCGGTCGGTGAAGCCGACTCCGGCGACGCAGAGTTCGGAGCCTTTCACCGAGACGGCGGGGCTGCCGCCGAGATCGGGCGCCACCAGCACGTAGTCGGCATAGGACTTGGCGGGATCGAGGGGCCGCGTCAGTTCCACGCAGGCGAGCGGCTCGGGCTTGGAGGTGTCGATGCGTGAACGCCAGACGGCGAAGCCCTCGGGCTTGGGGATGCCGCGTCGCGGGGCGCCGGCGTCGCGGGGCTTGCCGAACAGCGACCAGCCCTGCGCGCCCGGCTCAAGCTTGGCGGTGGGGCCAGGCTTGCCGGCGCCGAACAGGGAGAAGCCCTCCAGGCCCTTGGCGGCGATGAAGCCGCCGCCGAAGGCGGCCACCAGCAGACCGGCGGCCAGCAAGCCCGGCACACGGCTGGTCCGAGCGCGATCGGTCCAGCCCTTCAGACGGTCGCGGAAGGCCGAGCTCGGGCGTTCCGGCGCCGGATCGGGCCGGGGCATGGGCTCAGGCGCGCCCTCGGTCGGCGTCTCGTCGCTCGGAGCCATCGCCCCCTCCCCGGATGACTAGAGTGTTGTCGGCAGAGGGGAGGGCAAAGGCGGGCCAGCGTCAATTGGCGTAACCTGTTGCGGGGGCTTTAGGCGCTGATTTTTCCAGGCCCTAGCGCAGGGCGAGGGTCAGGGACTTCACCTGCAGGTAGTCGTCGATGCCGTAGGCCGATCCCTCGCGCCCATAGCCCGACTGCTTGACCCCGCCGAAGGGGTTGGCGGCGTTGGAGATCAGGCCCGAATTGACCCCGATCAGACCAGCCTCCAGGCTCCGTCCCACCCGCATGGCGCGGTTCAGGTCGTCGGTGAACAGGAAGGCCGCCAGGCCGAATTCCGAGGCGTTGGCCCGGGCCAGGGCCTCGTCCTCGGTCTTGAACCGGAACACCGGGGTGACCGGGCCAAAGGTCTCCTCGTGGCGGAACAGGTGGTCATCGCCCCCCGACAGCACGGTGGGCTGGAAGAACCTGCCCTCCAGCCGCCGTCCACCGGTCAGCACCTCGCCGCCGGCGGCCACGGTGCGGGCGATATGGTCCTCCACCTTGGCCACGCCCTTTGCGTCGATCAGCGGGCCGATGACCACGCCGTCCTCGAAAGGCTTGCCGACCGTCAGGGCCGCGACCCGGGCGGTCAGTTTCTCCAGGAAGGCCTCGGCCAGGCCCTCTTGCACATAGATTCGGTTGGGGCAGACACAGGTCTGGCCCGCCGCGCGAAACTTGCCTTGGATCGTGCCCTCGACGGCCACATCGAGGTCGGCGTCATCGAACACCAGCAGCGGGGCCGCCCCGCCCAACTCCATGGAGAGCCGTTTCAGGGTCGGCGCGCACTGGGCGGCCAGCTTGCGGCCCACCTGTGTGGAGCCGGTGAAGGAGAGCTTGCGGATCAGGCTCGACCCGGTCAGCCGCTCGCCCACCACGTCCTGCGCCCCGGTGACCACCGAGAAGGCGCCCTCCGGCACGCCGGCCTCCAGAGCCAGGGCGGCGAGCGCGAGGCCGGTGAAGGGGGTGGCCGAGGCGGGTTTCAGCACCACGGTGCAGCCGGCGCAGAAGGCGGCGGCCACCTTCCGTGTGATCATGGCGGCGGGAAAGTTCCAGGGCGTGATCGCCGCCACCGGGCCCACCGGCTCACGGAAGGCCAGGATCAGGTCGCCGCCGTTGGCGCTCTCGATGGCCTTGCCGTCCAGATGTCCCGCCAGGTCGGCGTACCAGGTGATGAAGCTGTTGGCGTAGCGCACCTCACCAAGCGCTTCCTGATAGGGCTTGCCGTTCTCCAGGCTGATCAGGGCGGCCAGGCCCTGCTCATTGGCGGTGACCAGTTCGGCCCAGCGGGCGAGGATCGCGCCACGCGCCGTGCCCTTGCGTTTGGACCAGTCGGGAAACGCCGCAGCGGCGGCCTCGATGGCCGTATCGACCTGGGTCGCCGTCAGCTTGGGAACGCGTCCGAGTAAGGTTTCCTCGGCAGGGTCTTCCACCTCGATCACATCGCCGTCGGCGGCGATCCAGCGGCCGGCGGTCAGGGCCGACTCATGGATCAAGGCGCGACCCTTGGCCTTGAGGTCTTCCGTTGAAGCCTGGTGGGTCATGCGATGTCTCCCTGCGGACGAAGTTTCGCCCAACGCACGAGGCGGCGGAAGGTCTATCGCCGCTCACGAAAAATCTACCTCCCGCCCCGCGCTGCATGACGCGCGCAACCGCTTGACAGCAAGGGGCGTTGGAGTCGTCATTGAGCAGTATTGCTGCAACGCACACAACGCGAGGCCGGCCATGACAGACCTACCGTTCGCCTATTCGCTGGCCCATGCCGAGCGCGGTTGGTCCTGGTCTGTCTATGATGAGGACGGCGAAACCGTCGCCACCGGCCTCGACCTCAGCCAGTCCGACGCCCAGGCCGCCGTGGAAGCCACCATCCGTCGCGTCTCCTGGAGATCTGCGCCCAGCGCTTGACGGTTGATCCCGCCGGACGTTCCATCGCGGTCATGGCGGCGCAAGCGCGCCGCGACCCTCTCCGCGCAAGGACATCCACCCCATGCGATCTCAACTTCTGGCGGCCACCGCGGTCGCCCTGCTGGCCTTTGGGCCGGCCGCCGCACAGGATGCAAAACCCACCCCCGCCGAGGCGAAGGCCTTTGTCGACAAGGCCGAGGCCGATCTGGCCGCCTTTAGCGAGTTCGCCGCCCGGACCGCCTGGGTGCGGGCCACCTACATCACCGAGGACACTCTGTGGCTGGACGCCAAGGCCAGCGCCGAACAGAACATCCTGGCCACCGGCTACGCCAAGCAGGCCGCCAGGTATGATGGGGTGGCTGTGGATCCCCTCACGGCCCGCAAGCTGAAGCTGCTGAAGCTGTTTCTGACCTCCCCGGCCCCGGACCGCCCGGGGGCCGCCAAGGAACTGGCCGACCTGCAATCGGGCCTGACCGCCACCTACTCCACCGGCAAGTTCCAGCACCAGGGCAAGACGCTCACCCTGAACGACGCCGAGGACATCCTGGCCAAGAGCCGCGATCCCGCCGAACTGAAGGCGGTCTGGGAGGGCTGGCATACCATCGCCCCGCCCATGATGGCCGACTACGCCAGGGCCGCGGTCCTCACCAACGAAGGCGCCAAGGGCCTTGGGTTGTCCGATACCGGCGCGCTGTGGCGCTCGAACTACGACATGGACCCAGACGCCTTCGCCGCCGAGACCGACCGACTGTGGACCCAGGTGGAGCCCTTCTACCGGAACCTCCACTGTTATGTGCGGGCTCGCCTGAACGACAGGTACGGCGACGCGGTCCAGCCACGGACCGGACCGATCCGCGCCGACCTCACCGGCAACATGTGGGCCCAGTCCTGGGGCAACATCTATGATGTGGTGGCGCCCAAGGCCGCCGCCTCAAGCTACGATCTCGACAAGCTGCTGGTCGCCCAAGGCTACACGCCCGTGAAGATGACCCAGACGGGCGAGGCCTTCTATTCATCCCTCGGCTTCGCGCCCCTGCCCAAGACCTTCTGGGAACGCTCGATGCTGGAGCGGCCCCGGGACCGGGAGGTGACCTGCCACGCCTCAGCCTGGGACGTGAACGACCGCGACGACATCCGCATCAAGGCCTGTTTCAAGGTCAACGCCGACGACTTCTACACCGTCCACCACGAGCTGGGTCACAACTACTACCAGCGCGCCTATTCGGCCCAGCCCTACCTGTTCAAGGGCTCGGCCAATGACGGTTTCCACGAGGCGGTGGGAGACCTGGCCGGCATGTCGGCCCTGACGCCCACCTACCTCACCCAGATCGGCTTGCTGGATAAGGCGCCCGGCGTGGAGGAGGACATCCCGTTCCTCCTGAAGATGGCGCTCGACAAGATCGCCTTCCTGCCCTTCGGCCTGATGATCGACAAATGGCGCTGGCAGGTGTTCTCAGGCCAGGTGGATCCGGCCCACTACAACGAGGCCTGGTGGAAGCTGCGCGGCCAGTACCAGGGGCTGACCCCGCCCGGCCCGCGTCCGGACGACGCCTTCGACCCGGCCGCCAAATACCACATCGCCGCCAGCGTGCCCTACGTGCGCTACTTCCTCGCCTTCAACTACGAGTTCCAGTTCCAGCGGGCGGCCTGCAAACAGATGGGCTGGAAGGGGCCGTTGCACCGCTGCTCGCTCTATGGGCGCAAGGATGTGGGCGAGAGGCTGAACGCCATGCTGGAACGGGGCAATTCCCAGCCCTGGCAGGAAACCCTGAAGGTCTATTCCGGCGAGACCCGCACCGACGGCAGCGCCATCACCGCCTATTTCAAGCCGCTCAATGCCTGGCTGATCGCGCAGAACAAGGGCGAGCGCTGCGGCTGGTAGACCCCCCTCAAGACTGGGCGCCGTGGGGGTCAACTCTTACGGCGCCGTTTACCCTAAGCGTCGCCTCTTTCGTTTACGCTGATCTGCGAGACTACCCCGATATTCCTGCGATCGGGGGCGTGGCGTGCGCGCGAAACTGGACCAAGATAACACCCGACGGATGGGCTGGCGCGTGCGCCTGCTGCGCCGCCTTGTGGCCGGCGCCCGGGACGAGAACGGCGCGGCGGCGATCTTCTTCGCCGTGTCGCTGATCCTGCTGGCGCCGCTGATGCTGGGCATGTTCGACATCTATCTGGCCTCGACCCAACGCAACAATCTGCAGGACTCACTCGACGCCGCGACCCTGTTCGCCGCCCGCTCGACCGCCAAGACAAGCGCCGCCGTGGACACGGTCGGCGACGCCGCGCTGCTGGCCAATCTGACCCTGCCGACGGGCGCCACCCTGGTGGCCTCGACCTTCACCCTGGTGGGCGACAAGGTGGTGGGCTACGCCGAGGTCGCGCCGCCGGCCCTGGCGCCGAGCCTGTTCGTGCATGGCAATGTGAAGGCCAATTCCGAGGTGGTCCGTTCGCTGGACAAGCTGGAGATCGCGCTGGTCCTCGACAACACCGGCTCGATGCAGGGGACCAAGCTCGCCACCCTGAAGGCCGCGGCCGCGGCCATGGTCGACAAGCTGGTGGAGGCCTCCAGCCGCTCGACCCAGACAGATCCGCTGAAGATCGCCCTGGTGCCCTTCTCCACCACCGTGCGGGTGCAGAACACCACGGCGCTGACCAGCTACAACACCACGACGCGTACCGGCCCGGGGATTGCTTCCTGGATCGACCCCTTGGGTTCGTCGCACTACGGCACGAACGCCAACAACGACATCTTCGAGACCGCGGTCGGCAACACCACCACCAAGACTGACCGCTTCGCCATGATGAAGGCCATTGGCCAGTCCTGGAGCGGGTGCATCGAGGCGCGGGCCCAGCCGTATGACATCAAGGAAGACGCCGCCAACGCGTCGATCCCTGCCTCGATGTTCATCCCCTATTTCTGGCCCGATGAGCCCGACAGCAACCACTACAACAACTACATGGACGACGGCGGCTCGGGCCTGACCACGATGCAGAAGCAGCGGCGGACGGCCAAGTACGCCGGCGGCAGCATGAAGCGGAACGGGGCGTTCAGCCTCGATAGCTCTGCGTACGGCGCCTACACTCTGGGCCCGAACGCCGGCTGCACCCTGCAGCCCGTCATCCCGCTCACCACCAGCAGCGCGACGATCAAGACCGGCATCACCAACATGACAGCGGTGGGCGAGACCAACATTCCGCTGGGCATGGTCTGGGGTTGGCACGCTCTGGCGCCGGCCGGCCCGATGACCGGCGGTTCGCCGTACGGCACGCAGCATGTCCGCAAGATCATCATCCTGATGACCGACGGCGACAACACCATGAACAACCCCTCCAAGAGCGGGGAGGTGAATGCATCGTTCTATGGCGGTCTCGGCTACATCTGGCAGAACATGCTGGGGACCACCTCCACCAACGCCACCACGCGCTCCAGCGCCATCGACTCCCGGCTGGCGCTGCTCTGCACGGCGGTGAAGGACCGCGACATCGTCGTCTATACGGTGCGGGTGGAGGTCAACAGCGGCTCGTCGTCGCTGCTGCAGAACTGCGCCTCCACGCCGGACAAGTTCTATGACGTGCAGGACGTGGACGACCTGCAGGCCGCCTTCGACGCCATCGCCGGCTCCATCGACAACCTGCGTCTGAGCAAATAGCGGTGGTGCTTGAGAAGTAGACCCCGGAGGCCTATCTTGGTTTCCGGCGGGTCTGCTGCGGATCTCGTCGAAGGCAACAAATCCCAGAGACCTTAATTCTCTCTACGGGAGCTGTCCCTGTCCGGGCTCGTGGGCCCGGGCATATGGCGCCCACCTGGTATACCAGGTCCGAGGGGGTTTTAACCGTCCTTCACGGCTCTCGCGGCGCCGCCACCCTTTCCCTCCTTAGGGCGAGACCTTGTCCCCGACCTCCAAAGCCGATCAGCGGGCGCGGCTGCGCGTTCTGCGCAAGGCCCTGGCCCTCGCGGCCCCCGACGCCGCCGAGCGGGCCGCGGCCCTCCTGCCCCTGGACCGGCTGCCGGCCTTCACCGCCTTCGCCGGTTACCATGCCCTCGGCTCGGAGCTGGACCCTGGCCCCCTGATCCGCAGGTTGGCGGCGACCGGCGCCAGCCTGGCCCTGCCGGTGGCGCTCGCCCGGGACGCGCCCCTGGTCTTCCGCGCCTGGGACCCTCGTGATCGCCTGGTCCCCGACGCCGTGGGCGTGCCCGCGCCGCCGCCCTCCGCGGCTGGCCTGCATCCCGACCTGGTGATTGCGCCGCTGCTGGGCTTTGATCGCAGAGGCGGCCGTCTGGGGCAGGGCGGCGGCCACTATGACCGGACTCTGGAGACCCTGCGGGCCGCGCGCTCGGTCTTCGTCCTGGGCCTGGCCTATGCCGGGCAGGAGGTCGAAGCCATGACCCTCGACGCCCACGATCAGAGGCTGGACGCCATCCTCACCGAAACCGGCTATACAGACCTCCGGACGAGCTAAGGACTTTCCATGCGTTTTGCTTTCTTTGGGGATGTGGTGGGCCGCGCCGGGCGCGACGGGATCTCCGACCACCTGCCCGCCCTGCGTCGCAGGCTGGCCCTGGATTTCGTGATCATCAACGCCGAGAACGCGGCGTCGGGGTTCGGGATCACCGAGAACACCGCCCGCGAACTGTTCGACGCCGGGGCCGACTGCCTGACCTTGGGCAACCACTCCTTCGATCAGAAGGAGGCGCTCACCTACATCGTGCGCGAACCGCGCCTGATCCGCCCCGTGAACTATCCGCTGTTCGCCGACACGCCCGGCCGCGGCTCGCAGATGTTCGAGACCGCCAAGGGTCAGCGCATCCTGGTGATCAATGTCCTGGGCCGCGTCCACATGGACAGCCTGGATGATCCCTTCGCCTCGGTGGACAAGGAACTGGAGGCCTGCCCCCTGGGGATGGCCGTGGACGCCATTGTCGTGGACATGCATGCCGAGGCCACCAGCGAGAAGATGGCCATGGGCCACTTCTGCGACGGCCGGGCCAGCCTGGTTGTGGGCACCCATACCCACGTTCCCACCGCCGACTGCCAGATCCTCACCGGCGGCACCGCCTACCAGACCGACGCCGGCGCCTGCGCTGACTATGACAGCGTCATCGGCAACCAGAAGGAAGAGCCCCTGCGGCGCTTCACCACCCGCATCTCCGGCGGCCGCTACAAGCCCGCAGAGGGCCCGGCCACGGTCTGCGGGGTCTATGTGGAGACCGACGACGCCACGGGGCTTGCCCGCCGGGTCGAGCCAATCCGCATCGGTGGGCGGCTGTCGGAAGCCGTGCCCGTGCTGGAGGCGGTGGCGGCCGAATAGGCCTTAGGCGGCGTCCGTCTTCGCCACCTCGCCGCGCGCTTCGCAGGCGTCGAGGATGGCGGCGATCAGGGCCATGGGCTGGATCGGCTTGGGCTGTACGTCGTCGAAGCCGTGGGCTAGCAGCTTCTGGTCTTCGCCGGGCATGGCGTCGGCGGTGAGCGCGATCACCGGCTGGCGAGCGTCACCGGTCTCGCCGGCGCGGATGCGGCGCAGGGCCTCGACGCCATCCATCCGCGGCATGTGAATGTCCATCAGCACCAGGTCGAAGGTCTTTTCCCGCAACATATCCAGCGCCTCGGCGCCGTCATTGGCGGTCTCCAACTGGGCGCCCACGGCCTCCAGCACAGCGCGGACCACGGCCTGGTTGATCGGGTTGTCCTCGGCCACCAGCAGGGTGAGGTGCGAAAGACCCCCGCTCTCGGCCACAGGCTCCGCCAGGTCGACCGCGTCGGCGCGGGGCAGTTCCAGGGTGACGCGGAACACCGAGCCGCGTCCCGGCTCGCTCTCCACACTGATCTCGCCGCCCATCAGGTCGGTGAGCTGGCGACAGATGGCCAGGCCCAAACCCGTGCCGCCGAACTTGCGGGTCGTGGCCGCGTCGGCCTGGGCGAAGGACTGGAACAGTCTGGCCTGTTGTTCGGGGGTGATGCCGATGCCGGTGTCGGAAACGGCGATCTCAAAGGCGACTGTATCCTCGCCGTGGGCGATCACCGGCCGGACCGAAAGGCGGACCTCGCCCTCCTGCGTGAATTTCAGGGCGTTGGACACCAGGTTCAGCATGACCTGGCGGATTCGGCTGGGGTCGCCGGCCAGCCAGCGGGGGGCGCCGGGCGCCAGCTCATAGTTCAGCTCGACGCCCTTGGCGTTGGCGGTCTCCCGCCACAGGTCGATGACCCGGGCGCCCACCTCGCTGAGGTCGAAGGCGATTTCCTCCAGCTCCATCTTTCCCGCTTCGATCTTCGAGACGTCGAGGATGTCGTTGAGGATGGCCATCAGCCCGTCGCCGGAGCGGATCAGCATCTCCACCTGAGCGCCCTGGCGCTCATCCAGGCGGGTCTGTTTCAGGGCGTGCGCCATGCCGAGAACCCCGTTCATCGGCGTGCGCAGTTCGTGGCTCATCATGGCCAGGAAGGCCGACTTGGCCTGGTTGGCCTCCACGGCGTCGCGCTGGGCGCCTTCCAAGGCCTCGGCGTTGCGCATGTTCACCACGGCGCTGTTGAAGACGTAGAGCACCGCCAGGCCGACACTGATCCCGAGCGTCAGCAGCGGCGCGCCGCTGAAACCCCCATCCAGGACGAGCAGGCCGACCAGCAAGGTGGCCGGGATGCCGGCCAGGATGCCCAGCGCCAGCTTGGATCGGAAGGCGAAGCACTGGCCATGGATCATCTGGCTGGCGGAGATGGCGATGCAGGTCAGTTGCAGGGCCTGGGATCCTGTACGCCAATAGGCCCAGGCGGCGCTGGACCAGAACAGGCTGACGGCGACGGTCGCGCCGACATAGAGCCAGCGGTTGGTCATGGAATTGGGCCGGCCCGCGGCGGGCTCGCGCGTGACCCACCAGGTCCAGGCCTCGCCGGTGAAGACGGCGGCGAGCCAGATCATGGCGGCGACCGGGCCGAAATTCAGGCCAAACAGCAGGCCGCTGACAAAGGTCAGCGCCAGCCGGATCCACAAGGTCGCGCGCGATTCCGCGGCGACGATGTCGAGCTGATCGTTGAGCAGGTCGCGCGGCGTCATGGTTCCCGCCGCCCCCCTTCGGCGCGTGTGGACTACCCCGCGAGCAACCTAGGCCACCAAACGTGAACTCTTCGTTTTTGGCGCCGGCGACAAATCCAGGGCTCAGCGTTGCGGCGGTGGCCCCAGGGGCAGGGTGGCCAGGGTCAGTTGTCCGTCGCCGTCGGCGTCGAGGATGGCGAACCGCCCGTCGTCTTGTCCCGCGCCGCCAGGCTGGCGCCGCCCACGCCCCAGTGCTCCCGCGCCACCTCGTCGATCACCACGAAGGTGGTGGCGGGGTTCTTGTCCAGGACGCGGGCCAGCAGTTCGGTGGTCCCGGCGATCAGTTCCTCCTTCTGGGCCTGGGTGGCGCCGGGTGTGATACGGATATTGACGTAGGGCATGGAGCCTTCCTGGATGCTGTGGCTTAAGTCGCCTCGTCCTTAAGGCCGGAGTTCCCCGATGTCCCGTTTCCTCGCCCGCGTGCTGATCGCCGCGCTCGGTCTCTGGCTGGCGGCGGTGCTGCTGCCCGGCGTTTCCTACTCGGGCTGGCTCGACCTGCTGCTGGCCGCCCTGCTGCTGGGGGTGGTCAACGCCATCGTCCGGCCTATCGTGTTCCTGCTGACCCTGCCGCTGACGATCCTGACGCTGGGCCTGTTCCTGCTGGTGGTGAACGCCGCCATGATCGGGTTGGTGGCCCTGCTGCTGCCGGGCTTCATGGTCTCGGGCCTGATCGCCGGCATCCTGGCCTCGATCATTGTGGGCGTGGTGAGCTGGGTCGGGCAGGTCGTGCTTGGCGATGGAAGGGGCGACTGATGGCCACCTTCCTGATCCGTCACAGGGGCGAGCTCGGCGTGGAGTGGGCCTTCATCAAGGCCAAGTCGCCCGGTGCGCTCACCACCGCCTTCCGCGACATCGAGGTGATCGAGCCCTGGCCGGAATGGGCGACGCCCCAGATGGTCAAGGACGTCGGCGTCTACGAGATCAAGGGCGAACTCAGCCCGCTGCTGGAAAAGCTCAAGCTCAAATAGCGGCCACGAAAAAGGGCGGCGCCTCGCGGCCCCGCCCTCAATCTTAAGCGCTGTGGTTGGCTGGACTTAGAAGTCCATGCCGCCCATGCCGCCCATGCCGCCACCCATGTCGGGAGCGCCGCCGCCCTTCTTGGGGGCCTCGACGATCGCGGCTTCGGTGGTGATCAGCAGGCCGGCCACCGAGGCGGCGTCCTGCAGGGCGGTGCGGACCACCTTGGCCGGGTCGATGACGCCGGCCGCGACCATGTCCACATACTCTTCGGTCTGGGCGTTGAAGCCGAAGGTCGCCGAGGTGCTCTCCATGACCTTGCCGACCACGATCGAGCCTTCAACGCCGGCGTTTTCGGCGATCTGACGGATCGGGGCCTGCAGGGCGCGGCGCACGATGGCGACGCCGGCTTCCTGGTCGGCATTGTCACCCTTGAAGCCGTCCAGAGCCTTGGAGGCCTTCAGCAGGGCGACGCCGCCGCCGGGAACGATGCCTTCTTCCACGGCCGCGCGGGTCGCGTTGAGGGCGTCGTCGACGCGGTCCTTCTTTTCCTTCACTTCGACTTCCGTCGAGCCGCCGACGCGGATCACGGCGACGCCGCCGGCCAGCTTGGCCAGACGTTCCTGCAGCTTTTCCTTGTCGTAGTCGCTCGTGGTGTCTTCGATCTGGCGCTTGATCTGGCCGATGCGGCCTTCGATCGCGTCCTTGGCGCCGATGCCGTCGACGATGGTGGTGTCGTCCTTGGTGATGGTGACCTTCTTGGCCTTGCCCAGCATTTCCAGGCCGACGTTCTCAAGCTTGATGCCCAGGTCTTCGCTGATCAGTTCACCGCCGGTCAGGATGGCGATGTCTTCCAGCATGGCCTTGCGGCGATCGCCGAAGCCCGGCGCCTTGACGGCGGCGACGCGGAGACCGCCGCGCAGCTTGTTGACCACCAGGGTGGCCAGGGCTTCGCCCTCGACGTCCTCGGCGATGATCAGCAGGGGACGGCCCGACTGGACCACGGCTTCCAGGACCGGAAGCAGGGGCTGCAGGGAGGTCAGCTTCTTTTCGTAGAGCAGGATCAGAGGCTCTTCGAGTTCGACCTCCATCTTGTCGGCGTTGGTGATGAAGTAGGGCGACAGGTAGCCGCGGTCGAACTGCATGCCTTCGACGACGTCGAGTTCGGTCTCGGCGGTCTTGGCTTCTTCAACCGTGATGACGCCTTCGTTGCCGACCTTGGCCATCGCGTTGGCGATCTTCTCACCGACTTCGGTGTCGCCGTTGGCCGAGATGGTGCCGACCTGGGCGATCTCGGCGTTGGTGGTGACCTTCTTGGCCGAGGCCTTGATGTCGGCCAGCACCTTGGTGACGGCCTTGTCGACGCCGCGCTTCAGATCCATCGGGTTCATGCCGGCGGCGACGGCCTTCAGGCCCTCGACGACGATGGCTTGAGCCAGGACGGTGGCGGTGGTGGTGCCATCGCCGGCCTTGTCGTTGGTCTTGGAGGCGACCTCCCGGATCATTTGCGCGCCGAGGTTCTCGAAGCGGTCAGCCAGTTCGATTTCCTTGGCGACCGACACGCCGTCCTTGGTGGAGCGCGGGGCGCCGAAGGACTTCTCGATGACCACGTTGCGGCCCTTGGGACCCAGGGTCACCTTCACGGCGTTGGCGAGGACATTGACGCCGCGCAGCATGCGATCGCGCGCGTCGGAGGCGAAATAGACGTCTTTAGCGGCCATTTTTGTTCAGCTCTTTCAGAATGTTATGGAAGGGAGGAGAGCGGAGGAGGTGGTTATTCGACCACGCCCAGGACGTCGCTTTCCTTCATGATCAGGAGGTCCTGACCGTCGATCTTCACTTCGGTGCCCGACCACTTGCCGAACAGGATCTTGTCGCCCGGCTTCACGTCCAGGGGCTGGATCTTGCCGCTGTCATCGCGGGCGCCGGGGCCGACGGCGACGACTTCGCCTTCCTGCGGCTTTTCCTTGGCGGTGTCGGGAATGATGATCCCGCCCTTGGTCTTCTCTTCTTCTTCGACGCGCTTGATCAGCACGCGGTCTCCCAGGGGACGAAACGCCATGTCTTTTTCTCTCCGTTCGGAACGGTTGAATGGATTGCGTCGCACAGGGGGCCGACCGTTAGCAGCCGTGGCCCCTGAGTGCTAACGACGGGCGGGAGGTAGGGTCGGAGGGGCCTGGAGTCAAGCGTGACTGGAGCTGAAATGGGTCAGCGGGCGAATCCGCTTGGCCCCTGGGGGACCGTCCAGATAAGGGTTCGTGCGAGGGAAGAAACCTAAAGTCCCAGGAGATTATCCATGCGCCGCATCTTCGCGTTCGCCGCTCTGTCCGCCATGGCCGTGGCGTCCGTCGCCAGCGCCGAGACCTGGACGCCCTACACCACGCCCACCGACAACGGGCTGCAGTGGTCCTATGACGCCGACTATTCCTACCGCGACTCCGCGTCCGGCAAGGTCGTGGTGCTGCAGGCCATCGGCAAGGCCGGCGCCACGCCGCGGGTAGGCCCCAGCGCCCCCGGCGCCGCAGACGGGGTCGGTAGCGTCGTGGGCGTCGATTGCAAGGCCAAGACCCTGATCACGATCGGCTCCTATTCTCCGTCCAAGCCCCTGGTGCTCTCCGACACCTGGCGCGAGGCCACGCCTAAGAAGGCCGATGGAGCCGACAACAAGGCCCTGATCTCCGCCGCCTGCGAAGGCGCCGACAAGCTGCCCTCCAAGTAGGGATTGCCAATCCGGCCCGGCGTCCTAGCCTCTGGAAAGCCCGAGGAGGGACGCCGATGCTGGACCATGTGAGCCTGAAGGTCGCTGACCACGCCGCCGCCCTGGCCGCCGGCGGCCGCGACAACGGCCCGCCTGGCCTGCGCGGGCGCTATCACCCCAGCGACTACGGCGCCTCCGTCCTTGATCTGGATCGCCACAATATCGAGGCGGTCCGCCACGCCTCAGCCTGACGCTGTAAATTGAAACGCTTGTTTGATTTTGCCGCAAAGTGCGCCAAAGCTGACGACAATCAACAAATTCGCAGGAGAGACCCGATGAGCGAGACCCAGGACAAGGCCCAGTCCAGCTTCAAGCTGAACCCGATGGACGAGCTCAACGACCTGCGGATGTCGGCCAAGGCCCTGCCGCTGCTGGAGCATGTGCGCCGCTTCATCAAGGAAACCGTCCAGCCGATGAGCGAGGAATTCCATCGCCTCGGCGCCGGCAAGGCCGACATCTGGAGCTATGCGCCCGGTCAGCTGGAATGCCTTGAGAAGGCCAAGGACAAGGCCAAGGCCGAGGGCCTGTGGAACTTCTTCCTGCCCAACGCCGAGACCGGCGAGGGCCTGTCCAACCTCGACTACGCCTATATCGCCGTCGAGCTGGGCAAGAACCCGATGGCCTCGGAGACCATGAACTGCGCCGCGCCCGACACCGGCAACATGGAAGTGCTGGAACGTGTCGGCACCCCTGAGCAGAAGAAGCAGTGGCTGGAGCCTCTGCTGGCCGGCAAGATCCGCTCGGCCTTCGCCATGACCGAGGTCAACGCCGCTTCGTCAGACGCCAAGAACGTCAACACCCGCGCCACGCTGGTGGGCGACGAGTACGTCATCAACGGCGAGAAGCACTACATCTCCGGCGCCGGCGACCCCCGCTGCAAGATCATGATCACCATGGTCCAGACCAGCCCGGACGGCCCGCCCAACCTGCGCCAGTCGCAGATCCTGGTTCCCACCGACGCGCCCGGCGTGAAGATCGTCGGCCCCATGAATGTGTTCGGCGATCCCGACGCGCCGCACGGCCACATGCACATCATCTTCGACAACGTCCGCGTGCCGGCGTCGAACATGCTGCTGGGCGAGGGCCGCGGTTTCGAGATCAGCCAGCTGCGCCTCGGCCCCGGCCGGATCCACCACTGCATGCGCGCCATCGGCCAGGCCGAGAAGGCCCTGGATCTGATGGTCACCCGTGGCCTGAGCCGCGAAGCCTTCGGCAAGCCGATCATCCAGCTCGGCGGCAATGTCGAGAAGATCAGCCGCGCCCGCATCGACATCGAGGCTATGCGCCTGATGGTGCTCAAGGCCGCCAAGGCCATGGACGTCCTGGGCAATCAGGAAGCCCGCGTCTGGATCCACATGGTCAAGGCCATGGTGCCGGAACGGGTCTGCCAGATCATCGACGAGGCGATCCAGATGCACGGCGCGCTCGGCGTGTCGCAGCACACACCGCTGGCCCGCATGTACACCTCGACCCGCACCCTGCGGATCGCCGACGGCCCCGATGAAGTCCACCACATGGTCGTGGGCCGCAACGAGCTGCGCCAGTACCGCGAGATGCCGCACGATCCGTCGAACGCGGCGGTCTTCCGGAACTAGTTGTTCGGCGACATCGACGAACCGATCGAGAGGCGGGGGCGAAGGTCCCCGCCTCTTTTCGTTAGTGGCCCGCGGCTGCGGGCGGCGGCGACAGGCGCTTGACGTCCTCGGCGGTCACCGGCTCGGGATAGTTGTTGCCGAAATTGGTGCGGACATAGGTGATCACCGCCGCCGTCTGTTCGGGGCTCAGCATGTCGCTGAACCAGGGCATGCCGCCCCGGCCCTTGGTGACCATCACGATGGGATAGGCCGCCATCTTCATCTTCGGGTTGCCGGCCAGGGACGGGAAGACGGCGGCCCCCACCGCGCCCTTGCCGTCGGCCATGTGGCAGGTCTGGCAGACCGTCTGATAGACCTCCTGTCCGGTCTTCGGCACGGGGGGCTTGCCGCCCCCGGGGCCGGGTTCGTCGGCGACGGCCGGCGCTGCGAGCGACAGGGCCGCCGCCAGGGCGAGCTTGGTGATCATCTTCATGCTCAGGCCTCCAGCGCGCGCTTGTGCAGACGGGTGATGGCGTCGAGGGAGGAGAGCAGGGAGCCCTCCATCCAGCAGCCGACGTAGGAGGCGTGCTCGCCGGCCAGCACCACGCGGCCGTCCAGGGCCACCAGGTCCTGGTAGTGGGCGGCCCGCGTCTCCTCGGTCCAGCGGGCGCAGCAGCCGAGGATCCAGGGCACGCGGTTCCAGGCCACCGAGGCGCCGTTCGAGAACTCCTTGCGGTAGCTCTCGGGGTGGAAGACCGACCCCTGGGCCAGGGCCGCCTCGATCCGCTCCTGTGGCGTCATGCCGGCCAGGTGATAGCCGCTCATCCCGCTGGCGAAGGCGCCCAGCAGCACGGCCGGGCCATCCTGCAGGAAGTTGTTGTTGGGGTAGGAGACCAGGCCGATCTCCTGGTTGGTGAAGGAGTGGCCGCCATAGATGGCCGCGTCCTCCTCCCAGAACCGCCGTTTCATCTCCAGGCCGATCTTGACGGAGTTGGAGTAGGGCACCGCGGCGATAGCCGCGTTCATCTTCTCCGACATGTTGTTTTCGATCTGGCTCAGCACCGTCAGCGGGATGGTGCAGACGCACCAGTCGGCCTTGGCCTCCGTCACCACGCCGGTCCCGGTGTCGCTGTAGGTGACCGTGACGCCCTTCTTGGCCTGGTCGATCTTGGTGACCTTGGCGTTGTAGGTGATCAGCGGCTGGACCTGCTTGGCGAACGCCTTGCCGATCATGCCCATGCCCCCCACCGGCTGGAACATGGTGGTCTGGAATTCCTCGTTCATGAAGAACGACATGTTCCGCCAGATCTTGGAGTCCAGCACGTCCTTCAGGGCGAAGACATCCGAGGGCGAGGGCGCCCCGCCCACCCCACCGCCGGGATTGCGCGCGAACCCGCGGTGCTCCGACGAGCGCAGGTTCTTGGCGTACTTCATGTCGCCGTCCAGCATGCCCCACTCGCGCAGGGCCTCCTTCAGGCGGTCGCGGTCCTCCGCGGTGACGCTGGCGTCCAGGCCCTTCTGGTCGATGGCCTTGCCCAGCAGTTCGGCGACATTGCCCTCGAAGTCCGCGGCCAGGGACTTGAACCGCTGCGGCTTGCCGCCGAACGCCTCGGTGTTGTGGACATAGGCGTTGTGGTTGAACTGCACGAAGGGCTGCAGCTCGACATTGAAGGCCTTGCAGTAGTGCAGCAGGGTCCGGTGATTGTGCGGGATGCGCCAGGGTCCCGGGTTCAGGTAATTGCCGTCGGCGAAGCCCACCTTCTGGGTCGCCCCGCCCATCTCGGTGATGGTGTCGCCGCCATAGACCGACCAGTTCCGGCCCCCGGCGCGGTTCTGGTATTCCAGCACGGTGACCTTGTAGCCCGCCTTGGTCAGCTCATAGGCCGCCAGCATCCCGGCCAGACCCGCCCCCAGCACGATCACCGAGGCGCCTTTTCGCGCGCCCGACAGCTTGGGTGGCCCCGTGAACTGGCTCTCGGCGGCGTAACCGAGGGTGGTCATCATGTTGTACATCAGGGCCGACCCGCCCAGCATCCCGATGGTCGACAGCAACTGCCGCCGCGTCGTTTTTCCAGCTTCTTCCATGGGGCGCCTTCCCTGAACTCTGAACCCTTCCACGCCTAGGGACGACGCCGGCTGCGCGCCAACCGCCAGCGTGCGGCCGCGCCCCTTTTCGGCGACCTGCCTGTGCTTTGGCGGATAGGCCTAAAAACTGGCCACGGATCGGGCAGGGGCTATGCTCGGCCCATGACCCACAACAGCTTCCTCGACGGCTACCGCACCCCTGGCGTCTTCACCGGCCTGGGCGACTTCGAAGCCGAGATCGACGGTCTGCCCGCTGAGGTCGGCGCCGTCGCCGCCTTCGTCCACGGCCTGCTGATCCACGAGGGCCTGACCGGCGCCTATGGCGTCACCCTGGCCCCCGGACGCGCCGACGAAAAGCAGCTGCACGGGACCGCCGCCATGCTGCGCCAGGGGATGCGATTGCACGACCGGCCGATCACCGAGGTCCGCGCGCCCGAGCATCGGGTCGTGGGCGTCTGCCGCCACTTCGCCACCCTGTTCGCCGCCGTCATGCGCCGGAAGGGTTTCGCCGCCCGGGTCCGCTGCGGCTTCGCCAACTATTTCGAGCCCGGCAAGCACTTCGACCACTGGGTCGGCGAGTACTGGGACGGGGCCCGCTGGGTGCTGGTGGATTCCCAGGTCGATGACCTGCAGCGCAAGCTCTTCAACCTCACCCTCGATCCCCTCGACGTGCCCCGCGACCGCTTCCTGGTGGGCGGTGACGCCTGGCGCGCCTGTCGGCAGGGCGCCGACCCCATGAGCTTCGGCGTGTCGGGTACCGAGATGTGGGGCCTGGTGGAGGTCTATGGCGACATCTTCCAGGACCTCGCCGCCCTCCAGAACATCGAACTCCTCCCCTGGGGTTGGTACGGCCTGGCCACCGACGAGGCGGGGATGGCGGAGACCGCGCTGATCGACCGGCTGGCGGACATCTCCAGCCGGGCGGACGAGGCGGCGATGGCGGAACTCGCGGAGTTGTTGGCGGCTGACGAACGGCTACGGCCGCCTCTCGACCGGGTGGCGGAAACCGCGAGGGCTGAGGCCTGAATTTCTAGAGCCGCCGTGCTCGGCCCGTCACGATGGCCTCCAGCCGCCCCGCTGTGTCGCGGGGATGGTCTGCTGGATAGTTCATCAGCTGCACCAGTTCCCAGAGGGCGTCATAGACCTCCAGCCGCTCGGCAAGGTGTGGGCAGGCGAACAGTTCGGGATAGGCGTCGCGCAGCCATCCGGCTACGGGAGCGTAGAGGGCGGCTGACCCTTCGGCAGAGCCTGGACTGAAGACCTCCGGCGCTTCCAGGAACCTCAACAGCACGTCTAGCTCCCGATCCGGCGGCGCCGCGCCAGCGCTCTCGAAATCCACGAGGGCCGCCCGGTCGCCGTCCCAGATCACATTGGCGAAGGAGAGATCTCCGTGCGTCAGCACATCGTCGCTGGTCGCGAAGCCGCCAAGTCGTGCCGCGATGAAGTCGCTGGTCATCTCCAACAGGGCGGCTGGCGCGGTGTTTCGTTCAAGATTGGCGTCGATCAGTCGGCGGTAATGCGCCGGTTGCACGCGCAAGGCTCGAGATGGGTCGCCACCCGGTTCCAGGCTCGCCGCCCGCCAGGGCGGCTCCCGCAGGTCCGGCGACAGCGGCGTCGCATGGAGCCCACGCAAGGTCTCGGCCAACGACCTCACAGCCCGTTCACGCTCCACCACATCCAGGCCGGGCCAGAGCTGCATCAGGTTTGCGCCAGGTAACCGGGTTTGGATCATCCACTCCCGATCCTCCATTTGGCCGGTCGCCACCACGCGGGGGCAGGGCAAGTCCCGGAGAGCCCGCAGCACGCCGGCCTCATGGCTGAGCGATCCCTCGAACCGGCCCGAGGCGATCCGCACCACGTAGGTCTCGCTTGCCCAAATCTCATTGGACCAGCCGGCCATGGGCTGGAGCGGTCCGCCCTTGAGGCCGTGTCGCGTCAGCAGGGCGGCGGCCCACCCGGCGGGATCGCGGTTCAAATCTACAGGGGCATCCTTCATCTGGCTTAGCCTAGGCCGGGTGGTGGTGCGCGATCCACCCTCTCGACGGCTCCGCTTGTTCGGGTGTAGACCCTCCCTTGCTCCCCGAGAGCCGGGGTCGATCCGCCAGAGCGAGATCCCCAGGCTCCGTCCTCGCCGCGACCGGCGGACGTTTGAGAGCACAGCGCCTTCCTCCGGAGGGTGAGCGGGCGGACCCGCACATTCCGCGCACGATGCGCAGCTGTCCGGCGATCGGAGGGGGCCTGTGTCCCGCTCGACGAAGCCGGCGCAACCGGAGGACGACCCCATGAGCGCTCTCGCAGCCCTCTTCATCACGGTTCTGGCGTTCGTGACCGCCACCCTGTCGGGGGTGTTCGGCATGGCCGGCGGCCTTGTCCTGATGGGGGGGCTGGCGCTCGTCCTCCCCGTCTCTGCGGCCTTCGTCACCCACGGCCTGCTGCAGCTGGTCGCCAACGGCTGGCGGGCCATCCTGCACCGCAAGCATGTCGCCTGGCGGATCGTGGCCCTCTACGCCCTGGGTTCGCTGATCGCCGGGACCGCGATGTCGCTGATCGCGCTGACGCCGTCCAAGCCCTTCCTCTTCTTGTTCATGGGCCTGCTGCCGGGCCTGCTCTGGCTGCCCCAGGACTGGATCAAGCTGGACGCCGCGCGGCCGGGCCAGGCCCTCCTCTCAGGCATCCTGGTGACCGGAGTGAACCTGACGGCCGGGGTGGCCGGGCCGCTGCTGGACATCTTCTTCGTCCGCACGGCGCTCACCCGCCACGTCATCGTCGCCACCAAGGCCGCGACCCAGGTCTTCGCCCACCTGGCCAAGATCATCGTCTATGGCGGGCTGATGCTGCGCACCCATGACGGCGCGGCCATGCCGCCGCTGTGGCTATTCGCGCTGGCCGTGCCGCTCTCGATGCTGGGCACGGTGGCGGGGGGGCGAATTCTCGACAAGCTCACCGACATCAACTTCAAGCGCTACACCCGACTGATCGTGACGGCGGTGGGGATCCTGTATCTGGTCCAGGCCGGACAGCTGTTCCTGAGCGCCCCTTGAGCGCCTGGCTGGGCGCCCTGATCCTGGCGGCGGTCCTGGCCACCGCCACCCTCTCGGGCGTCTTCGGCATGGCGGGCGGGCTGATCCTGATGGGTCTGCTCACCGCCCTGCTGCCGGTCCCGGCGGCGCTGGCCATCCACGGCCTGGTGCAGATGGCGTCGAACGCCTCGCGCATCGTGCTCCATCTCCGGCACATCGTATGGAAGGTGGTGGGGTTCTACGCCGTCGGCGCGACAGCCACGATGGCCGCCTTCACGGTGGTCTCGTACGTGCCCAGCAAGGCGGTGGTCTATCTGGCCCTCGGCCTGCTGCCGATCCTGATCTGGGTCCCGGAGCGCTACAGCCCTCTGGACGCCGCCCGCCCCAGCCACGCGGTGCTGGCGGGCGTGCTCTCCACCGCCATGGCGCTGACCTCCGGCATCTCCGGGCCCCTGGCCGATCTCTTCCTGGTGCGCAGCGCGCTGACCCGCCACCAGGTGCTGTCCACCAAGGCCGCCCTGCAGATGTTCAGTCACCTGTCCAAGGTGTTGTTCTACGGCGGGGCGATCCTGATGGCGGGCGGCGGCGGCTTCGCGCCGCCCTGGCTGCTCGTCAGCGCCTGCGCGCTCGCCGTCGTCGGCGTCACCCTCGGCGCCCGCGTTCTCGACAAACTGACCGACCAGGGCTTCCGCGCCTGGCGGCGCTGGATTTTCACCGGCGTCGCGGCGGTGTACCTCGTCCAGTCGGCGCTGCTGTTTGCGAGGGGCTCATGAAAGTCGATCCGACCCGGGTGATGGAGAACCGCTTCGTGCGGCTGGAGCCGTTCACGCAAGCCCACAAGGAAGACCTGCGGGCCGCCTGCGACGCCGACCCCCCGGTCTGGACCGACCTCTATCCCTATTCCATGGCCGGGGAGCACTTCGACCCCCAGTGGACCCAGATGCACGCCAACCAGGCCAAGGGGGTCTCGATCCATTGGGCGGTGGTGGTGGACAGCCGCTGCGTCGGCCTCACCTGCTACTCCTCCTACGACCTGCCCAACGCCAGCCTGGAGATCGGCGGCACCTACTACCATCCCGACTATCGCGGCGGGGCGGTGAACCCGGCGGCCAAGCGGCTGATGATGGGCCAGGCCTTCGGCGACGGCGCGCGCCGCGTGGTGTTCCGCGTCGACGCCATCAACGCCCGCAGCCGCGCCGCCGTCCTGAAGCTCGGCGGCAAGCTCGAAGGAATCATGCGTCAGGACCGCGTCACCTGGACCGGCCGCGTGCGCGACACCTGCATCTTCTCGGTACTGAAGGACGAGTGGCCCGCGGTGCGGGATGGGCTGGATACAAGGCTGGCGGCCTTCGAGGCCTAGGGGTGTTCGACACCCTCATCGCGGGCCGCACGCCCAGCTATCAGGGCGAGGCTCGGTGGGGCGCGCAGATTCATCTGTCGGTGCGGGTCTTCCCCTGCACCGAACCCCCGCCCGCCGACCTCGTCACCTCTGTGCGCGGCGTGGTGTTCAAGGACACAAAGGTCGTGGTGGTGGACGACGGCATCGACAGCCACGTCATGCCCGGCGGCCGTATGGAGCCCGGCGAGACTATCGGTCAGACCCTGGCGCGTGAACTGCGGGAGGAGTGCGGCTGGTCCGTGCCCAGTCCCTGCCTCTTCGCGATGATCTGCTTCCGCCACCTGTCGGCGCGACCCGAAAATTACCGCTACCCCTATCCCGACTTCCTGCATCTGCTGTTCGTCGGCGAGGCGGGCGACTACCGGCGCAGCAGTCTGAAGCGGGCAGGCGAGATCGAGACCGGCTCGCGCCTGGTCCCGATCTCTCGCGCGCTCACCACCCTGTCGCTGGAGCAGCAGGCGATCCTGCGGCTGGCGATGGGCGCGCGGGGCGCCTAGGCGCTGGCCGCCGTCTTCTCTTCCGCTGCGGGGAAGAACACGTCCTTGGCGTGGTCGGCGACGTCCTGGGCGGTGTAGGGCTTGCCCGGGTTGAAGCCGTCGGTCTGCAGCATCTTGATCTCGCGCACGCCGCGCGAGGAGACCCCCAGCACCTTGCCGGTGTGGTCGGCGGCGAGGTCGGAGACCATGTAGAGCACGCCCGGCGCGATGTTCTCCGGCAGGCTCATGGCGTCCGGCTCCTTGCCCTGGCGACCCGGCAGATCCGACGTCATGCGGGTGAAGGCGCCCGGCGCCAGGCCCATGACCCGGATGCCGTACTTGCGCCCCTCGATGGAGAGCACGCGCATGAAGCCGTAGATGCCGGCCTTGGCCGCCCCGTAGTTGGACTGGCCGAAATTGCCGTAGAGGCCCGAGGTGGAGCTGGTCATGACGATGGCGCCGGGCTTGCCGTTGTCCTTCATCCACTTCCAGACCGGCATGGTGCAGCAGTAGGTGCCCTTCAGGTGCACCTTCACCACCAGGTCCCAATCGGCCTCGGAGGTGTTGGCGAAGGTCTTGTCGCGCAGGATGCCGGCGTTGCAGACCAGGATGTCGATCTGCCCGAAGTTATCCAGCGCGGTCTTGGCGATGTTCTCGCCGCCTTCCATGGTCGACACATCGTCGCCGTTGGCCACGGCCTTGCCGCCGGCCGCGATGATCTCGTCGACCACCTTCTGCGCCGCAGCGCTGGTCCCGTTCCCGGAGCCGTCGCGGCTGCCGCCCAGGTCGTTCACGACGACGCTGGCGCCCTCCTTGGCGAACAGCTTGGCATAGGCCTCACCCAGACCGCCGCCGGCGCCCGTGACAATCGCCACCTTCCCATCAAGAAGTCCCATGGTCGTTCTCCCTATGATTTAATTATCCCGCATCATCGAACCGCGCCGGCCGCCTGACAAGCTAGTCCGCGGGCGCGACCCGCCGATACGTCCAGTGCTCGGCGCGCGGCTTGCCGCCGACCAGGCCCTCGATCCCGGCGCAGAGGTTCTCGCCGCAGCGGCGGTACATGACCCGCTGCGGGAAATCGTGGGCCTTGTTCTCGAAGACCGCGCTGCCGGGATCGCTCGCGATGGCCACGAAGGGTGTCGGCGCCTGGCCCTGCACATGGGCGGTGAAGGTCAGGCCGGCCGGCTCCACCGTGATGGTCATGAATTCCGCGCGCGCGGCCTTGCCCGGCCGGTTGGTCTGACCCGCCCCGGACATCGCCCCGCCCAGGGGCGCAAGCCAGGTCTCCCGCGTCACCACGCCGTCCTTCTCGTGCGTCCAGGACCCAGCCATCCAGGTCAGGTCGGCGGGTGCGGCGATCACCGCCGCCGCCAGAATCGCCAGCATCATGTCGTCTCTCCCTTTTTTCGCCGCGCCCGGAAGAAGCCCTTCAGCATCGCCGAGCTCTCCTGCGCCAGCACGCCGCCTGTCACCTCGGGCCGCCAGTGGCAGGTGGGTTGTTCGAAGAATCTGGGGCCATGCGCCACCGCCCCGCCCTTGGCGTCGTCGGCCCCGAACACCACCCGGCCGATCCGGGCGTGGCTGATGGCCCCGGCGCACATGGCGCAGGGTTCCAGAGTCACCACCAGGGTCAACCCCGTCAGCCGGTAGTTTCCCAGCTTTTGCGCCGCCGCCCGCAGCGCCACGATCTCGGCATGGGCCGTGGGATCATGGGCGCCGATAGGCTGGTTCGCCCCGGTTGCGATCACCTCGCCGGACACGGGATCGACCACCACGGCGCCCACCGGGGTCTCGCCACGGTCGGCTGCGGCTTGCGCCGCTTCAAGCGCGATGCGCATGGTGCGAAAATCATGGTCCACGATCCCCAAGACACCCAGGACGACCCCGCAGGTCAAGGCGGCGAACGTATCGCCAAGGCGATGGCGCGCGCCGGCGTGGCCTCGCGCCGCGAGGTGGAACGGCTGATCGAGGCCGGCCGCGTGTTCGTCAACGGCGTGCAGGTGACGACACCGGCCACCAAGGTTGAGCCCGACGACGTGCTCACCGTCGACGGCGCCCTGGTCCAGGCGGCCGAGCCCGCCCGCCTGTTCCGCTATCACAAGCCCGTCGGCCTGGTGACCACCCACAA
The DNA here is from genome assembly GCF_037968635.1 of Phenylobacterium sp. Classification (GTDB taxonomy): domain Bacteria; phylum Pseudomonadota; class Alphaproteobacteria; order Caulobacterales; family Caulobacteraceae; genus Phenylobacterium. The sequence goes on from NZ_JBBKVV010000174.1 coordinate 28,587, forward strand.
GGACACCCAGGAACGCCCCACGGTGTTCGACGCCCTGCCCAAGGCCCTGCCGCGCCTGATCTCAGTGGGTCGCCTCGACATCAACACCGAGGGCCTACTGCTGCTGACCAATGACGGCGGCCTGGCCCGCGCCCTGGAGCTGCCCTCCAGCGGCATCGTGCGTCGCTACCGGGCTCGCGCCCGGGGCCGCGTCACCCAGGAGAAGCTCGACAGCCTGAGGGACGGCATCACCGTCGAAGGCGTCAGCTACGGCGCCATCGAGGCCCATCTGGACAAGGTCAAGGAGGGGGGGCAGGGCGCCAACGTCTGGATCACCCTGACCCTTGCCGAGGGCAAGAACCGCGAAGTCCGCCGCGTGCTGGAGGCCCTGGGCCTCACTGTCAACCGCTTGATCCGCATGTCCTACGGGCCCCTGGCGCTCGGGACCCTCGGGGTCGGCGAGATCGAGGAGGTCGGCCCCCGCGTGGTGCGCGAGCAGTTCGCCGACCATATCGCGCCCGGAAACCTGCCCACCGGGGACCGCGCCCAGTTCGCCAAGCCCATCGCCACCCACTCCGGCGGCGATGCCCTGCGCCGGGGCCGCACCGCGCCCGGCGCGGGCCACCACACCGGTCCCGATGACGGCATGCCCGCCAAACCCAAGACGGTCTACAAGGCCGGCTGGGCCAAGCCGACGATCACCCCCAGCCCCCATCCCAAGCGCAAGGCCAAGCCCAAGCCGGCCGGCCCCGTCGCCCAGGTC
>NZ_JBBKVV010000175.1:0-18882 GCF_037968635.1 Phenylobacterium sp.
TCCTATGTCATCGCGCCCGACGGCACGGTGCTGCTGGCCTACGACAACCTCAAGGCCGACGACCACGTCAGCCAGACCCTCGGCGCGCTGAAGGCGTGGAAGGCCAAGCAGAAGAAGTAGGCGCTAGGACGCGCCGCCGGCTGGCTTCGGTTTGGCCAGTCGGCAGTATCGCTTCTCCCTCGCGCAAAGACGTCCGAGCAGATCCGCCTGATACGCGGGCATGAGCTGCGTGATCATCGGGGTCATCTGACTCATCAGCTGCGGCATCTTCGTCAGCGTCGCCTGCCCCGTAGGGCTCTCATAGAAGGCGACCATATCCCGCAGCTCCGCTTCGGTGAATGTTGCGGCGTACATCGCAGGACCCTTCTCATTCATGAGAACTGCCATCTTGCTCATCAAGGCGTGCATGGACTCCGTGACGTCCTTGGCGATCGCCACCCGCTCTTTCTCTGGAAGCGCCCCCGGGAACATATTCGCCTGGTCGAGCATGCTGGGAGCCATTCCCTTTATGGCGTTGCTCATCATCTCCTCCATGCGCATGGCGACGATGAGCCGATGGGCCAGTTCCATCGCCTCCTTGCTGGGCTGAGGCGTCGGGCTAGCTTCAGCGGCCATCGCTGGAAGCGATACGGCAAGGAAGAGAGCGGCGAGCGCCGACGAAATGATATGAGACAGCCGCATGATCAACCCCTGATTGCTCCCGCAAGCTGCGGTAGGTTCGCGGCCCTGACAAGCCGTCTCAGGCTTGTTTGACCGACCGGCGTCGCTTCACGGTTAGCTCGTTGGTCGCGCGCAGCCCGGGCCTGGATCTCCCCCGCGCGTCCTTAGCCGCCAGCCGACGCGCGGACGTTCAACGGGAGCCAACAGCTCCCCACGGCGACGCCGGCGAGCCGCTCAGGCGGAAACGCCTTGCGAAACAAGCCCTTTTCCCGTATTTGCCCGCCTCTTCACGGACGGCGGTCTCAAGTCGGAACGTAAAAGGCGCGGGAACCTCCCGCGCGCCGCATTGAGATCCATCGTTTTCGCCGGACTTCCGCCGGCGAACGCGCCGCCTCCACAACGGAAGAAGGAAAACATGGCGCTCTACGAGCACGTCGTTATTTCGCGGCAGGATATCTCGCCGCAACAAGCCGAAGCCCTCAATGACCAGATCAAGGCCCTCATCGAAGAGGGTGGCGGCGTGGTCGCGAAGATCGAGTACTGGGGCCTTCGCAACCTGACCTATCGCATCAAGAAGAACCGCAAGGGCCACTACTCCCTGATCTCCATCGACGCCCCCCCGGCGGCGGTGAAGGAAATGGAACGCCAGCTGTCCCTCAACGAAGATGTGCTGCGTCACCTGACGGTCCGCGTCGAGGAGCTCGACCTTGAGCTCTCGCCGGTCCTGGCCCGTCGTGACCGCGATCGTGAGCGCGAACCGCGCCGCGAAGACAGCTTCCAAGCTTCCTAAGAAAGGGAGGATCATCACATGACCGACGAAACCTCCGAAGCCACCACCGCCGGCGCGCCCGCCGCCGGTGGCCAGCGCCGCCCCTTCTTCCGTCGCCGCAAGGTCTGCCCGTTCTCGGGCGCCGGCGCGCCGAAGATCGACTACAAGGACGTGAAGCTGCTGCAGCGTTACGTCTCCGAACGCGGCAAGATCGTGCCCTCGCGCATCACCGCGGTTTCGGCCAAGAAGCAACGCGAACTGGCCAAGGCCATCAAGCGCGCCCGCTTCCTGGCCCTTCTCCCCTACGTCGTGAAGTAGGGAGCACAGGCACATGAAAGTCATTCTGCTCGAACGCGTCGAAGGCAAGGGTCTTCTGGGCGATGTGGTCACCGTCAAGGACGGCTACGCGCGCAACTTCCTCCTGCCCCGTCAAAAGGCGCTCCGCGCCAACGCCGCCAATCTGAAGGTCTTCGAAGGCCAGCGCGCCGATATCGAGGCCCGCAACCAGAAGGCCAAGGAACAAGCCGGCAAGACCGGTGAGAACCTGGACGGCACGTCCTACATCCTGATCCGTCAGGCGGGCGAAAGCGGCCAGCTCTACGGTTCGGTCTCCGGCCGTGACGTCGCCGACATCGTCAATGCGGCCGGCGGCAAGCTGGAACGCTCGATGGTGGCCCTCGACAAGCCGATCAAGACCCTGGGTCTCCACCCGGTGAAGGTCGTCCTGCACGCCGAAGTCATCGTGTCGGTGACCCTGAACATCGCCCGCAGCCAGGACGAGGCCGAGCGCCAAGCCCGCGGCGAGGACGTGGTCAACTCGCAATTCGAGGAGGATCGCGTCGCGGCCGAGGAAGCCGCCCAGGACATGCTCGAAGGCGGCGCCGGTTCGCACGAAGGCGACTACGTCGAGAGCTGAGCCCGGAGCCATTGACGAGGCAGATTCAATATCTGCCCCACCAAGAGAGCTCTGGATCAAGACTTGAGCGGGGTGACACGCTCAGGCTCAATCGATCGAAACTGGACGCGGCGCGGGACCTTGGTTCCGCGCCGTTTCTGTTTTGCTCCGGAATCGGCTAGTGGCCAAAACTTGGCGCTTGGCGCCCACGCGACCATGGAACGCTAGGACCCGAGGATTACGATCGCCGCATCGCGATGAGCCGACATTCCCAATGGGTGTGAAGGATGGACAGCGGCGTTGGCTCTGCCGGCTTTCAGAGCGGGAACGCGACCTCGACAACAAGCCCTGCAGGCTCCCAGGTTCGGGTAATAGTTCCCTTGATTTGACGAACAACGCTGGATTTTAGAAGCGACCCAAAGCCTTCTCGCGTCGGCGCCACGACTTTTGGTCCCCCCGTCTCCCGCCATTGAAGTATCACTTGACGCTCTGCGAGCGTCCAAGTGACCGACACGCGCCCATCGACACGGCTCCACGCCCCATACTTGTTCGCATTGGTCGCCAGCTCATGGAGAAGCATGCTGATGGGCTGCACCTGCTCTGGCGAAAGCGCGACCTCTGGACCTCTGACTTCGATGGAGTCCTTAGTGCAGAGGGCTTCCAACTCCTGTCTGACCACATCTTCCAGCCGTCCTCCTTCCCAACGACGATCTGCCAAAGACGTCTGAGCGCGAGCGAGGGCGTTGATCCTGCCCGCGAGGACTTCCTTGTAGGTTTCCAGATCGTCGGCAGCGGTAAGGCGTGTGAGCGATTGCACGATTGAGAGGATGTTGCGCGCGCGGTGATCGACCTCATGCATCAACAGCTTGCGGGCTTCCTCATTGCGCTTTTCCTCACTGATTTCGCGCACCTCAATGATCGTTCCAACGACCTGGGCCTCATCGTTTCGGATCGGGCTGGCGGTGAAGGCGACGGGGTAAAAGGACCCGTCCTTGTGAACGAAAACCTCTTCCCCCTGCGTCCCGGCATTTTGCGGGAAGGCTCGGTCGATGGCGCATTCTGAAATCGGAAAAGGGCGACCGTCTGGGTAGGTGTGATGGATCACATCATGAAGCGGGCGTCCGGTCGTTTCATGAAGGGCGTAGCCGGTGAGTTTCTCGGCTGCCCTATTCATGAATATGCACTGTTGCCTCTCATCCATAACGAACACGGACATCGTGGTGTTGTCCAAAATCGCATCAAGACGTCTGGCGAGTTCCCGAGTTTCTTTCTCCAAAAGCCGTTGATCGGTGATGTCCTGAATGGCTGCGTAAAATACGCAATCGCCATCTTCCTCAAACAATTGAAGCTGGACCGCTACGTTGTATTCGGTGCCATTCTTGCGGCGATGGACCGTCTCGAAATAGAGTCGCTCAGTCTCCCCGGAAAGAAGCGGACGTATTAAGGATAGAAACTCATCCTTGCTAAACTCTGGTTTCAAATCCCAAGGTGTAAGCTCGGAAATTTCCGAATCAGAATATCCTAGATTTTCTCGTGCGCCTTTGTTGACTAACCGAAACCTAAAATCATCGGCAGAAAAGATGTATACTTCGCTGGCAGCCTCTTCAACGATACGTCCGAGGCGTTCGTTGGTCACGCCGGTATCGAAAGTCATGTTCTGACACTTTGGCTTGGAACACTTCGCTGGCGCCTAGTCTTAGGTTGCATATGAATCCAAGGCAACAAGGACGCAGGACCATGTGGAAATCCGTCCAATCAGGCTCACACGTCTCGCAACTTGACCTGCCGAATGTCAGCAAGCGGTCGAGTCTCCGCGTTGGAATCGGGACCGAATCTCTCCGTTCGCGGCGCCGCGGCCCGGCAGGCGTGAACGACGAGTCTTCGGCGGCCTCTTAACTTCTGCTCCTGGCGCGTTGTCGACGTCGTAAGTTTCCGTGCCCACTGAGAGACGCCGTGACGCTTCGTGAACTGCTGGCCGACGGAGCCTCAAGCTTAGCTTTGCGTTGAGGCAGGCGCGGACGGTTTGTGCGCGAAATATTGTTCAAACTTGCGGGCTCCGCCGCAAGCCGCCACGGGAGACTGCGCATGTTATTGAAGCCGGGAACCACTTGCTGGCGTACGGAGACAACTCCCCGAGCTGCCGTGTTCGTCGACGTGGAAGACTACTTCTCAGCGGTGATGTCGGCCATCTCCAAGGCCACGCGCTCAGTGTATGTGTTGGGCTGGGCCTTCCACCCCATGACCGCCTTCGAGCCTCAGATCGATTGCGCCGACGCCGACAGTGGCCGCATCGCTGAATTCCTGAAGGCTACAGCGCTCAAACGCCCTGAACTCGACATCCGCATCCTTTGCTGGAAAGCCGCACTCCCGATCGCGGTGACACAGGACTTCTATCCTCAGCGCGCAGCCAAGGAGTTTCGGGGCACGACGATCCGCTACCACCTCGACGGCAGGCTGCCGGTCGGCGCCAGCCATCATCAAAAGGTCGTTGTGGTGGATGACGCGGTCGCCTTCTGTGGTGGCTGCGATTTCGGTCCGGATCGATGGGATACCTGCGATCACGAGGACGATAACCTTCGCCGGGCCGCCAAGCCTGGCGCGCCGCCATGTTTCGACCCACGCCATGAGGTCATGAGCGCGGTCGACGGACGCGCTGCAGGAGCCCTGGGCGAGCTCTTTCGAGATCGGTGGTTTCGAGCGACGGACGAACGCCTGCCATTACCTGATGTCCAACCTGAAACCGATCCATGGCCTGAAGGGGTCATCCCGCAATTCCGAGACGTTCGGGTCGGCATCTCTCGGGCGGCGTCGGCCTGGCGGAAGGAGCCACAGGTGCGCGAAATCGAAGCCCTCTACCTGGCTTCCATCGCGGCGGCGAAGTCGTGCATCTACCTCGAGAACCAGTATTTCACGTCCTCCGTCATAGCCGAGGCGCTCGCCCAAAGGCTAGCCGAGCCTGACGGTCCTGAGGTTGTCCTTGTCTCAACGGAGCACGCGCCGAGCTACTTTGATCAAATGACAATGGACCGGACCCGGTCGTTCTTCATCAAGCGGCTGACGTCCGCCGATGAACATGGGCGCTTTCGCATCTACAGTCCGGTCACGACCCTTGGTCGAACCATTATCGTCCACGCCAAACTCGCCATCATAGACGACGTCCTGCTGCGGATTGGATCGGCCAACGTCAACAACCGCTCCCTTGGTCTCGACACCGAATGTGATCTGTCGATCGAGCCCACGGGGTCAAACCGGACACAATCTCGCGCCGCGATCCGCGCGATGCGCACCCGGCTGATTTCGCACTGGCTGGGCTGCGGCGATACGGTTTTTGACGAAACCGTCCGGATCTCCGGCGGCATTGGCCCTGCAGTCGAACGGCTCCGCGCCGAGGGTCACTGCCGACTTCGCCCGATCCCAGCCGTGCCGTTAAAGCCGTTGGCCACACTGGTGGCGACGTTTCACATCGGCGACCCGGTGGGCCCGAAAGACTCATGGCGTCCTTGGCGGCGGCGCGTTGCGGTAAAGGCGGAACTGAAGACGGTCGTTGCAGCTTTGAAGAAGGCCCGGCTCACTCGGACAAAGGCGGGACTTGGCCAAAAGGCGGTTTGAACCCTGCTGGCTGCCTGCTTCGCCCGCCTGGCACAGATGACTCAGAGGAGCGGACATCCAGGGTTGGCTGACTCTCCCAGATGGGGATGCGTTGTTGCCGTCAGCGTTTGGCGAAGGTCCGGTTCCGGCCAGGTTTCCACGTCCGCTGTTGGCGCGCAGAGCAGACGTGGCAATGAGCGAGGGACAGCATCCGCTCAGGGTCGATTCTCACCGCGAACCTCCGCCCCAGAACCGGACGTTCGATCGACACCCACGCCGCAGCACCGCCCGGACTCAAGGGTTAGATTTTTATGACCACTAGACTGACCCTCGGTCATCCACAGGCCTCGGGATTTCCTGTGCGTAGGCTATCTCGCCACACTGCCGGGGGCTCCGCGTTAAGCTATCGGTAACCCATGGCCCTCGTTCCCGCGCTCGATCTCCGCCCCGCCCACAATGACACGGCGATCCCCCACGCCCCGGCCAACATCGAGGCCGAGCAGGCCCTGCTGGGCGCTGTGCTGTATGACAACGCCACCTTTGAGCGGATCGGCGACTATCTGCAGGCGCGCCACTTCTACGAACCCTTCCACGCGCGGCTCTACGCCGCCATCGAGACCCATGTCCGCAAGGGGCAGCTGGCCGAGCCCATCCTGCTGGCCGAGCAATTCGGCCGCGACCCGGCCTTCGAGGAGCTCGGCGGCATCCGCTACCTGGCCGACCTGGTGGACCGCGCGCCGCCCGCCGCCAATGCGCCGGACTATTCCCGCGCCATCTACGACCTAGCCCTGCGCCGCGACCTGATCCGCATCGGCGGCGACATCGCCACCACCGCGACCGCCCCCGACGAGGAGACCTCGGCCCGCGACCAGATCGAGGCGGCCGAACAGCAGCTCTACCAGTTGGCTGAGAGCGGCGGCGCCAGCCAGGGCTTCGTGCCCCTGGCCCAGGCCCTGCACGGCGCCGTCACCATGGCCGCCGAGGCCCACAGCCGCGACGGCGGCCTGGCCGGCCTCTCCACCGGCCTCATCGACCTGGACGCCAAGCTCGGCGGCCTGCACCCCTCCGACCTGCTGATCCTTGCCGCCCGCCCCTCGATGGGCAAGAGCGCGCTGGCGGTGAACATCGCCTTCCACGTGGCCCGCAACTACGCCTGGGAGCCGCAGCCGGACGGCTCGAAGAAGACCGTCTCCGGCGGCGTCGTGGCCTTCTTCCAGCTCGAAATGTCCGCCGACCAGCTGGCCATGCGGATGCTGGCCGAGGTCTCCGGCGTCTCCGGCGACCGCCTGCGCAAGGGCGAGATCGACGCCGTGGAGTTCGGCCGGGTGCGTGACGCCGCCCTCGAGATCCAGGACGCTCCGCTCTATATCGACGACACCGGCGGCATCACCATGGCCAAGCTGGCCGCCCGCGCGCGGCGCCTCAAGCGCATGGTCGGCCTGGACCTGATCGTGGTGGACTACCTGCAGCTCGTCACCATCGGCGGCGGCGGCAAGCTGGACAACCGGGTGCAGGAGGTCAGCGCCATCACCCAGGGGCTGAAGACCCTGGCCAAGGAACTCGCCGTCCCGGTCATCGCCCTGGCCCAGCTCTCCCGTCAGGTGGAAAACCGCGAGGACAAGAAGCCCCAGCTCTCCGACCTTCGCGAATCCGGCTCCATCGAGCAGGACGCCGACTGCGTGATGTTCATCTACCGCGAGGAATACTACCTCTCCCGCACCGAGCCGCGCGAAGGCACGCCCGAACACCTCACCTGGCAGGATCAGATGGACCAGGTGGCCGGTCAGGCCGAGGTGATCATCGGCAAGCAGCGCCACGGCCCCATCGGCACCGTCAAGCTGGCCTTCAACTCCGACCTCACCAAGTTCGGCAACCTGGCCCGCGACCCGAACCGCTACGACCAGCACAGCCGCGACTGACCTGGCGCTTGAACCGGCTTTCCCTCGCCGCGCCTAGCCTCTAAGGGAGCGCCAATGGCTCTCCCTTCCTCCGCGCGCCTGACGATCGATCTGGACGCCTTGGCCCACAACTACGGCGTCGTGCGCGCCCAGGCGCCGGGCGCGGAATCGGCGCCTGTCGTGAAGGGCGACGGCTATGGCCTGGGCGCCGGCCCCGTCTGCCGCCGCCTGTGGGCCGAGGGCGCCCGCAGCTTCTTCGTCGCCCGCCTGACCGAGGGCGAGGCCCTGCGCGCCGCGCTCGGCCCTGATCGTCCGGCCACCATCTACGTCCTGGACGGCATGACGGGCGCCACGGCTCCGCGTCTGGTGGCGGGCAACCTCACCCCGGCCCTCACCAGCGTGCCCCAGGTGGAGGCCGCCAGCAGCTTCGCCTCATCCCTCGGCCACGCCCTGCCCGTCGCCCTGCACATCGACACCGGCATGAACCGCCAGGGGATCACCCCGGATCAGGCCGCGGCCCTCGCCCAATCCCCTGACCGGCTCGACCACCTCGATATCGGCCTGGTGATGAGCCACCTTGGCTCGGCGCCCGAGCCGCGCGATCCCCGCAATGGCCGCCAGCTCGAACGCTTCGTCGCCGCGCGAAAGCTGTTCCCCGACGCCCGCGCCAGCTTCGCGGCCTCGGCGGGCATCTTCCTCGGCGACGACTATCACTTCGACATGGTCCGCCCGGGGGTCAGCCTCTATGGCGGCGGGCCGGAGGAGCGCCCCGATCCACGCCTGAAGGCGGTGGCGACCTTCGAAGCCCCGATCCTCGACATCCGTAATATCCAGGCCGGCGAAACCGTCGGCTACGGCTCCAGCCGCATCGTCGCGCGCCCGACCCGCGTCGCCGTGGTCGCGGCGGGCTATGCCGACGGCCTGGTCCGCGCCGCCAAGCAGACCGGCCAGGGCTGGTTCGCAGGCGCCCCTCGTCCGTTCCTGATCGTCACCATGGACCTGATCCTGCTGGATATCGGCGACACCCCGGCCAGTCCCGGCCAGATGGTGGAACTGATGGGTCCCAACGCCCACATCGACGACCTGGCCGCCGCCGCCGGCACCGTGGCCCACGAATGCCTGGTCCGCCTCGGCCCCCGGGCGGAACGGGTCTATCTGGGGGCCGTCTAGGCGCACCCGTCGGGACCTCAACGGTCACTAGTCGGCCTGCGTGGGCCGGTCGCGCCTGCCGGGACCCCTTGCGCGCCAAGGCTTGGTTGGCCTTCGTCGGCGCACAGACCGCCTTGTCTTCCATCCGTGGCCACCGACGAACCGAATCCGCAGGCGCCCTTCCCCGTCGCCCATGTTCCCGGTATGTACTCACCGATCCCGCGCCCCCAAGCGGTGTTTCAGGCTAACCTGCCCCAACCCCGAATCAGGAAACCCCATGGCCCGCGACGGCGCCGTCTATGTCTGCCAGACCTGCGGCGCGACCCAGACCAAGTGGGCGGGCCAGTGCCCGGCCTGCCTGGCCTGGAACGCCCTGGTGGAAGAGGTGCAGAGCCGCCCGCCCGGCGCGCTCGCCCCCACCCGCAGCAGTGTTCGCGGCAAGGGCCTGCCCTTCCAGGGCCTGGAGGAACACACCCCCGCCCCGCCCCGCATCCAGACCGGCGTGGCCGAGTTCGACCGGGTCTGCGGCGGCGGCGTGGTGCCAGGCTCGGCCCTCCTGCTCGGCGGCGACCCCGGGGTCGGCAAGTCCACCCTCCTGCTCCAGGTGGCGGCCTTCGCGGCCCGGCGCGGCGCGAAGTGCGCCTACATCTCCGGCGAGGAGGCGGTGGAGCAGGTCCGCAGCCGCGCCCAGCGCATGGGCCTGGCCGACGCCCCCGTCCGCCTCGCCGCCGAGACCTCCCTGCGTGAGATCGTCGAGGGGCTGAAGCGCGAGAAGTTCGACCTGGTGGTCATCGACTCCATCCAGACCATGTGGAGCGACGCCCACGAGGCCGGCCCCGGCTCCGTCACCCAGGTCCGCGCCGCCACCGGCGAACTGGTTCGCCTGGCCAAGAAGCAGGGCGTCGCCATCATCCTGGTCGGTCACGTCACCAAGGAGGGAACCATCGCCGGCCCCCGGGTCATCGAGCACATGGTGGACGCCGTCCTCGCCTTCGAGGGCGAGCGGGGCTACCCATTCCGCATCCTGCGTGGAGTGAAGAACCGGTTCGGAGCCACCGACGAGATCGGCGTCTTCGAGATGGGCGACGGCGGCCTGGCGGAGGTGAAGAACCCCTCGGCCCTGTTCCTCGACACCTCGGGCGAGCGCGCCGCCGGCGCGGCGGTGTTCGCCGGCATTGAGGGCTCGCGCCCGGTGCTGGTGGAGTTCCAGGCCCTGGTGGCCCCCTCGGCCTATGGCACCCCCCGGCGCGCGGTGGTCGGCTGGGACACCGGAAGGCTGGCCATGGTGCTTGCCGTGCTGGAGGCCCGCTGCGGCCTCGGTCTCGGCAACCGCGATGTCTATCTGAACGTGGCCGGCGGCCTGCGCATCAGCGAACCCGCGGCCGATCTGGCGGCGGCGGCGGCGCTCGCCTCCTCGGCCCTCGACGTCGCCCTGCCCCAGGATTGCGTGGTGTTCGGCGAGGTCAGCCTGTCAGGCGACGTGCGCCACGTCAGCCGAATGGATTCACGTCTGAAAGAAGCCGCAAAACTCGGGTTTAAAAGGGCTTTCGGGCCGGCTGACGTCGATGGCGGTCCCCTGAAGATGACCGGCGTGGCCCGCCTGGGCGACGCCATCCGCCGTATTGGCGACGGCGATTGGGATTAGACGAATTGCCCTGGTTCGACATCGTCGTGCTCTCCGTCCTCCTGGCCTCGGCCGGGATCGGATTCTATCAGGGCGCGGCCCGCGAGATGGTGGCCGTCCTTTCCTTCCTGATCGGAGCCGTGGTGGCCGTGATGGCCCTGAAATTCACGGGCCCGCTTGGCCGGGCCATGGTCGATCCGGACTGGGCTGGCACCGTCGGCGCGGTCCTGGGGACCTTCATCCTGGTCTACGGCGCCCTGCGGCTTACGGGCGCAGGCCTTGCGAGGCGCGTGCAGGAGACCGAAATCCTGGGCCTGCTGGACCGTACGGTCGGCCTGGGCTTCGGCCTGATCCGCGCCTTCGTGGTCCTCGGGGCCTTCAACCTGGCCTTCAACGCCGCAACCCCGGTGGAGTTGAGGCCCAGATGGATGACCGGCGCCATCTTCTATCCGATGACCACGGCGGCGGGACAGATCCTCAAGGCCTTCGCGCCCCGCGGTCTGGACATGGCCAACAAGCTGAAGCCGGCGGTTTCCGAGGCGGTTCGTGAAGGTTCCGCGAACGCCCCGCGTGACTCTGGCGACAGTCGCGGCTATGACGCCCGCGATCGCGGCAGTATCGATGATCTAGTGGAGAAATCCCGATGACCCAGTCTCTGGATCGATGGCGACAGGCTCCCCGCGATCCCGATGACGATACGCCCCGCCTGGAGTGCGGGGTGTTCGGAGTCTTCGACACCGACGACGCCTCGGCCATCACGGCGCTCGGCCTTCACGCCCTCCAACATCGCGGCCAGGAAGCCTGCGGCATCGCCAGCTTCGACGGCCAGGGCTTCCACACCGAACGCCATATGGGTCATGTGGGCGACGCCTTCGCGGGCGGTGACCTCATGGACCGCCTGCCCGGCCAATCGGCCATCGGCCACACGCGCTATTCCACCGCCGGCGGCTCCTTCATCCGCAACGTCCAGCCGATGTTCGCCGATCTCGAGGCCGGCGGCCTGGCCATCGCCCACAACGGCAACCTCACCAACTTCCTGACCCTGCGCCAGCAGTTGGTTGCCGAGGGTTCGATCTTCCAGTCGACCTCAGATTCCGAGGTCATCCTTCACCTGATCGCCCGCTCGCGCCGGGCCCGGATGGTGGACAAGTTCATCGACGCCCTGTCGGTCATCGAGGGGGGCTACGCCCTGGTCGCCCTCTCCAACAAGAAGCTGATCGGGGTCCGAGATCCCCTCGGCATCCGCCCGCTGGTCCTGGGCGACCTCGACGGCAAGGCGGTGCTGGCGTCGGAGACCTGCGCCCTCGACATGATCGGCGCGACTTTCGTCCGGGACATCGAGCATGGCGAGATGGTCATCATCGACCACGAGGGGATTGAATCCCTGCGTCCCTTCCCCGCGGCCAAGGCCCGCCCCTGCATCTTCGAATACGTCTACTTCGCCCGCCCCGACTCCGTCGTGAACGGTCGCTCGGTCTATGAGGTGCGCAAGCGCATGGGCCGCAAGCTGGCCATGGAGAGCCACGTGCCGGTGGACGTGATCGTCCCCGTGCCCGACTCCGGCGTCCCCGCCGCCCTCGGCTACGCGCAGGAAGTGGGGGTGCCCTTCGAAATGGGCATCATCCGCAACCACTATGTCGGCCGCACCTTCATCCAGCCGACCCAGGGCGCCCGCGAGATGGGCGTGCGCATGAAGCTGTCCCCCAACCGCTCGGTTCTCGCCGGCAAGCGGGTGATGCTGATCGACGATTCCATCGTGCGCGGCACCAACTCCGTCCGTGTCGCCCGCATGGTGCGCGAGGCCGGCGCCGCCGAGGTCCACCTGCGCTCGGCCTCGCCGCCAATCATGTGGCCCGACTACTACGGCATCGACATGCCCGATCGCGACAAGCTGCTGGCCGCCAATCACTCGGTGGAGGAGATCGCCAAGATCCTGGAGGTCGACTCCATGGGCTACCTCTCCGTCGACGGCCTCTACTGGGCGATGGAGTCGGCGCCTCGCGATCCCAATGACCCGCAGTTCACCGACCACTATTTCACCGGTGACTACCCGACCCGCCTGCTGGACCGCGAGATCGCCGAGGGGCGCAACGAGGTCGTCGAGCGCCAGCTCTCGTTCGTGGTCGACGCGTGAGTTCAGCTAAGGCAGGCGGCTGGATCAGCCGCCTGAAGCCCGACTGGTACATCATCCTGATCATCAGCATGGTGGTGCTGGCCTCGCTCCTGCCTGCCCGCGGCGCGGCGGCGCCGGCCTTTGGCCTGGCCACCCAGATCGCCATCGCCCTGGTCTTCTTCCTGCACGGCGCAAAGCTGTCGCGAGAGGCGGTGATCAAGGGCGTCACCCATTGGCGCCTACACCTGCTGGTCCTGGCCGCGACCTTCCTGCTGTTCCCGGTCCTCTGCCTGGGCTTGGCCGCCCTGCCCGGTGCCATCACACCCGCGGCCCTGGCCCCGGGCCTCATCTTCCTGGGCTGCCTGCCATCGACCATCCAGTCCTCTATCGGCTTCACCGCCATCGCCCGGGGCAATGTCGCGGCCACGGTCGCCTCGGCCACGGCGTCCAACCTGTTGGGTATCGCGGTCACCCCACTCCTGGCGGCGATGCTGATGCAGACCCAAGGTGGCTTCTCCCTGCACTCGGCCCAGTCCATCGTCTTGCAACTGCTGGCGCCCTTCGTGGCCGGCCAACTCCTGCGCCGCTGGGTCGGCCCCTGGATCGCCGCCCGGTCGAAGATGGTCGGCTATGTCGATCGCGGCTCGATCCTGCTGGTGGTCTATGCCGCCTTCTCCGAGGCCGTGGTGGAGGGCATCTGGACCAAGGTCAGCGCCCTCGACCTTGTCCGCCTGTTGATCCTCTGCTGCGTGCTACTGGCCGCCGTCCTGCTGGTGACCCTGGCCGCCGCGCGGGGGTTCAAGTTCAACAAGGAAGACGAGATCACCATCGTCTTCTGCGGCTCAAAGAAGAGCCTGGCCAGCGGCGTGCCCATGGCCGGCGTGCTGTTCCCCGGCGCGCAGCTGGGCATGATCCTGTTGCCGATCATGGTCTTCCACCAGATCCAGCTGATGGCCTGCGCGGTCATCGCCAACGCCTACGCAAAGCGGGCGGACACAGAGCCCCAGACCAGCTAGAAGCCCGCCATGACTGATACGAACCTTCCCCTCGTCGGCAAGATCGCCCTCGTCACAGGCGCCTCGCGCGGCATCGGCCGGGCCTCTGCTCTCGCGCTCGCCAAGGCTGGCGCCCATGTCATCGCCGTGGCCCGCACCACCGGCGGCCTGGAAGAGCTGGACGATGAGATCCGCGCCGCCACCGGCCAGCCGGCGACCCTGGTCCCTATGGATATCTCCCAGGTCGAGGGCCTGGACCAGTTGGGTCTCGCCATCCACGAACGCCACGGGCGTCTGGACATCCTGGTCCACGCCGCCGCCATCCTGGGCGCCATCACCCCGGTCAGTCACCTCGAGCCGGCGTTGTTCGACAAGGTGTTGACCACCAACCTGACGGCCACCTTCCGGCTGATCCGCACCACCGAGCGCCTGCTGCGCGCCTCTGAGGCCGGTCGAGCCCTCTTCATAACCACCGGTCGCGTCCAGCGCCCGAAGGCCTTCTGGGGCGCCTACGGCGTCTCCAAGGCGGCGATGGAACACCTGGTGCAGACCTGGGCCGACGAGCTGGAGAACACCACCGTCCGCGCGGCCCTGGTGGACCCGGGCGTCATGCGGACCAAGATGCGCGCCGAGGCCATGCCGGGCGAGGATCCCATGGACCTCCCCCATCCGTCCGAGATCGGGCCGATGATCGTCGAACTGGCCCAGGCGGACCTGGGCCAGCCGAAATCTAGCGTTTTGTTTTCGGACTGGAAGCTGACGTCCGGCTCGCCCGCTTCGGCTTGACGCCGGGACGGGCCAGCTTCTGGGTGCGACCCTTGGGGTTACCCACCAGCTTGGGCTTGGCGACGTAGGACCGCTTCGGCTTGGCGTCGGCGCCGGCCTTGGCCTTGGCCGAGGCCGCCGCCTTGGACTTCGCGCGCATCCCGGTTGTCGGGCCGCCCACAGCCTTGGCCGCCGCCTTGGCCGCGAAGCCACCGGTCGGGCCGCTCTTGGCCTCTCCCTCGGCGAAGGGGTTCTTGTTCGACTTCACGGTCAGTCGCATCGGCACGCCCGGCAGGTCGAAGCTCTCCCGAAGCGAGTTGATCAGGTAGCGGCGATAGTGGTCCGGCAGCTGATCGGCCCGGCTGGCGAACAGCACGAAGGTTGGGGGCCGCGCCTTGGTCTGGGCCATGTACTTCGGCTTGATCCGGCGGCCGCCCACCGAGGGGGGCGGGTGGCGCTGGGTGGCCATGGAGAGCCAGTCGTTCAGGTCCCGCGTCTTGACCTTGGTGGACCAATCGCCGTGCACCTTGAAGACAGCAGGCATCAGCTTGTCGAGGCCACGTCCCGTCTCGGCCGAGAGCGCCACCACCGGAGTCCCGCGAAGCTGCGGCAGCAGGCGACCGGCTTCCTCGTTGAACATGGCCAGCGTCGCGCGCTGGTCCTCCACCAGGTCCCACTTGGCCAGGCAGAAAACCAGTCCACGACCTTCCCGCTCAACAAGGTCGGCGATCTGCAGGTCCTGGACCTCGAAGGGATGTGTGGCGTCCATCACCAGGATCACCACCTCGGCATAGGTGATGGCACGGATGGAATCCTGCCCCGACAGCTTCTCCAGCTTCTCCTCGACGCGCGCCTTGCGGCGCAGGCCGGCGGTGTCCACCAGGCGAATGGCGCGGTCGTCCCACGTCCAGTCGACGGGAATGGCGTCGCGGGTGATCCCGGCCTCGGGTCCGGTCAGCAGACGGTCTTCGCCGATCAGCTTGTTCACCAGGGTCGACTTGCCGGCATTGGGGCGGCCGACGATGGCGATCTGGACGGGCTTCTCAACGGCGTCGCCGTCCTCGAACTCATACTCCACCGCATAGGGCGCGATGGCCTGATACAGGTCCGCCATACCTTCGCCGTGCTCGGCGGAGATCGGGATGGGCTCCCCAAGCCCCAGGCTGAAGGCGTCGTTGATGCCGTCGTCGCCTCGCTTGCCCTCGGCCTTGTTGGCCAGTAGCAGCACCGGCTTGTCCCGGCGGCGCAGAATCTCGCCGAACACCCGGTCCATCGGGGTGATGCCATCGCGGGAATCCACCACGAACAGGGCCACGTCGGCCTCGTCGATAGCCAGCTCGGTCTGGGCGCGCATCCGCGCCTCAAGGCTCTCGTCGGTGACGTCCTCGAACCCGGCGGTGTCGATCAGTTCCAGTTCAATGTCGCCTATCCGGCCCGCGCCGAATCGTCGGTCGCGGGTGACACCCGGCCGGTCATCGACGATGGCGAGCTTCTTGCCCGCCAATCGGTTGAACAGGGTCGATTTGCCGACGTTCGGACGCCCTACGATCGCAAGCCTGAGCGGCATGGGGTCCTGGTCTTTTCTCTTCGTCTATCGCAGCGCGATGAGTTGGGCCTCATCGGTCGCGATATAGATCGTGTTGTTGATGGAGATCGGGCCGAGCAGCACGCCCGAGCCGAGGTTCATGGTCTTTTCCACCACGCCGGTCTTGGCGTTCAGCGCCACCAGCTCGCCCTGGTTGGAAGCGGTGATCAGTTTCCCGGAGGCCAGGATCGGGCTGGACCACATCGGCTTGGAGACATACTTTTTCCGGCCCAGGCCGATGCCCATCAGGCCCCCCTTGGCCTTGCCGCGCCCTTCGCCCAGGTCGCGGATCCAGTAAATCAGACCGCTCTCGCGCGCCACGCAGATCACCTGGCCGGACTTGTCCACCACATAGACCACGTCACCCGAAGGCCAGGGGGTGGTGACGCCGGTGATCGGCAGGGTCCAGCGCGCCTGGCCGGTGCGCAGGTCGGTGGCGGCGAAAACGCCCGAATGGCTGACCGCGAAGACGTCGCCCTGGAAGATCACCGGGCGGCCAGGAATGTCGCGAATTTCCGACAGGGCGTTGTTGCGGCTGGCGCGCGACAGAGCCTCGTTCCACAGATCGTTGCCATTGGCGGCGCGCAGCGCCACCAACTCACCCGAGCCGAAGGCGGCCACGACGGTGTCGCCGGAGACGGCAGGCGTGGAGGCGCCCAGGATGCGCGAAGACTCCGACAGGGCCTGATAGGTCCAGCTCGCGGTCCCGTCGGCGGTGTTGTAGCTCAGCAGGGTGTTGTCCACCGCCACGACGAAGAGGCGTCCGCCCGCCACGGTGGGCGCGGCGTGGATCGGTTGCTCGGTGGCGACCTTCCAGCCCACGGCGCCTGTGTCGGCGTTCAACTGGGCGACGAAGCGATAGCCCGAGGCGACATAGAGCTTGCCGTCGGCGATGGCGACGCCGCCACCGAAGGCTTCCTTATCGCGCTTGGAGTCCGGTCGCAGATCGACCTTCCAGACCTCAGCGCCGGTCTGGGCGTCGTGGGCTGAGACCGTGGCCTCACCGTCCATGACATAGATCTTGCCATTGGCGGCGACCGGCGGCGCGGTGATGTGGGCGCCTCGGCCGGACTTCTGGCCAAAACCGCGCTTCCAGGCGATCGAGAGGTTCCCGCCGCCTGCGACGTGGCCGACGGAGTTGTCGAGCGTGCCGCCCGGGGTGGTCCACTCACTGGCGGTGACCGGATCGGGCAGGAAAAAATCTATGCCCTTCAAGCCCTCGTCTGCCTCCACCTTCTTGTCGAAGGCGATGATGGCGATGCGTTCGCCTTCGCTGGCGACTTCGCCCGGAGCTTCCTTCTTTGGGAAGGGATTGAGGCGGCTGATCGTCGAGCACCCGCTCGCGGCCAGGGCGGCCGTCAGGAGCAGGGCAAGACCGGTGCGGCTGCGAAGCGTCATTTGGCGTCCGGTGTTTGTTGCGTCGGAGCGGAAGAGCCGGCGGCGGCCCCGGGTTGGAGTAGCGTGGGCGAGAGGGCCGCGGCCGCGCGGGCGGTCGCCGCGACGTTCTTGGCCGAGCCGGAATCGATCAGGTCCATGGCGGCCTTGGCGCGGTTGCGCGCGCCTTCCGAGGCGTCAGCGATCAGCGAGATGACCACGAAATCGCCCCGGGCGCCTGCCATATCGCCGTGCATGATCTTGGCGAACGCCAGCGCCTCACGCGCCTCGGTGCGATAGGGCCGACCTTCTTTGAGCATCGGCGTCAGGCGCGCCTCCAGGTCCTTGTAGGGAGCCGTGTCGAGCAAAGCGAAGGCGGATTTGAGGCGGGCGACATCGCCGATGATGTCGTTCGGGGCGGCCTCCGCAGCCTGGTCGAAATATGTCACGGCCTCGGCGGTCTTGCCGACGGCGATCTTGATCCCGCCCTGGTGCTGCAGGGCAAGGGACTTATAGGCCTTGGAGCCGGACTTCGCGACCTCACCGAACAGCCGGTCGGCCTCATCGGTCCGGCCCGCGCCGAAGGCTTCCAGGCCCTGGGCGTACTGGTCCGAGGCCTTGGAGGTCGTCTTGGTCTGGTAGTTGTCGTAACCCCAGATCGCCAGCGCGATCACCAGGGCGGCCGCAAGGACGACGCCCACCCAGGGCAGGGCTTTCAGCGCAAGCGCCTTGTAGCGGTCGGTGCGGAGTTGCTCCTCGACCTCTTCAAAGACATCAACCACGTAGGGGAACTCCGCACGAAAGGCGCAAGGGGAATAGAGCGGCGGAACCTATAGCGGCAGCGTGGCCATCGCAACGGTTCGGCGTCGTCGTCCGGGGCTTAGCCTGCCGC
The DNA here is from genome assembly GCF_037968635.1 of Phenylobacterium sp. Lineage (GTDB taxonomy): Bacteria > Pseudomonadota > Alphaproteobacteria > Caulobacterales > Caulobacteraceae > Phenylobacterium. The sequence goes on from NZ_JBBKVV010000175.1 coordinate 18,308, forward strand.
GAGCTTCGACGCCATGAAAGTCTCGAAGGGAACCTTGTAGTCGGGATGCCATCGCGACAGCGCCGGGCGGTTCAGGATCAGGTCGTCGGCGGACCACCGCGCGCGCTTTTCATCCATCTCGCGGGTCACGTCGTTGTCGGGGCAGAGGATGTAGAAGTCCCCCTTCCCCATCGCCTCGACCATGAAGTCGGCGACTTGGTCGGCGCTCCAGGCCCCCGTTGGCTTTTCCACCGAGCGGGCCGTCATGCCGGTGAAGGTATAGCCGGGAATCAGCAGGTGGGCGCTGACCTGTCCGCCCTCGACGTTGCGGAGTTGGTGAGCCAAGCCTTCGGTGAGGGCTTTCACCGCGGCCTTGCTGGTGTTGTAGGCCACATCGCCTGGAGGATTGGTGATCCCCTGCTTGGAGCCCGTATTGACGATGGCGCAGGGCGTGCTCTGGTCAATCATCAGGCTGGTGAAGGCCTGTAACCCATTGATCACGCCCCAGAGATTGATCTCCAACAGCCGGCGCCAGCGATCCGGATGCTCCCAGGCCCCGCCCCCGCCGCCGACCCCGGCATTGTTCATCAGCACCC
>NZ_JBBKVV010000176.1:0-64471 GCF_037968635.1 Phenylobacterium sp.
GGGTGAGCTTAGGGGGTGGGGCAGGGTGTTGGCGAGACTCCAGATCCTTCCCCAGGCGCGCGGCGCCGATGTGGGGGAGGTGGCCCAGACCGGAGGTCCGGGTCGGAGGGGGATCGCCGTAGGCGACAGCTTCGCCCCCCAAACAGAAGTCAAAGTCCCCCTCAGTCAGCTTCGCCGCCAGCTCCCCCAGGAGGGGAGCATCTTGGCTTGCCCAATCAGGGAGTCGGTGACACTCCAGGCCGCAAGCAAACAAGGAGCCCCGACATGGCCGAACCCAAGGGCAAGCGTGATTTCCGGGATTCGCCGCGGCTGGATCCCAAGGAGCGGCACCAGGTGCAGTACTGGGCCAAGCGCTGGGGTGTGACCGACGATCAGATCATCAACGCCTATCGCAAGGTGGGGATGATGGTGAAGGACATCGGCCTCGAGCTCGGCAAGAAGCGCTGAGCCCGTGCGCTACCAGCTGACGCCGCAGGACCTGGCGGTGGGGCGGCGCATGGCGGCGCGTGACCCGTCGCGGCGGTTGTGGTTCTGGCCCGGGGTGACGGGCGCCGCCGTGCTGGGCGTCGCGGGGTTCGGCGCGATCGGCGACGGGCCGGTGCTGGGGATCGTCGGCGCCCTGGTGGGCGGCGCGGCGTTCTGGCTGGCCTGTCAGGCGGCCCAGGCCTGGTGGCTGGGGCGGCCCGGGCCGCCGGGGCGTGAGGTGACCCTGGAGGTGGGCCCACAGGGATTGCGGCTGGGCGACGGCGACTTGCTGAGCTGGCTGCGGGTGGCGATGATCCGGGAGACGCCGGAGCAGGTGGTGCTGGTCTTGGACCGCGGGGCGCCGGTGGTGGTCCCCAAGGCCGCGATCGGGGGGGCGGGCGCCGTCACGAAATTCCTGGAGGCGTGCAACGGCTGGGGTCGGCGCGCACATGGGCTGGACGGCAAGACGGGGGCGAGGTGATGCACCGGATACGGACCCAGGCGGTGATCGCGGCGTCGCCCGAGGCGGTGTGGGCTGTGCTGGCCGACTTCGCGCGGTATCCGCAGTGGAACCCGCTGAACCTGGAGGCGCATGGGGCGGCGGTGTTGGGGGCCAGGATCCCCATGGTGTTCCGCAACCTGGCCTCGGCCAAGCCTGGCGCGACCATTTCCCAGACCGTGACCCTGGTCGACTGCGAGCCGGGCAAGGCCCTGGCCTGGGCCGGGCATGTGCCGTTGCTGTTCCGGGGGCGGCACCACTTCACCCTGGAGGCGGTCGGTGGTGGGACGCGGGTGCTGCACGGCGAGGACCTGGCCGGCGTGATCGCGATGACCTTCTCCAAGACCCAGATCGCGCGGGATTTCGTCCCGGCCTATGAGGCGGTGAACCTCGCCCTGGCCGCGCGGGTGGCGGCGGTCGGAGGATGACCATCCGTGACCTGGTGGACCTGGCCATCGACGAGGATCCGCGCTCGCCCTGCCTATGGGTTCCCAGCGAGCACTGGGCGGACTTCTGCGCGGCCGTGCGGCGGAGGCCGAACCTGATCGGGGCGGTGATCTATCGCGACAAGACCATCCGCGACGGCGGGCCTGACACCGACGTGGTGACGGGATCGGACATGACGGGCCGTCGCCGGTGATCACCGACCCGTGGTTCTACGCCTTCGCCGTGCCGGCGGTGATCCTGCTGGGGCTGGCCAAGGGCGGGTTCGCCGGGATCGGGGTGATCGCGGTGCCTTTGATGGCGCTGGCGGTGTCGCCGGTGGTGGCGGCCTCCATCACCCTGCCGATCCTGATCGTGCAGGACGTGGTCAGCGTCTGGGCGTTCCGCAAGACCTGGGATCGGGGCATCCTGATCCTGATGCTGCCCAGCGCGGCGGTGGGGATATTCGCCGGCTTCGCCCTGGCCGCCTTCGTCAAGCCCGGCGCCGTGGCGCTGGCGGTGGGGGCGGTGTCGGTGGTGTTCGCGCTGCAGCGGCTGTGGCTGGAACGGGCCCGGGCGCCGGTGCGGGCGGCGCGGGTGGAGGGCGTGCCCTGGCGCGGGGTGCTGGCGGGGATCGCGGCGGGGTTCACCAGCCAGATCAGCCATGCCGGCGGGCCGCCGTTCCAGATGTACGTCCTGCCCAAGCAGTTGGCCCGCGACGTGTTCATCGGCACCAGCGCCATCTTCTTCGCCGTGGTGAACTGGATCAAGGTTCCCGCCTATCTGGCGCTGGGGCAGTTCAGCCACCAGAGCCTGGCGACCTCGGCTGTGCTGTTGCCCCTGGCCATCGCCTCGACCTGGGCCGGGGTGTGGCTGGTGCGCCGCGTGCCAGGCCAGGCCTTCTACAGGATCATCTATGGCCTGCTGATCGTGGTGGGGGGCAAGCTGGCCTGGGATGGCGCAGTGTCGTTGATGGCCTAGAGTGAAACCTCCGCGCCCTCAGCGCGCCGCATTCGCGGGCGAGCTTGGGGGTCGAAGGAGTTCCGCCGATGAGCCGCGTAACAGTCTGGATGGCCGGCATCGCCCTGGCGGCGGCCGCTAGCGTGGCTCAGGCCGAGGAGGCGGTGAGCACGGCCTCCTCCACCCCGGCCCCGGTGGCCGACACCTCGACGGCGGCGCAGATCGACCGGTTCATCAAGTCTGCCCCCATGCCCAGCCTCGACGACGAGGGGGTGGACGGGGTGACGCCTGGCGAGCGCAGGATGCATGGGGAGGTCAGTGTCGGCGTCGGCACCGGCGGCTATCGCAGCTTCTCGGCGCTGAGCGTCATCCCGATCGGCGAGACCGGAACCCTGGCCGTGGCGGTGAGCAAGAGCCGCAACAACCCCTACGGCAACTACGGCGAATACGGCGGCTATGGATATGGCGGCGGCTACGGGCGTGGCCAGGGCGAGCGGCAGTCGATCGGGATGGCCTTCTCGTCGCAAGGGGCTTCGCCGCGCTGTTCGGCGCGCATGGACCGCGGACCGGACTGGCACAGGTTGAACGACGGGCCGGGCGAAGGCGCCTGCAGCAACGACGCCATGGACCTGGCGCGCTAGCGAGCGCGGGCGAGGTTCAGGAACTCTTCCACATCCAGGGTCTCGGCCCGGCGTGACGGGTCGATCCCGGCGGCCTCGCAGATCGCCTCGCCGCCCAGCTGCTTGAGGCTGGAGCGGAGCATCTTGCGGCGCTGGCCGAAGGCGGCGGCGGTCAGGGTCTGCAGGGCGTCCAGCAGGGCCTGGTCCAGGCGCTGGGCATGCGGGACCAGATGGACGACGGCCGAGGTCACCTTGGGCGGCGGGGTAAAGGCGCGCGGCGAGACCTCCATCACCATCTTTGCATCCGCCGTGGCCTGGGCGATGACCGCCAGGCGGCCATAGGCCTCGGAGCCCGGCGCGGCGACGATCCGCTCGGCGACTTCCTTCTGGAACATCAGGGTCAGAGAGGTGGGCTGGAACGGCCCGGTCAGCCACTTGATGAGCAGGGGCGTGCCGACATTGTAGGGCAGGTTGGAGACAATGGCGGTGGGGCGTCCGGCGGCCAGGGCGGCCTCGTCGGCGGTCAGCGCGTCGTCCAGGTGGACAGTCAGCGCGCCGTTCGCGGCCTCGCGCAGCTCGGCCAGCAGGGGCAGGAAGCGGGGGTCCTTCTCCACGGCGGTCACCTGGGCGCCGGTCTCCAGCAGGGCGCGCGTCAGGCCGCCCGGGCCGGGGCCGACCTCGATGACGTGGTCGCCCGCGCTGACGCCGCCGAGGCGGGCGATCTTGCGGGTGATGTTCAGGTCAAACAGGAAGTGCTGGCCGAAGCTCTTCTTGGCCGCGAGACCGTGAGCGTCGAGGACGTCGCGCAGGGGCGGAAGGTGTTCGAGGTCCATCAGGCCGCGCGGCGGGTGGCGATCTCGTCAGCCATTCGGATGGCGGCGATCAGGCTGTCGGCGCGGGCGAGACCCCGGCCGGCGATGTCGAAGGCGGTGCCGTGGTCGGGCGATGTGCGCACGATGGGCAGGCCCAGAGTCACATTAACGCCGCCCCAGAAGTCGAGCATTTTCACGGGGATAAGCGCCTGATCATGATACATGCAGAGCGCGGCGTCATAACGGGCGCGCATCTCCTCCGGGAACAGGCTGTCGGCGGGGGTGGGGCCGACGGCGTCGACGCCGAGGTCGCGCAGGGCGCGGATGGCGGGGGCGATGATGTCATGCTCCTCGTGGCCGATGGTCCCGCTCTCGCCGGCGTGGGGGTTGAGGCCGGCCACGGCCAGGCGCGGGACCTCGACGCCGAAGTCGCGACGCAGGGCCTGGGCGGTGACCAGGCCGGCATTGACCACCTTCTCAATGGTCAGGGCCGAGGGCACCTGGGCGATGGGCTCGTGGACGGTGACCAGGGTGGTGCGCAGGCCGGGCACCGCCAACATCATGATCGGGCCCCGCGCCCCGTCGAAGCGGGTGGCCTGGGTCAGCTCTCCCAGGAACTCTGTGTGGCCTGGGAAGGCGAAGCCGGCCTCATAGAGCGGGGCCTTGGCGACAGGCGCGGTGACGACGCCCGAGACCTGCCCCGACAGCGCCAGGCCCACGGCGGTTTCGATCCACTGGATCACCGACTTGGCCGCCGCCGAGGTGGGCTGGCCCGAGACCACCGGCGCGCGCAGGGGGATGTCGAGGACGGGGATGGCTTCGGAGAAGACCCTGGCCGCCTCGTCGGGCGAGATGACGGGGCGCACGATGGCGCCGCCGGAGCCGGACGCAGAGGCCAGAGACTGGCTGTCGCCCACCACGAGGAAGGCGGGGCCGGTCTGCCGGAGCTGCGCCCACGCCTTGACGATGATCTCCGGGCCGATTCCGGCAGGGTCACCAAGGGTGAGCGCGAGAGGTCCGGTTTTCACTTGGTCTCGATTGTCGCCGAGTTCCTGAGGTCACGCATGTAACGCCGGGCGATCATGGACAGTTGCTGTCCGAACAGGCGGTTCTCGATCTGCTCCTTGGACTGGCCATCCTGGCCGCTGGCGCGCTTGGCGCAGACGGCCAGCAGGTGCAGGCCCGCGCTGGTGCGGATCGGCTGGGAGATCTGACCGGCTTCCAGGCCCTCGGCGGCGTCGCGGAAGGCGGGCGCCAGGTCCTTGATCTCGGCCTCGCCGAGGTCGCCGGCGATGACGCCCGGTGTCTTGGCGGCCTGGGCCTCCAGGTCACCACAGCCGGTGACGGTGGCGCGCAGGGCGGTCAGTTTGACGGTGGCGGCGTCCACGGCGGCCTGGTCGGCGGTCTGGGGCAGGCCGACGGCGGCCTGCTTCAGGTTGACGATCATGCCGCCGGCCCCGGCCCGCTTGTCGCGGAGATAGATGATGTAGACGCCGTCCTTGACCTGGATCGGGCGCGACAGTTGACCGGGACGCATCTGGTCAAGAGCGGAGTCGATTTCCGGAGCCATCTCGCCGGCGGTGATCCAGCCGGCGTCGCCGCCGGCCGCGGCGGTGGCGGCGGCCGAGAACTGGCGGGCCACGGCGGGGAAGGGCGCGCCCTGCTGCATCTGGGTGATGAGCTGGCCGGCGCCGGTCACGGCGACGTCCATGCCGCCGACGCGGTTGGCGTCGATGAAGACTTCGCTGATCTGGTACTGGGGCTTGCTGGCGGCGGCGGCGAGCCGCTGCTGCACGGCCTTGACCTGATCGTCGCCGATGCGGAGGCGCGAGCCATAGCGGCCGCGGATCCAGCGCTGCCAGCTGGTGTTGGCGCGGACCTCCTGGCGCAGGGTCTCCTCACCGATGTTCTGGACCTTCAGATTGCCCAGGAACTGCTCCAGGGACATGTTGTTGCCCTTGGCCATTTCGGACAGTTCTTCGGTGACCTCGTCGTCGGTGGCGATGATCTCCATTTTCTGGTCGCGTTCGACGCGGCGCAGTTCCTGAAGTTGCAGGCGTTCGTCCACCAGGCCGACCAGGGCTTCGCGCTGGAACTGGGGCAGGTTCTGCTGGGTCGGCTGCACACCGGACGTGGCGATCAGCAGGCGCATGCGCTGGGCGAGATCATAGGTCGAGATGATGTCGTCATTGACCACTGCGGCCACGGACTCATTGATCCCGGCCGGTGCGACGGGCGCGGCCGCCTCGGGCGCCGCTTCCTGGGCCCAGAGAACCTGGGGCAGAGCCGTGGTGGCCAGGGCGAGCGCCAGGGCGGCGCCGCGCGCCGAGAGGCCCGTGACATTGCGCACACGCATCATGGGTGGAGGGTTTCCTTGGAGGCGATGGCCATGAGCAGGTCGATGCGAAGGCCAGTTCGGTGGCGATTTTCAGTTCGCATACAACGGTCCGCCCAATGTGGCGAGGGTGAGGCGTATGGCCAAAGACTCGGTCGGACCTAGCCGTCCGATTACAGTGTCTTCGCGCCGATAGATGATGTCCACGCGGGTGCAATCGTCGCGATAGGTGATCCCGAGGTCGCGGATCACCCAGGCGTCCTGGACCAGGTCGCGGTTGCCGTAGGCGGTGACGCCCCAGTGTTCCGTGAGGAAGAGGTCGCCGCCCAGGTCGAGGTTCTCCACCTTGGTCCCATTGGCGTCGGCGCGGTCGCGCAGGTAGCGGAAATAGCCGTTGGCCCGCTTCATGGAGATGTTCGCGCCGGCCTCCGCGCGCTGAACCGTAAAGTCGTCTGAATCCAAGCGTGTACGGGCGAAAAATGAGACGCCTTTGATGGGCTGGGCGTCGGCGGCGACGATCCAGTCTGACTTGGTCTGACGCAGGCCGCTCTGGGTCGAGAACACGTCGTTGCTCTCGTTCCGGAAGCTGCGCCCCACCAGCAGGCTGGCGCGACGGCCATCGTCCCAGAACACCGAGGCCCGGCCACCGGCGTTCACTCGCAGGCCGTCCTCATAGAGGTCGTAGCCAGGGAATTTGTTGGCCCGGAACAGGTTGGTCTCATCGAACTCGAACGCGATGGAGTCTTCGTTGAGATAGATCGGCGCCCCGGCGGCGGAGGTTCCCACCACCACCTGTTTGGCGTCGGGGGAGGCCGCGACCTGGACGATAGGCTCCAGGATCACCGTGGCCTCGGAGAAGCGCCGCACGAAGGGCCAGGTGATGTCCGCCCCGGCCACCAACAGGCCGCGCGACAGGGTCTTGGATGTCCCCGCGACGCCGTTCAGGTCGTCGAGGCTGTAGGCGTCGCCGCGCACGTTCAGGAAGGGCGAAACCCTTATGCCGGCGGGGGCGGTGTAGGTGGCGCGCCAGTCAGCCTCGCCGGTGACCCGGCGGCTGTCGAGGCCCGGCAGACCCGGGGTTGAGACATCCGTCGACTGCTCGCGGGTCAGCGCCACGGCAGATCCCAGCAGGCGCAATCGGCCGCCGGCGATATTGGCTTCGGGTTCCCAGCGGGCCTCGATCAGAGGGCCGACGATGGGGAAGGCGCGGTCGTTGTCACCGGGGCGCAAACCCTGGATGGAGAAGGCCGCAGCCGAGAAATAGGACCTCTGGTCCTGGCGGGTCGCGTAAACCTGGGAGATCAGGCGGCGATCGTCGGCCAGATAGGCGCCGCGCGTGGCGTAGACGTCGCCGACCTCGTACTTGTCGAACAGCAACTCATCGGAGGTGCGCTCGGCCGTGAAACCCCAGTTCCACTTCTCGTCGATGGCGAACTGCCCGGCAGCCAGGATGTAGCTGCGGCTGGTGCTGTCGCCGAAGCCATTCCCCTTGCCGTCGAAGTCGGTGTCGTAGGTGTAGCCGAAGCGTGCATCGAGCGAGCCGGAGTAGAACCGCTTGCGGTAGCGTCCGTTGAAGAATGGATTAACTTTCGTGTTAATCTGGGGGCTTAGCGTAATATCTGAAGACGGTGAGAGAACCTGAAGATAGGGCTGCTCGTAGCTGACGCCCCGCCGGTTGGAAATTCCGAGCTTGGGCGGCAGGAAGCCGGACTTGCGGACCGCCTGCGGGTCCGGGTGCCAGAACAGCGGCAGGTACAGCACCGGGGCCCCGAACACCCGGATCACGGCGTTGCGGTAGTAGACGAGCTGACGGTCGCGGTCCTGCACCACCTTGTCGGCCTTGATGGACCAGGTGGGGGTCTTGGGCGATCCGTCGGCGGCGCAGATCTCACAGGGGGTGTAGATGGCGCGGTTCAGTTCGTTGACGCGGTCGCTGCGTTTGACGGCGGTGGCGGCGGCCATCTTGATGCTGGGCGCCATACGCGCGGCGAAGCCGGTGGCGACACCGGCCTTCATCTGATCGTCCAGGGTCAGCTCGTCGGCATATTCGACGCTGCCGTCCTCGTTGATGATCTGGACGTGGCCCTTGGCGGTGACGACGCCCCGGGTTTCGTCATAGACCAGTTCGTCGGCGCGCAGGGTGCGGCCCTCGTAGCGGACCTCGGCCTCGCCACGCGCCGTGGTGATCTTGTTCTTGTCGTCACGGATGACGAGCTCGGCTTCCATGTAGAGCTGACCCGCCTCGAGCCCGTCGACCGACGGCTTGGCCGGCGACTGGGCATGGGCCTGCGCCGCCATCGAAACGACGATGACCGCCACGCTGGCCAGCAGGCCGCGCTTAACGGAGACGGGAAGGCGACCGCGACTCATGAAGCTAGGAAACCCCCTCCGGGCGACTGTGGGCGGATGGATAGCGGGGAACGCCAACGATTCAACCGTCTTCGGTGTAGCAGAGCAAGGTCAGGCCGGACAGCAGGGCGACCAAGGGCGGCGCCCAGGCCGCCGCATAGAGCGGAATGATCTCCGCATCGGCGAGCGCGCCGGAGAATTCATTGAAGAAAAAGAAGATGAAACCGACGGCCACCCCGACCCCGGCGAGCGCGCCCAGGCCGCCCAGGCGGGCCAGCCGCAGCGAGAAGGCCGCAGCCAACACCGACATGGCGGCGAACAACAGGGGGGTGGCCAGCAATTGCTGGAAGCGCAGCCGGTAGCCATCGGCGGAGAAACCTGCCTGCTCGGTCTGGTGGATAGCGGCGGGCAGGCGCCAGAAGGCGATGGCGTCGGGCGAAGCGAACCGCTCCATCGCCGATTCGGAATCCAGGGTGGAGCGGATCGACAGTGAGTCCGAACGCACCGAGCTTTCGCCAGCGGTGGCCTCGCGCACGTCGGTGAGTTTCCAGAAGCCCGGGAGCAGCTCGGCCTCCGCGGCCTCCAGGCGGCGCTTGAACTCCGGCAGACCGTCCTTGTTCTTCTGGTAGACGAAGAGCGAGACGCCCTTCAGGCGGACCCGACCCGCCACGGCGTCGCGGGCCTTGGCATGGATGACGATCTGGTTGCGGTCGTCGCCCTGGCGCAGCCACACCTCCTTGGGCGCGTCGGTGAGATAGTTTTCCATCAGGCCGGCGCGATCGGTCTCGAAGCGGGCGCTGAGCGCTGAGGCCAGCGGATTGAAGGCGGTGACGGCCAGGATCCCGACGACGAAGGCCGCCGCCGCCGAGGGCAGGATGAAGCGCCAGGCCGAGATGCCCGCCGCGCGCATGGCCACCAGCTCGCTGGAGCGGTTCAGGCCCACATAGGCGCTGATGCCGCCGGCCAGGAAGACGAAGGGCAAAAGCAACAGGATCAGGGCCGGGGCCTTCAGCAGGGTCAGGCCGAAGAGCTGGGCGACCCCCACGTCGGCGCGGACGCCCACCGAGCGCGACAGGTCGACGAACTGCACCAGCAGGATCACCGCGGAGATCACCGCCAGGGCCGCCCCGACACCGGTGAAGGTGCGCAGCAGGACGTAGCGTTCGAGGCGACCGGCGCCGATCATGCGGGCTTCAGCCGGGCGATGCGGGCCGGGCGTTTGCGCACGTCGATGAAGCGGTTGACCCGCTGCTTGAAGATGCCGCGCAGGGCCAGGCCCATGGCGCCCAGGGGCACCACATATTGCAGGAGGTTGAGCCAGGGCTCGGACTCGCAGGCGGCCTGGACCACGAAGCCCAGGATGCGAACGGCCACCGCCGCGGCCGCGATGACGGCGATGCGCCGGCCATAGCCCAGGCGCGAGAAGCCGCCGCCGATGATGGCCAGCAAGGCGAAGCTCATGAAGGTGAGGTTGTACAGCGGGGTGGTGAGGCGGGCGTTGCCCTCGGCCAGCAGCTTGTCGCGGTTCTGGGTCTCCCAGATCTGCTGGAGGTCGGGGAAGAACAGCTCGTGCAGGTAGCGATCGGAGGGTTTGTAGTGGACCATCTCCTCGCTCTCCAGGAAGGTCGACAGGTCGAAGACGTACTCGTCGAAGGACAGGAAGTTCAGCACGCCGGTGCGGCTGAACTCCTGGTTGGAGCCCTTGCGCATCAGCAGGACCGGCTTGTCGCCGCGCTTGACCACCCGGCCTTCGTCAGCGGTGTAGGTGGTGGCGCCGCCGTCGTCCTTGGTCTGGTGGATGAACAGGTTGTGGATCAGGCCGCCGTTGTCCACCGACTGGGCGTAGACGGTGAGGCCTGGGGCGGGCTCGGTGAACTCCCCCTCGCGGACAAGGGTGGAGGCCAGATCGGTGCGGACCTGGAACAGGGTTTCCCGCATCTGCCGCGAGGCGGCCGGCTGCACCCAGAGGTTCATGAAGAGCGCGATGAGGGTGACGACACCGGCGAGCCGCAGGGCCGGGGAGATCACCCGCCAACGGCTCATGCCGCCCGCGAAGCAGACGACGATCTCCTGCTCCACATGCAGACGGTTGAGGGCCACGAGGGCGGCCACCAGCAGGGCGATGGGCATGACCATGTTGATCAGCTGCGGCATGGCCAGCAGGGTCACTTCAAGGAAGACGAGGGCGCTCTGGCGCTGGCTGACGATGATGTCGAGCTGCGAGAGACTGGTGGAAAGCAGGGCGACCGCCGTCAACGCCGCCGTCGCCAGGACGGTCGGCCCCAAGAGCTGACGGAGCAGATATCGATCGATCAGGCGCATCGGCAAGAAATATATGGCGGGCCAAGATATTTGCCGCGCCCAGAACGGGAAGCTGCTCTAAACCATGCGTCGCCCCGCCACACAACCGCCGCACGAACGGTGAGGCTGGGTTAGGTTCAGGGCGCTCGCCGCGCCGGGTCGAGAAGTTTGAGAGAAATCCATGGATATTCAGTTCGTCGCGGCCGACGCCGCGCTTGGTGAAAAAAGCGCCCTGGCGATCGTCGTGTTCGAGGGTGAAGCCGCCGGGGTCCACGGCGGCGCCTTTGCGAAAGCCGTCGCCGGCAGCCGGTTCACGGGCGCCAAGGGCCAGACCCTGGACCTGCTGGCCCCTGGCGGTTCCGACGCCGCCCGCGTGGTGCTGGTGGGGGTGGGCAAGGCTGACGCATTCGACGGCATGGGCGCCGAGAACGCCGCCGCGAGCGCCTATAACGCCACGAAGACCTCCGGCCTGACCACCTTGCGGGTCCAGCTTTCCGGCGATGCGGGGCAGGCGGCGAAGGCGGCCTTTGGTGTGCGCCTGGCCTCCTACCGGTTCGACCGATACCGCACCAAGGAAGCCGCCGAGAAGAAGCCCACGATCACCAAGGTCGAGATCGTCACCGGCGACGCGGCCGCCGCGACCGCCGCCTTCAAGGACCTGGCGGCCCTGGCCGACGCCATCAGCTTCTCCCGCGATCTGGTGTCCGAGCCGCCGAACGTCCTTTACCCCGCCGAGTTCGCCAAGCGGGTGAAGGCCCTGGAGTCCCTCGGACTGGAGGTCGAGATCCTCGGCGAGGCCGAGATGATGAAGCTGGGCATGGGCTCGCTGCTGGGCGTGGGGCAGGGAAGCGTTCGCGACAGTCAGCTGGCCATCCTGAAATGGAACGGCGCCGACGACAAGAAGGCCCAGCCCATCGCCTTTGTCGGCAAGGGCGTCACCTTCGACACCGGTGGCATCAGCATCAAGGGCGCCGAGGGCATGGAGCACATGAAGACCGACATGGGCGGCGCGGCCGCCGTGTCGGGCCTGATGCACATCCTGGCCGCCCGCAAGGCCAAGGTGAATGCGGTGGGCATCCTGGGCCTGGTGGAGAACATGCCCGACGGCGACGCTCAGCGTCCTGGCGACGTGGTCACCTCGATGTCGGGCCAGACCATCGAGATCATCAATACCGACGCCGAGGGGCGTTTGGTCCTGGCTGACGCCATCTGGTACTGCCAGCAGCGGTTCAAGCCCAAGTTCATGGTCGACCTGGCCACCCTGACGGGCGCCATCATCGTCGCGCTCGGCGACGATGTCGGTGGGTTGTTCAGCAATAACGATGAGTTGTCGGAGAATCTCCTGGCCGCGTCGAAGGCCGAGGAGGAGCCCCTGTGGCGCCTGCCCCTGCCGACCCACTATGACAAGAAGATCGACTCGGTGATCGCCGACGTGAAGAACACCGGCGGCCGCGCCGGGGGCTCGATCACTGCGGCCCTGTTCATCCAGCGCTTCGTCAATGATGTGCCCTGGGCCCACCTGGATATCGCCGGGACCGCCTGGAAGTCGCCGTCGCCGATCCCCACCATTCCCGAGGGCGCGACCGGTTTCGGCGTGCGGCTGCTGAACCGCATGGTGGCCGACAAGTACGAAGGCTGATCGCCGGCCTTGCGCCTCGCCCTGCTGCATAGCCCGCTGGTGGGCGCGAGCTGCTGGCGCGCGGTGGTGAAGGACTTCGCCGAACGCGGGATCTGGGCCGCGGCGCCGACTCTGCCGGCCTGGGACCGGGTCGAGGCGCCCTTCTATGGCGCTCTGGCGGCCGGCGTGGCCGCGCAGATCGCGGCGATGCATCCCGTGGTGCTGGTGGTCCATTCGGGCGCCGGTTCGCTGGCGGCCTCCGTGGTCGCGGCGGCGAATGGCGGGGTGAGCCAGGTGATCTTCGTCGACGCGATCCTGCCGCATCCAGGACGGACCTGGTTTCAGACCGCCGCGCCGAGCTTGGGCGCCTCGCTGCGCGCCAGGGTCGTGGACGGTCAGGTTCCGGCCTGGGACCAGTGGTTCCCGCCCGGCGCGCTGGCGGCCACCCTGCCGGAGGGTGAAGCCCGGGAAACCTTCGTCCGCGAACTGACGCCGACCCCGCTTGCGTATCTGGAAGAGACCGCGCCGCAGCTCGATCTGCCGGTGGGCTGGGCCTATCTGCGGCTCTCCAAGGCCTATGAGGACGAGGCCAAGGTCGCCCGCGAGCAGGGTATTCCCACCCTCCGCCTGGCGCGGCATCATCTGGCGATGATGACCCATGCCGACGAGGTGGCGAGCGCCCTGGTGAACCTGGTTCGAGGCGATCATGGCTGAGGCCTGCGAAGTCTGGTTTTACCATCTGGAGCGTACGGGCCTGGACCAGGCCCTGCCGGAGCTGTTGGAAAAGACCCTGGCGCGGGGCTGGAAGGCGATCGTGCGCGCGACGGGGCCGCAGCGGGTGGAGCACCTGGACGGCTGGCTGTGGGCCTATCGCGACGAGAGTTTCCTGCCCCATGCCCCAGCCGACGAGCCGGGCGCGGCGCGGCAACCGATCCTGCTCACCACAGGCGATGAGAACCTCAACGCGGCCGACGCCCTGTTTCTGGTGGACGGCGCCGAGCCGGGTGAGCTTGGCGACTACACCCGGTGCGTGGTCTTGTTCGATGGCGGCGACGAAGACGCCCTGGCCACGGCGCGCCGCCAATGGCGGTCGGTGAAGGCCAAGGGGCTGCCGGCCTCGTATTGGAAACAGCAGGGTCGCGGTTGGGAGAAGCAGGCATGAAGATCAAGATCCTCGCGGGCGCGGCCCTCTTCACATTGATGGCCTCCTGCGCCAGCCAAGCGCCGGCTCCGCCGCCGCCGCCGCCGGTCTATCGCCCCCCGCCACCACCGCCGGCGCCGGCCGACCAGTGCGGCGCCGCCGAGGCGCAAAAATATGTGGGGCGGTCGCGCAGCCAGATCCCGATCCCGGTGCTGCCGGCCCTGCAGCGGGTGGCCTGCACCACCTGCCCGGTGACTCTCGACTACAGCGCGCGGCGGCTGAACTTCTTCTACGACGCCCAGACCGGGATCGTGAAAGAGGTGAAGTGCGGTTGACCTGACCAAGCGTCAGTCTGCGCTCCTCACCAAAACGAGGAGGCGGGCATGAAGTGGGTTGTCGGACTGCTGGTGGTGATCGGGGCGGGCCTGGCCCTGGCCGGATGTGCGCTGACCGCCAAGGACATCCCCTATGCGACCCTGGAGGCCAAGTACGGCGGGCCGGCCTCGCACTACATGGACCTGCCGGGCAGCCTCCATGTCCACTATCGCGACCAGGGCAAGGCCGACGGGCCGACCGTGGTGCTGGTGCATGGGTTCGCCGCCAGTCTGCACACCTGGGAGCCCTGGGTCGCCCGCCTCGCGCCCGACTACCGCGTCATCAGCCTGGACCTGCCCGGCCACGGCCTGACCCGCGCGCCGGAGGGCTATGTCGCCGCCCAGGCCACCAATGTCGCGGTGGTGGACGCGCTGACGCGGAACCTCAAGGCCGACAAGTTCGTCATCGTCGGCAATTCCATGGGGGGCGGGGTGTCGTGGGCCTATGCGCTCGCCCATCCCGAGCGGCTGACAGGCCTGGTGCTGGTGGACGCCGCCGGCTGGCCGCGCGAGGACAAGGGCGCCGAGAAGCCGCCGGTGGTATTCAAGCTGCTGGGAAACCCGGCGGGGCGCGCCCTGTTGCGCAACATCAATCCGCGTCCCCTGGCCGGCAGAGGTCTGAGATCGGCCTATGTGGACGTGTCGGTGGTCACCCCGGCCCTGGTGGACCGTTATGTGGAGCTGGCGCTGGCCCCCGGTCATCGGGCGATCCTGACCTCAGGCCGCGACGGCCCGCAGCGGCGGATCGACAAGGCGGTATTCGGGACCATCAAGACGCCGACCCTGGTCCTGCACGGCGAGGCCGACACCGTGATCGACGTCACCGCCGGGCGCGGCCTGGCCGGCGTCATTCCGGGCGCCAGGCTGATCACCTATCCCGGCGTCGGCCACGTGCCGATGGAGCAAATCCCCGACCAGTCGGCCAAGGACCTGCGCGCCTTCCTGGCTGGCCTGCCGGCTAGCTAGCTAGCGCTAGCCATTTTTGCTTGGTCGCGTGACGGGCGCCGAAACCGGCGTCCACTTTCGGCTGTCACGCTCACTTGGCGGCGAAGCAGTAGAAGAGGCCCGCGCCGCCGGTGGCCACCAGGTCGGGCTGTGAACAGCTGCGGGTCTGGTGGGCGGAGTTCCAGGAGGTGGGGTGCTGGCCGCCGCCCTGGCGGTCGTGGTGGCCGACCATGGTCCGGCTGTCGCTGGAGGACGTCCAGTTGTTGCAGGTCAGGTTCGGCGGCGCGACCGGGGCCGGGGTTCCGGCCGGCGCATTGGCGGGCAGGGGCATGGCGACCGGCGGGGCCAGGCGGCCATCGGTGAGCGAGCCGGTCATGATGTCGTGCTGGTTGGGGCTGTCGCCGCGGCCTTTGACGGGGTTCCCGGCCTCGTCGAGGGAATTGGCCTTGCCGGTCAGGGCGGCCTCGCTGTGCAGGTCATCCAGGCTGGAGGCGATCTGCACGCCCTTGGCGTTGAACCACGGACCCTTTCCGATGCGGTCGCGGGCGTTGATGGACTTGCCCTTGGCGGCCGTCGCCGAGAGGTAGGCGCGCCAGGTGTGATCGCCGGCGCCCGCCTGGGTGGCCAGCTTCTGGCACCAGGCGTCGGCGCCCTTCAGCCCGCCCAGGTCGCCGCCCTTGCCGGGGCCGACGCTGGTGATGAAGAAGGTGGTCGTGGATTTTTCCTTGGCGACGACCGCCGTGGTGGTCAGAGCGCCCGTGGCGATGAGTGCGGCGACGCCGCCGATGATCAGCCTGTTCATGCTTGCCTCCCTGGATTTGAGGACGATGCTAGCAGCAACCAGGGAGAACACGATGGCCGACTTCACAGCCGAGATCACCGCCGCTCAGGGCGTGCTGGACGAATTCATGGCGGGGTTCAACGGGCGGGACGTGGCGCGATGGGACGCCACCTTCAACTTCCCCAGCGTGCGGCTGGCCTCAGGGACCCTGGTGATCCTGCAGGCGGGCGACCACAAGCCCGGCATGTTCGACAAGGGCGCGCTGGCGGAGTGGGATCATTCGGCCTGGGAACGCCGCGAGGTGATCCATGCGGGCGCCGACAAGGTCCACATCGACACCCGCTTCAGCCGCTACCGCAAGGACGGCAGCGTGATCGGCGGGTTCGATTCCATCTATGTGATCACGCACGAGGACGGCCACTGGGGCGTCAAGGCGCGGTCGAGCTATGCGCCGTAGAGCCTGCGCCTATTTGGAGACGCTGAACGATCCCGCCGCGCCGGGGAAGACCACCGGGCTCTCATAGCCGTCGGCGGAGATCGCCGAGACCCCGAAGAACCAGTCGTCGATGATGATGTTCTTCAGCGTCTCGGATGTGGCGGTGACGTCCCTGGAATGCCGCCATTGGGGCGCGGTGGTCTCGCGCCAGTGGATGCGGTAGCGCGCGGCGCCGGGGACGGCCGTCCAGGAAACCTGGGTGTCGGCCGAGACCGCGCCCTCGATCTTCACGCCCTCCGGCGGGGCCGGTGCGCGGGCCAGCGCCGCCATCATCATCACGTTGAGCTGGGTGACCTTCGCGAGATACGGGAAGTCGACGCCGTCGATCGTGTCGCCATAGACCCGGCCGTTCTCGGTGCGCAGGTCCTGGTGCTGGCGGTCATAGTGCTCGGCGGCTTCGGTGATGCGGATGGCGGGGAAGCCGGCGTTGAGCATCTCCACCTGGTCACCGCCCCGGCCATAGCGGTCGGTGCGGTAGACCATCACCACGTCCAGGTCCTTCAGATAGGTCTCGGCCAGGCTGTCGGCGAAGCGCCCGAGGTTGCGCGAGGGTGAGTCAACCTCGCCGCCATTGTAGCGGCGTCCATTGGCCTGTTCCGGCGTTTCGACCGCCTTTGTGCCTTCGGAAAAGACCCGGACCTGGCGGTCGTTGTGGACGCCGCTGGCGCCGTGGCTGTTGCCGACGATGTCATTGTTGAGATCGGCCTCGACGCGCCAGCCCTGCGCCTTGGCATAGGCGGCCAGCACCTTGCCGCCATAGAGGCCCTGTTCCTCCCCCTCCAGCACGGCGAACACCAGGGTGGCGGGGAACTTGTGCTTGGACAGCACGCGGGCGGCCTCAATGACGGCGGCAACGCCCGAGCCGTCGTCATTGGCGCCCGGCGCGTCGGACGTCGCGTCCATCACGTCGGTGACGCGGCTGTCGATGTGGCCGGAGATGACGATCACCCGGTCGGGATCGGAGGTCCCCTTCTGGATGGCCAGGATCGCGCCGATCTCGGTGGGATTGGGCACGCGGCGGCCGGTGAAGGTCTGCTTGGGGACCGCCACCGTCAGGCAGCCGCCGCAGTCCTTGGAGATCGCCTCGAACTCGGCGGCGGTCCAGCGCTCGGCGGCGCCGATGCCACGGGTTGGCGAGGTGCGATCCGACAGCGTGTGGCGGGTGCCGAAGCCCACCAGTTTGGTGATGGTGGCGTGGAGCCTGGCCTGCTGAACCGCCTTGGCGATCTGCGCCAGCTCGGGCTGCGGCTTGGCCGCGGCGGTGAGCAGGGGAAAGGCGAGCAGGGCTGTCAGCAGGAGAGGGCGCATGGGGGACCTTCGAAAACCTGTGACGACTGTTACGCCAGCCGCGAGAGCTCTGCTAGGACACCGCCATGAAACTCCCCATCGATATCGACAGCGTCAAAGGCTTCATGGACCCGGCGGAGGGGGCGGCCCTCTATGAGGCGGCGCTGGCCTGCGCGCCGCGCGGACCGTGCCTGGAGATCGGCGCCTATTGCGGCAAGTCGGCGGTCTATCTGGGGACGGCGTGCCAGGCGGCGGGCGGGGTGTTGTTCTCGGTCGATCACCATCGCGGCTCGGAGGAGAACCAGCCGGGCTGGGCGTATCACGACGCCGAGCTGTGGGATGACGCGGCGAACGCCATGGACACCCTGCCGTTCCTTCGCACGACCTTGCGGCGGGCTGGCCTTGAGGATGTGGTGTTCCCGGTGGTGGGCCGCTCGGCCCTGATCGCCAAGGCCTGGGCGACGCCGCTCGCCTTCCTGTTCATCGACGGCGGCCACACCATGGAACACGCGCTGGGGGACTGGCGCCACTGGACCCCGCACCTGATGCCGGGCGGGACGCTGGCTATCCACGACGTCTTCCCCGATCCCGCCGATGGGGGGCGCCCGCCCTTCGAGATTTACCAGCGGGCGCTGGCGTCGGACCTCTACGAGGAGGTGGCGGCGGTGAAGAGTTTGCGGGTGTTGCGGCGGGTGTAGTTCCCACCCGCTCGTCCCGGCGAAAGCCGGGATGTGGACTCTCGTTCGAAGTGCAACACCCTGGAGAAGACCTCGGCTGGGGTTTGGAAGTCCAGGCATTGTCTTGGGGTGTGGTTGTAGGCCTGACCGCCCCCCACCAGGTCCGCGCCAGCCTCTCCCGACATTCCAGCCCCCCGCGCCGAGAGCGCCAAAATCGAATGCCGGCCCAAAGCGTCAGCCTGGTTCGATCGCCAGCTCGTAGCTGTTCATCGCCGCCTCCGTCGCGTCGAAATCCTGCAGCGCGCCAAGAGTGCCCACGCCCTCCGCCACCAAGCCGGCTGTCATGCCCGCGAAACGACAGGCGTCCAGCGGAGTCCAGCCGCGATCCAGGGCGGCGATGAAGCCGGCGCAGAAGGAGTCGCCGCAGCTGGTAGTGTCGACAGGGGTGACAGCAAACGCCGGTATCATATGCTCCTGCCCGTCGAGCACGACGAGCGCCCCCTTGCGGCCATTCTTGATCACACAGGCCTTGGCGCCGAGTTCGATGAATCGCTGCGCGGCATTGGAGAGGTCGTCCGATCCGCTCAGGAAGACGGCTTCGGCGGCGCTGGGCATGAAATAGTCGACATGCGGCAGGATCCTGCGGATCTCGTCCATCGCGCTGTGTCGCGGGCCAATCAGGTCGCAGGTCACCAAAGCTCCGCAGGCCTTCGCCTGTCGCAGCAGTTGGGCGCCGGGTCCGCCGTCGGTCGTGGAGCCTCCGATAGCCGCGTAGTGCACGAATCGGCTGCTGCGCGCGACGGCGACCACGTCTGCGTCGACTGGCGGCGCGCCGCCGGTTCCCGGGTAATGGAAGCTGGACCGACGCCCATCACTCTCGACGGCCAGCAGGGTGGACGACGTCCGTTCACCCGCCCGGATCGCCAGCAAGCTCGTGTCGACCCCCACGGCCTCGAGGCCTGCACGGACGAAGAGGCCATTCATGTCGTCGCCCACGGCGCCGGCCAGCTTGACCTTGGCGCCCAATCTGGCCGCGACCAGGGCGGCGCCGGCAGCCGTGCCCGCGGGCGCGCAGGCGAGGCCCTGGATCAGGATCGCCCGCTCTGTGTGCGTCAGCCCATCGATAGGATAGGCATTGATATCCAAGGTGGTCAGACCGATGGCGAGCAGTCCGGTGTTCATAAGCGCCTCACCGTCATCACGCCGAGCGTCCGTAGCCGGTGTTGCCCACCCGGCGATGGAAGTCGGCCCACTCCTTCGCCGTAAGAAGCCGAGGCTCGCCCAGCGCGCGCGCGAGCACATAGTGGCGGCAGGACACCTCCAGCCGGTGCGCCAGCTTCACGGCGGCGGACAGGCTGCCGCCGCGCGCGGTCGCGCCGTGGTTGCCCATCAGACAGGCGCTGCGGGTTTTCAGGGCTTCGGCGACGTCGTCGGCCAACCTCTCGCTCCCGAACGTCGCGTAGGGCACGCAAGGGACGTCGTCGCCGCCGAATGCGCCCACCATGTAGTGGAAGCCCGGCAGCGGCTTGCAATGGCAGGCCACCGCGACGCAGTAGTCCGAGTGCGTATGGACCACCGCATGTGAGTTCGGGCTTCCGCGGTAGATGCGGGCATGGAGTTGCCACTCGCTGGACGGCCGTAGGCCAGCCTCCCAGGTTTCGTCGGACCCCACATAGACAAGGCTGTCTTCGGTGATGCTGTCCCCGCTCGCCCCGGTGGGCGAGATCAGCATGCCCTCTCCGAACCGCATGCTGAGGTTGCCGGACGACAGCTCGGTGAGGCCCAGCCTGACCACCTCGCGGTAGGCCTGCGCCAACGCCTCCCGGGCGGCCCTCTCCGAACTCTTCGGCATCAGCGCCTTTCCTTTCGCGCGAACCCTGCGGGTCGATTCATTGCGGCATCACACCATGGGAGGTTCTGCGGCTCGTCAATCGCCGACGCCCGATAATCAACAGCTCTGCGCCAGGGTCGTGACCCGTCGGAGATGAGCCCGGCCGGTGCGGCCGGTGACTTCCGCCAGGGGTCGAAATCAGAAATTGGGTCGGGGCCGGAGACCGGACTTGAGACCCACGACCAAGCATGGTCGGCGTCGATGAATTCCCGTCCGGGTATGAGGATCTTGTTTGAGTTAGGCCCGCCCGATCAGCACGTCCGACGCTGCTGACGCGCCCAGCCTGGCGTCGAAGGCCAGGATGGCGGCGGCCTGAGTCCAGGTGGGGCGTTCGCGGGGCCAGACGATCGCCTCCTCGAACTGCCAGCCCATCCAGAAAGCGCCGTCGCTGTCGCGGTGATTGAGTTGCGAATCCATCAGAGCGCCGGCGGCGGCCCGGGCGCCGAGGCTGAGCAGGGCCATGGCCAGTTCGCAGGACTCCGCCACCGTCACCCAGGGCTGGCTGGCCACACATCGGCAGCCGCGCCCGAGAACAGCGAAGCGCGGGGCGCGGGCCTCGAGCCGGGCGAAGGAGGCGCCTGGCGACAGCACCCCGGCCAGGGCCGGATAGTACCAGTCCATGGCGAAGTCGGAGCGGTCCTGCAGCCGGTCGAAGCGGTGCGGAGCGTTGCGGATGGCGCAGCTGAGCCGGTCCTTGGCTTGGGCCCAGGCCGGCTGCGGTTCGCCCAGCAGGTCGGCGAGCTTCAGGGCGCAGTCCAGGCTCTTGAAGATCGAGGCGTTACCGGCCAGGACCGCGTCGTCGGCGCCGGTCCCGAAGGCTTCCTGGCTCCAGGAGATGTCGCCTTCCGGGTGCTGCAGGGTCAGGACGAAGTCGATGGCGGATTTCACCATCGGCCAGTAGCGGCGTGCGAAGGCCAGGTCGTTGTCGAGGCGGTAGCGGTGCCACAGGGCCACGGCGGGATAGGCCGCGAAGTTCGAGTCCCGGAAGGCCGCCGCCGGGGTGCGGGCCATGTGCAGGCGGTCGGCCATGGGCAGGGTGTTGCCGTATTCGCCCAGCCAGGCGCCCGACTGCTCCTGCGACCAGGCGAGATATTCGAAGCCTCGGTCGGCCGCGTCGAACTCGCCCATGGCGCCCAACGCCATCAGGCATTCGGCGTGGTTCCAGGGGTCCCAGGGCCCCTTGTCGAACCAGGGGATGGCGCCGTTGGCCTGTTGCTGCGCCAGGATGACGTCGAGGGCGCCGGTGAAGGGCGCCAGCGGGCCGCCGACGCGGTCGAAGGCCAGGCTCATGCGGCGCCTTTGCGGAAATAGAGGGCGACGCTCTTGCCGGCGAGAGGGTTGGCGATGGCCTCCAGCACCCGGGTGAGGGCGGGGCGATCCATCAGGTCCCAGACCAGGAAGCGGTGGTAGAGCTTCACCAGCGGATGGTCGTCGCGTCGGTCCCAGAAGGCGCACTTCAGCCACCAATAGGGGGCGTGCAGGGCGTGGGCGTAGTGTTTGCCCCTATAGGCGAAGCCGAGGTCGCTGATGGCGCGGCGGAGGTCGGGCTCGTGGAAGATGCGGACGTGGCCGCCGGGCTGGTCGGCATAGCCGTCCTTGCCAGGCGCCAGCGCCCAGCAGATGCGCTCGGGCCAGGCGCGGGGCACGGTGGGGACGAAGCGGCCGCCTGGCTTCAGCACCCGACGAATCTCGGCCAGCGCCCGGTCGTATTCGTGCAGGTGCTCCAGCACCTCCGAGCAGATCACCACGTCGAAGCAGGCGTCGGCGAAGGGCAGGCGGTAGGCGTCGCCGGAGAGGAAGGATGTCGCCCCCTCAACCGCCACCGGCGGGAGGTGCTCGAGGCCGTCGCGGGCCTTCACCAGGCTCGCGATGTCGAGGTCCAGGCCCACGACATTGACGCCCGGCAGCATGTGGACGCCGTGGACGTGACGGCCCTCGCCGCAGCCCAGGTCCAGCACCCAGTCCCCGGCCTTGAGACCCAGGGTTTCGAGACGGACGGTCAGCATCGGCGAGCGATGGCGCGGCGCAGAACCGCCTCATAGGCCTCGGCGGCACGGTCCCAGGAGAAGGCCTTGCGGGCGCGCTGGCGGGCGGCGGCGCCCAGGTCGGCGCGGCGGGCAGGATCGTCCAGCAGGGCGGCGATGCCGCGAGCCAGGGCGGCGCTGTCGCCCTTGGGCACCACGACGCCGGCGTCGCCGACGACCTCGGGAAGGGAGCCGCCGTCGGTGACGACGACAGGCGCGCCGCAGCTCATGGCCTCGGCTGCGGGCAGGCCGAAACCTTCATAGAGCGACGGAGTCACGCAGATGGTGGCGCGGGCATATTGCTCGGCCATCTCGTCGTTGCTGAGGTCGTGGATGAAGCTGACCCTGTCCAGCAGGTTGAGGTCGTCCAGAAGTTCGGCGGTGGGGCCTTCGCGCAGCTTGCCGATGACGACGAGCTCCAGGCGCGGATAGGTCTCCAGCAGGGTGGAGTAGGCCTCGATCAGATGCTTCAGCCCCTTCAGCGGCACATCGGCGCTGGCGGTGGTGAGCAGGCGGTTGTCGCGGCGGCGGATGTCGGGCTGGGGTTTGAAGGTGTCCTGGTCGATGCCCAGGTGGATCACGTTCATCGCTCTGCGATCGACGTCGAGGCAGGCGGCCACGTCGGTCGCGGCGGCTTCGGAGACCAGGATCACATCTGACAGGCGTGGCGCGACCTTCTCCTGCATCTTCAGGAACGCGTACCACTGGCGGATCAGGGCGCGGATGCCCCACTTGGGTTCGGCGGCGAGCGCCAGCTCCAGGTCGCGGCGGATCGGGTGGTGGATGACGCCGACCACGGGCAGACCCGCGCGTTCGATATCCAGCAGGCCCGAACTCAGGGACTGGTTGTCCAGCACCACGTCGTAGTCGCGCCGGTGGGCGCGCAGGTATTTCGCCGCGCGACGGCCGAAGGTCCACGGCTCCATGAACTTGCCGAGCCAGTGGCCGAAATACTCGGCGGTGTCGGTCCAGCTCAGCAGATGGCGCCAGCGCAGGGCGCGGTGGCCGTTGTGCGGCTGGTTGTAGAGGTCGAGCGACGGCAGTTTGATCAGGCGAACGCCCTCGGGCACGTCCGGATAGGGCGGGCCTGACAGAATATCGACGCTGTGGCCCCGGCGGGCGAGCGCGGCGGCGGCCTGGCTGAGATAGACGCCCTGTCCGCCGACACGGGGATCTGACCGATAGGACAGGAAGGCGATCCGCAGCGGCGGGGCGTCGCTCACCTCGGTGCGCGCGCGCGTCTCCGAGACGCCGACGGGGGGAGAAGGGGTTTTCAGCATCGCCGCTGTCCATAACGCGTCAGCGACCAAAAGGACTAGAACCAAACCCTGAGAACGGCGGAGTATGTTGTTTCAGGTCAGATATGTGGCGGTCGGGGGGCGGCCACTAAACCCGCTCCACGATCAGCGGCATGCCCCCCTTGGGTCGGATGGCGATGTCACCGGTGGGTTCGACGGTGTGGCCGGCGACGGGGCGAAAACGGAAGCGCGCCAGCCAGTGGGAGAGCACCAGCAGGCCCTCGGCCTGGGCGAAGGCCGCCCCGATGCAGACCCGGGGGCCGGCGCCGAAGGGGATGTACTGGAAGCGGTGGTGGGCGGCCTTGGCCTCAGGGTGGAAGTTCTCCGGATTGAAGGCGTCGGGATCGGCCCACAGGCGGCGGTGGCGGTGGACGATCCACGGCCAGATGGAGATCTGGTCGCCCTTGCTTACCTTGTGGCCGCACAGCTCGTCGTCCTGGGCGGCCTCGCGGTCGATACGCAGGGCGGGCGGGTAGAGGCGCAGGGTCTCCTCCCAGACCATCTTCAGATAGGGCAGGCGGGCGAGGATATCCTCGGGCGCGCCTCCGGCGTCCCAGGCGGCGCGGGCTTCCTCTCCGGCCCATTCCTGGGCCTGGCGGTCGCGGCTGAGCAGGTAGAGGGCCCAGGTCAGGCCGTTGGCGGTGGTCTCATGGCCGGCGCCGAGGAAGGTGACGGCGTTGTCGAGGGCGAGCTTTGCGGCCGCCCTCGGCGGATGGGCGGCGCTGAAGGCGTCGATGACCCGGGTCATGAAATCCTGCGGCGGGGCGGGATCGGCCTGACGCCGGGCGATGAAGTCGGCCAGCCGGCCGATGATGAACCGGCGCCCCGCCGCGCCACGCCACTGGACCGGGTTCTGGTCCAGCCACGGCGCGCCGAAGATCACCCCCATGCGGTACTGGCCGGTGGCGGCCATGATCGCCAGCATGTGGTCATGGGCCTCCTCCATGGAGAGGCCCGCCTCCGAGGAGAACAAGGTGGCGTTGATGATGTCGAAGGTGGTGCGTCCGCTTTCGGCGGCCACGTCGATGACGTCGCTGTCGGCGGTGGCCCAGCGGTCGGCGGTCTGCCGGGCAACCTGCGCGAAGGTGGGCATGAACCCGGCCACCATGGCCGGCGTGAAGACCGGCGCCATCATGCGGCGCTGATCGCGCCAGGCTTCGCCGTCGGTGGTCAGCAGGCTGTCGCCCATGGCCGGGGCCAGCATGCGCTTGACGATGCCGGGCTTTGGATAGGTCCCCAGCTTGTCCATGAGAACATGCTGGATGGCGGCCGGATCGCTGATGAAGTGGTAGTTGAGGTTGAAGACCTTGCGGGCCTTGTAGTGGTCGTCGAAGGCCTGCTTGGGCCAGCCGTTCAGGGGGTTCTGGGCCTGTTTGTCGACGAAGACGCGCCAGACCGGCAGCCAATCCTCGGGCCGTTCGGGCATGGCGGGCCGGAACGGCGCCCGGGGCGCGGGAGCCCAATCGAATGCTGTGGTGTCGCTCATGACCTTATCCCCTCGGTCGGTGATCTGGCGGCAGGATGGGAGAATTTGATGCAGCGCAACAAACGATATAACAGTGCTATTCTTGTGAGGTGACATCACATGGACCAGCGATGACGCGACGTTCGCTTCCACCCCTGACCGCCCTGCGCGCCTTCGAGGCCTTCGCGCGGCTGGGCAAGATGACCACGGCCGCCGACGAGCTCTGCGTCACCCACGGGGCGGTGAGCCGGCAGATCCGCAGCCTGGAGGAGGCGGTCGGCCTGGCGCTCACCGAGGGGCCGCGGCACCGGCTGAAGCTGACCGATGCGGGCGAACGGCTGGCGGCCTCGCTGTCGGGCGCCTTCGACCGGGTGGAGCGGACCCTGACCGACCTGAAGTCGGCGGCGGACACGGAACTGCACCTCTCGTGCCTGGGCACCTTCGCGATGCGTTGGCTGATCCCGCGCCTGGGGTCGTTTCATGACCAGCATCCGGGCCTGCGCGTGCGGGTGACCGAGAGCTTCGCGCCCGCCGACTTCGCCCGCGAACGCTATGACGCCGCCATCCGCCTGACCGAGCACGTGCCGGCCCATGGCGGGGCGGCCATCGCCTTCCTGGACAATTTCCACGGCCCTGTCGCCGCACCGCAGCTGACCGGGGCGACCCCTGGCGTGAAGGCCTTCGCCAGCCTGCCGCGCCTGCACACCCGGCCGCATCTGCAGGCCTGGTCGGAATGGGAAAGCCACACGGGCCTCTCCCTGCCGGAGGCCGCGCAGAACCGCGAATATGAGCACCTTTTCTACATGCTGGAGGCGGCGGTGGCGGGCCTGGGCGTCGGGCTCAGCCCCTTCGTTTACGTCGCCGCCGACATCGAGGCCGGGCGGCTGGCGGCGCCGGTGGGATTCGTGCGAACGCCGGCCCAGTTCTATCTGATCCTGCCGCCGGGGCCTGCGAGGCCGGCGGCCTCGGCCTTCCGCAACTGGCTGATGGACGAGGCCGCGAGCGTGCCGGTTCCTAGTTGAACACCTGCATCAGGCGGAAGATCGCCGGCAGCAGCAGGACCCCCAGCAGGCAGGGGAAGATGAACAGGATCAGCGGCACGGTGAGCTTCACCGGCAGGGCCAGGGCCTTCTCCTCGGCCCGCAGCATCCGCTTCTGACGCATGTCCTGGGAGAAGACCGTGAGGGTCTCGCCCAGGCTGGTGCCCATGTCCTCGGCCTGGCGCAGCATGGTGGCGAAGGCGCGCGCGTCATCAATGCCCAGGCGGTCGGCGAAGGCGGTCCAGGCCTCCTTTCGCGACTTCCCGGCGCGGAGCTCCAGGGTCAGCATACGCAGGTGGATGGTCAGGCGCGGATAGCGGCGGACCAGTTCGTCAGTAACCCGGCCGACGGCGGCGTCCAGGGACAGGCCCGCCTCCACCGAGGCCACCAGCAAATCCAGCAGATCGGGGAAGCCGTCGGCATATTCCCGCTCGCGGTCCTTCTGGCGCAGGGACAGCACCTGGTCGGGGCCGAGCAGGGCGATCAGGGCCAGGATGGCGGCCAGCAGCACCGGCGCCATGCCGTGGCCTGGCCTCAGCGCGAAGGGCAGCATGACGATGGTGCCCAGGGTCGCCACCGCCAGGGCCGCGGCCCGCGCGCCGAGATAGTAGATCGCCGCCTCCCGACCGAAGAAGCCGGCGCGGATCAGCCGCAGGCGGACATCGGACACCTTGGAGGGGTCGCTGACGGCGGCCTGCTGGCCCAGGCGGCGCACGCTGGCGGTGACCTGGCCCAGGATGCGAACCTCGCCGCGTGAGGGTTCAACCCGGGGCGTGGCGGGATCCTGGAAGCGTGCCTTGCGCAGGCCGCGAACCCGCAGCTCGCCCAGGGCCAAAATGCCGCCGCCGGCCACGCCGAGGCCGACCATCGCCAGGCCGAACCACAGGATGAGGGTCTGCAGGTCCATCGGCCTAGATCCGCATGTCGACCATGCGGCGCATGATCAGGTTGCCGATGGCGATCCAGACCAGCATGCCGATCAACCCGGTCTGGATGAAGGGTTCGCTCAGCACCTCGCCGTAGAAGTCCGGGGACATCAGGTGGATCGCGCCCCCGGCGATGAAGGGGGCGGCGGTGAGTATCAGGGCGGAGATGCGCCCCTCGGCCGAGGCGGCCTTGATCTTCAGGCGCATGCGGTGGCGCTCGCGCACGGTGGCGGCGTTGAGCTTCAGCAGGCCGGTGAGGTTGCCGCCGGCCCGCTCCTGCAGGCGCACGGTGGCGGCGAACAGGTCGACGTCCGGGTGCTGGCACCGCAGGGACATCCGGCCGATCGCCTGTTCCAGGGTGGCGCCATAGGCGATCTCGTCGGCGGCCATGCCGAATTCCGAGCCGATGGGGTCGACCATCTCGCGGCCCACCAGTTGGATGGCGGTGGGAACAGGGTGGCCGGCCTCCAGGCTGCGGACGATGATCTCCAGGCCCTGGGGCAACTGATGGCCCAGCGCCTTCGACCTGCGGGCGGCCATGAATTTGAGGAAGAAGATCGGACCCGCGCCGCCGAGCAGGATCGCGCCCACCGGGGCCATCAGCAGGCTGTGGGTGAAGACCCCGATGAGGATCGCGCCGCCGAGGGCCGCGGCGATCACCGCTACCAGCCACTTCCTGGGATCATAGGGCACGCCGGAGCGGACGATCAGCTCGGCCAGCCACTTCACGCCGGCCCGCAGGTCGCCGGCGGCGGTGAGGCCGCGCTGTTTGCGCAGCTCCACCACCAGTTCCTGGATGCCGCCGATGCGCTCGGAGACCTTCAGGCGCTGGTTGACTCGGTGCTTGACCTTGGCGGTCCCCAGCAGGCCGAAACAGGCTTGGCCGGCGGCGAAGACCGCGGCGAAGACCAGGACCAGATAGGCGCTCTTGGCGTCGAACCCCATCAGCCCAGAACCCGCGAGGGATCGAAGTTGGCGGTGTCGTAGGCGATGCCGCGACGGGTCATTTCGTCCAGGCAGCGGGCCCGCAGGCCGCTGGCGCGGAACTCGCCATGCACCACGCCATCGGCGGAGGTATGCAGGCGGTTGAAGAAGAAGATCTCCTGCATCTGCACCACCTGGCCTTCCATGCCGGTGATCTCGGTGACGCTCATCAGCTTCCGCTTGCCGTCCGACAGACGCATGATCTGGATGATCAGACCTACCGCCGAGGCGATCTGGCCACGCACCGCCTCGGGCGACAGCTTCATCCCCGACATGGCCACCATCTGCTCCAGGCGGGTGATGGCGTCGCGGGGCGTGTTGGCGTGGATGGTGGCCATGGAGCCCTCGTGGCCGGTGTTCATGGCCTGGAGCATGTCGAAGGCTTCCTCGCCCCGGACCTCCCCCAGGATCACCCGGTCGGGACGCATGCGCAGGGCGTTCTTCACCAGCTCCCGCTGACGGATCTCGCCCTTGCCCTCGATGTTGGGGGGCCTGGTCTCCAGTCGTACGATATGGGGTTGCTGCATCTGCAGCTCGGCGGCGTCCTCGATGGTGATCAGCCGCTCCTTGTGGCTGATGGCCGCCGACAGCGCGTTGAGGAGGGTTGTCTTGCCCGAGCCGGTGCCGCCGGAGATCACGGTGGAGACGCGGGCCTTGATGGCGCCGTGCAGGAAGTCGGCGACGCACTGGGGCATGGCGCCCACGTCCACCAGCTTTTCCAGGGTGTAGGGCTTCTTGGAGAACTTGCGGATCGAGACGCAGGCCCCGTCGATGGCGATGGGGGCGATGGCGGCGTTGACCCGGCTGCCGTCGGGCAGGCGGGCGTCCACCATGGGCTGGCTCTCGTCGATCCGGCGGCCGACCCCGGCGACGATGCGGTTGACGATGCGCAACAGGTGATCGTTGTCGCGAAAGCGGACGGCGGTAGGCTCCAATTCGCCGCGTCGCTCGACATAGACCTGGAAGGGGCCGTTGATCAGGATGTCATTGATGCTGTCATCCTTGAGCAGGGGCTCAAGCGGCCCCAGGCCCATCATCTCGTCATAGACCGACGCGCCCAGGTCCTCGAGTTCGGCGGTGTTCAGCACCAGGCGCTCGGCGCGGGCGAAGTCGCCCACCAGCACCATGACCTGACGGCGAAGCTCCTTTTCGCCCACTGATTCCAGCTTAGAGAGGTCAAGTTCCTCAATGAGTTGTGCGTGTAACTTCAACTTTATGTCGAGCTTTTGACGCTCAGCGAGGTCGCTCGTGGCGGGCGCAGGCGCGCGCTCGGGTGGCGGCGTCGGCGCTTTGGTCTCGACGACCTCCAGGAGGACGGGCTTGGCGGGGCTGAAGCGTCCCATCAGGCGGCTCGCGACGGGGCTGCGGCCGGTACGACAGGCCGCGCGCGACGGCCGCGGTCGGCCAGCAGGTGATCCACCAGCGATCCGACATCGCGGACGATCTTGGACTTGGGCCGGTGCTGGCTGATGGCGCCGCCCAGGTTTACCGACGCCGCGGCGGCCTCCCAGTCCGAGGCGATGCCGCCGTCGGCCTTGCGTTGCAGGGCCTTTTCGGCCTCCGCCGTGGAGGGCGCCGGGCCGAACATCCGGTTGGCCAGGCGATTGAGCACGATGCGGGGCCGCAGGGCGGCGGCGGCCTCCACCTCGTCGGAGAGGGCGCGGGCGGCTAGCAGGGCGGGCACGGTGAGCTCGGAGACTACGATCACCTCGTCGGACCCGGCCAGGGCGTCAAGGCTCCACGAGTGGCGGTGTCGGGGCATGTCGAGGACCACGTGGTCATAGGCCTCGCAGGCGATCTCCAGGATGCGCAGGACGGCCTCGCGGGAGATGGAGGTGAAGGCGCCCGGATCGCGGGGACAGGCCAGCAGGTCCAGGCCCTTGGCCACGGGCGTGGCGAAGGCGGCCAGCAGGGCGGCGTCCATCCGTTCGGCGGCGGGGCCGAACTCAGCCAAGCCCATGGAGGGGGTGGCGCCGAGATAGGGGGCGCAGGCGCCGTCGGCCAGGTGCAGGTCGATGAGGCAGACGCTGTTGGCGCGCGAGGACCGGGCGGCAAGAGCGCTGGCGATCTCGATGGCGGCCATGGTGGCGCCTGCGCCGCCGACCGCGCCCATCACCGACCAGCACCGGGAGTGGTGTCCCTGGGCGCTCGGCGCCTGGGCGGCGGCCTGGTCCAGCAGGGCGTAGATGGCGTTCTGCAGCTGCTCGTGGGTGAAGGGGGTCTCCACCACGTCGGCATGGGGCAGGCGCATCAGGGCGCGAACCAGGCCCACCGGCAGGTGTCCGCCCAGGAACAGGGTGGGCGGCAGGTCGGCGACCTGGGACAGGGTGGCCACGGCGGCCGCCAGGGCGGCGGGCTCGGCATGGTCGGCGTCGATCAGGATGAGGTCGGTCATCCCCGGACGCAGGTCGGAGAGGCGCTCAAGTCCCGCCACCTCCATGGCCGCCCCGAACAGAGGGCCGCGCGCCAGGGGCGCCAGGCTGTCGCCGATGGCCAGGACCCGGCGGCCCAGCAGGCTCCAGTTGCTCATGTGGGCGCCCCGGTCCGGGCGGAGCCCTCGACCTTGGCCAGAGGCTTGTCGAGCGCCAGGCCGTTGAGGATCAGGTCGATGGCGGTGGCCTCATTGCCCGCCATGATCGTGGAGGTGGCGTGGTAGTCGTCGCCACCGGCCATGCGCGGGGTTACGATGATCACCAGCTCCGTCTCGGACTTCTTCCAGCGCGATGAGCGGAACAGGCTGCCTAGGACGGGAACCTCTCCGACGCCTGGAAGCTGGCGGACCGAGTTGGAATAGTCCTGCTGGAACAGGCCGGCGATCGCGAAGCTCTCGCCAGAGCGCAGTTCGACGGTGGTGTTGGCGCGGCGGACCACCAGACTCGGAATCTCGATGCCGTTCAGCTTCAGCGGCGTGCGGCTGTCGAGTTGGCTGACCTCGGGGGCCACCTGGAGGCGGATAAGCCCGTTGTCCTGCACGGTGGGCTGGAATTCGAGAGTCACGCCGAAGGGGCGGAACTCGATGGTGACGGTGTCGCGGCCGTTGGGAACCGGGAAGGGGAACTCGCCGCCGGCCAGGAAGCTGGCCTTCTCGCCTGACAGCGCCACGAGGTTCGGCTTGGCGAGGGTGCGGATGACGCCCTTTTCCTCAAGCGCGCGCAGAACCACGTCGATGGAGGCCGTCCCAAGCGTGCCGCGCAGTGAAAGGCCTCCCTGCGGCGTGGTGTTGCCGATCAGGCCGGTCCCGGTCTGCAGGGCGAAAGTGGAGCCGTTGCTGGCGTTGATATTGAAGCCGATGTCCTTGAGCGACGACCGACTGGCCTCCAGGACGCGAACCTCCAGGATCACCTGTTGCGAGGCGCGGACGGTCAGGGCCGACGTCACCGACCCTGGGGCGAACTTCTCGGCCAGGCCCTTGGCCTTGGCGGCCGCGGCGGTGGTGGAGACGTCGCCGGCCAGCAGCAGGCCTTCGCCGAGGTTGCGGACCTCGATCATCTCGCCGGGCAGGGCGGCGGCCAGATCTTCCTGGAGGGCGTCGGCGTCATAGCCGACCCGGACGTCCACCACCTCCTGCAACGCGCCGCCCGCGCCGTAGATCAGCAGGTTGGTGGAGCCCAGCGCCTTGCCGCGCACATAGAAACTGCGGTCGGTGGTGGCGACGATCTGCGCGGTCTCGGGCTGGGCCACCACGATCTTGCTGGCCGG
This sequence comes from Phenylobacterium sp., assembly GCF_037968635.1. GTDB lineage: Bacteria > Pseudomonadota > Alphaproteobacteria > Caulobacterales > Caulobacteraceae > Phenylobacterium. Next base: position 31,411 of record NZ_JBBKVV010000176.1, read on the forward strand.
ACTGTCGAGCCGGAAGGAGGCGGACTTGTTGCGCGGCACGCTGATGACCCGCGATCGGGCGGCCTCGCTGGAGAACTGTTCGGCGGCGGCGGGCAGGCCGGCGCCGAGGACCAGGGCGACGGTAAGCGCGCCGAGGATGGGGGAGCGGAGCATGGCTGTGGTGTCCTTAGGCCGCGGGCTTGGGGCTGGCGGCCGGGGCGGAATTGTCGCCTTCGACGATGGTGATGCGGCCGCCGGAGGGGGCGCCGGAGGACCGGGCGCGGCGCGCATGGCCGCTGGCGCGGGGCGCGGCGGATGCGACTTCGGCGACCGGTTCGATGTCGGAGGATCCGAGCGGCCGGAGCGCGAGGGAGAGAGAGCCGAGCTCGGCGGCGATGGCCAGCTTCTGGGCGTCCTTGACGCTGACCTCCAGGGTGGTGGTCGACGGCTTTTCGGCCTTGGTGGAGGTAGGATCGGCATTGAGGTCAACGCCAAGCACGCGAACGTTCTGGACCACCAGCTGCGAGGTCAGCGCCTTGCCGGGACCGTCGGGGGTCAGGTTGCGCATCATCACCACGTCCACGTGGTCGCCGGGCAGGGCGTGGCCGCCGACGCCGGAGATGTCGTTCACCCCGATGGCGTAGGCGCGCATACCGGGCTCCAGCTCGGCGGCCACCGAGGGCCGGGCGCCGGGGCCGGAAAGCTTGGCGGGCAGCAGGGGTTCACGGGCGGCGATCAGGGTCAGGGCGACCGGCGCGCCGCCATGATCCTGGGCCAGCACCTGGGCGACGGAGGCGAAGGCGTTGGCCGGGGCGGCGTCCTTGGGGATGCGGATCAGCTTCAGGTGACCGGCGTCCAGGCGCTCGCCATAGGCGATGTCGCGGGCGGCCACGACCACCGAGACGGCGTTGGCCATGGGAGAGACCGCGACCTGCGCGGCCTGCACCTTTCCGGTGTCAGGCAGGGCGACCCGGGCCACGATTATGGCGCCCAGGCCCAGGGCGACGGACGCACCCAGACTGCCGATTGTAACGAGCCGCATGCCCCACCCTGGTGCTAATAGCGTCAAACTATCAGCCAGTTATGCGAGGGGCCCCTTGCGATAGGGCGAAGAAAGAGGGTGTGCGATTGTAAACCCTAACGCTCGGCTTCCGCTGGCCGTCAGGCAGGTTCGAAGGCCGTGGCCGCGATCAAGGGCGCGTCGATGCGGCAGCGAAGGCCTGCTGGGTCATAGGTGAGTTGGGCCGCCGCGCCCAGATCGGCGGAGAGGCCCTGGACCAGCAGCCGCGAGCCGAAGCCCATGCGCTCGGGGGTCTTGACGGGCGGACCGCCGCGTTCTGTCCAATCAAGGATCAGGCGAGGATCGCCGTCGCGGTCGGCGAGGGACCAGGTGATGGCCACTCGGCCAGGTTCGGTGGAGAGGGCTCCGTACTTCACCGCGTTGGTGACAAGTTCGTGCAGGGCCATGGCCAGCGCCACCGCCGCCTTGGGGGCCACGCGCAACGCAGGTCCCCGAACGTCGAAACGGGCGCCTTGCTCTGGTTCGAAGGGGCTTATGCAGGTGGCCACGATGTCGCGCAGGTCGGCGGTCTCCCAGTCCTCGCGGGTGAGGATGTCGTGGGCGCCGGAGAGCGCGATCAGCCGTGAGGTCAGCAGGTCGCGCGCCTCGACCGCAGACTGACCGGACCGCAAGGTTTGGTGGGCGATGGACTGAACGGTGGCCAGGGTGTTTTTCACCCGGTGGTTCAGCTCGTTGATCAGGAACTGTCGGCGTTCGGCGGCGCGAGTTCGGTCGGTGATGTCCTGGATCGTGCCGACATAGCGGGTGGCAAGTGGTCCCGCCGCAGTGTCCTCGAAGATCGCCTCGCCGTGGGCGAGCAGCCAGCGAATGGCGCCGTCGGCGCGGGTGATACGGTACTCGTAGGGGATCTTCTCCCGAAGGATCGGGTCGATGGCGCGCTGCGCCATGGCCGAGGTCCGGGGGTAATCATCCGGATGGGTGGCGTCGCGGACCGTTTCGTAGGTGACAGGTTCGTCCGCCGGGAAACCATAGATGGCCTTGGCCTGCTCGGAATAGACCATGGTGTTGGCGGATAGGTCCCAATCCCAAACCCCAAGACCTGCGGCCTCCGTGGCAAGGCTCAGGCGCCGTTCGGACAGTCGCAGGGCCTCGTCGGCCAGACGGTGATGCGTCAGATCCTGAGCGATCCAGATGACCCCATCGACGCGATCGGGACCGATCTGTCGTGGGCTAAGGGCGATGTGGAGGTCGCGAACGCTCCCATTTCGGTCGGCGACCGTCAGGTCCCGTGTCCGCACACCGGACCCGGAGACTAGCGCTTGGGCGACCGCGGCGAGGCCAGGGACAACGACGCTGGTGAACTGTTGACCATGGACAGGTTCAGAGGGGGCCAGCAGCCAGGGTGAGAAGTTGGCGCTCAAAAAGACGCAGGCGCCGCCGCCGTCGATCACCCCGATCTGCAGGGGGATCGCCTGGAGGAGGGCGAACAGTGGGGCCCGTTCGATCAAGGGCTTGGCGGCAAGCGCCGCCTCGAGCGCCGTGACACGATCCTGAAGGGCCGCGTTTGCGTGGCGCAGGTCGTCCAACTCCGACATTCACAACCCCTGACCCGGTCGCCCACAGCCTAGAGGAAGGCCGGCCGCTGTAAATTCGTTCCGTGCTTGAGGTCAGGCCTCGGTCTTCAACGCCTCATAGGCTTCCACCGCCGCCATCCACTCCTGTTCGGCGGCCTCGAGGATGGTCTGGGCCTTGGCGCGGTCGGCGCCCAGGCGGGCGGCCTTGCCGGGGTCCTTGGTGAAGACGTTGGGGTCGGTCAGCGCCTTGTCGAGCTCGGCGACGGCGGCGGTGGCGCGGCCGAGGGCGGCCTCGGCCTGTTCGGCGCGGCGCCGCGCGGTGCCGGTGGGAACCTTGGCCTTGGGTGAGGCCTTGGGCGGAGGGGCTGCGGCGGCCTGAGGAACCTGGGACGGACCCTTGGCGGCCTGGCGGGCGCGGTCGATCACCAGCTTGGCGTAGTCGTCCATGTCGCCATTGAAGGGGGCGATGGTGCCGTCGGCGGCCAGCCACAGGCGGTCGGCCACCAGCTCCATCAGCGAGCGGTCGTGGGTGATCAGGATGACGGCGCCGGCATATTCGTTCAGCGCGTCCAGCAGGGCGCGGCGGCTGTCGATGTCCAGGTGGTTGGTGGGCTCATCGAGGATCAGGAGGTGCGGGGCCTCCATGGCCACCATGTTCAGCAGCAGGCGCGCGCGTTCGCCTCCGGACAGGTTGGCGACGGTGGTCTCCACCTTCTGCACCCCCATGCCGAACTGGGCCAGGCGCGAACGGCGGGCGGCGTCGCTGGCCTCGGGCATGGCCCGGCGGATGATCTCCAGCGGGGTGTCGGAGGGATCGAGCGCCTCGATCTGATGCTGGTGGAACCAGCCCACCTTCAGGCGGCGGTCGCGGCGCAGGTCGCCGTGCATGACCGTCAAGGCGCCGGCGATCAGCTTGGCGAACGTGGACTTGCCCGCGCCGTTGACGCCCAGCAGGCCGATGCGGTCGTCCAGGTCCAGGCGAAGGTCCATACTTCGCAGGATCGGCGAGCCGTCATAGCCGGCCGAGGCGCCCTCCAGGCGGATCAGCGGCGGGGCCACGGGCCGTTCCGGGGAGGGCAGGATGAAGGGGGCGGTGCGTTCGGCGGCGACAATGGAGACCGGCGGCAGCTTGGCCAGCTGCTTCAGGCGCGACTGGGCCTGGGTGGCCTTTGAGGCCGTGGCCCGGAAACGGTCGACGAAGGCCTGCAGATGGGCGCGTTGGGCGTCGATCTTGGACTTGTTGGATTCCAGCAGGCGCGCGCGCTCGGCGCGTTGGGTTTCGAAGTTGTCGTAGTTGCCGGGATAGAGGTCGAGCTTGCCTGAATGCAGGTGGAGGATGTGGTCCACCGAATTGTTCAAGATCTCGCGGTCGTGGCTGATGATGATGGCGCTGTTGGGGTATTTCTTCAGCCGGGCTTCCAGCCAGAGCGCGCCTTCCAGGTCGAGATAGTTGGTCGGTTCGTCCAGCAGCAGCAGGTCAGGCTCGGCGAACAGGGCCGCAGCCAGGGCCACGCGCATCCGCCAGCCACCGGAGAACTCCGCCATCGGGCGGGCCAGGTCGGCGTGGGAGAAGCCCAGGCCCGAGAGGATTTCCGCCGCCCGGCTGGGGGCGCGGTCGGCGCCGATGTCGCTGAGGCGGGAATAGATCTCGCCCAGGTGCTCGGGCTCGGCGGTGTCCAGCGAGGCCATCAGGGTCTCGCGCTCGACGTCGGCGGCCAGCACGGTGTCCAGCAGGGTCACCGGGGTGGCCGGGTGTTCCTGGTCCACCGAGGCGATGCGGGCGGCCTTCGGATAGCCGATCTCGCCCGAGCCCTGGTGAAGCTGGCCCAGGATCAGCTTGAACAGGGTGGACTTGCCCACCCCGTTGCGGCCCACCAGGCCCACCTTGGAGCCCACGGGCAGGCTGATGGTGGCGTCGTCGAAGAAGCGACGGCCCCAGGAGTCGAAGACCAGTTCGTGAATCTGCAGCATGGGATTCGGACTTACAAAACAGGTTGAGAGAACGGCCGGCCAGGTGGCGGTCGCTGGATGTCTTCGCTTGCGGCGTTGACCAGACCGTGTCCCGGCTCAGGCGAGCCGGCCCAGAGGTCTAGGTTTTTTGTGGGTCGCGCTTCCGAACCGGCGAACCGTGTCCACTTCGCCTGGAAGCGCTCCACGGTCTCATCAACCGTCTCTCCGATGACGGGCGCTGCATAACAGAGGTCGTCGCCGTCGTCGCGCGTAACCTGCCTTGGCGCTGTCACGACGGGCGGCTATAAGCCCGCACCTTCGGCGCGGACGGCCGCGCCCCGAATACAAAGAACAAGCCAAAGACCATGACTGAACGCACCTTCTCGATCATCAAGCCGGACGCCACCAAGCGGAACCTGACCGGCAAGATCAACGCGGTGATCGAGGGCGCCGGTCTGCGCATCGTCGCCCAGCGCCGGATCAAGATGACCGACGCCCAAGCCAAGAAGTTCTACGAAGTCCACGCCGAGCGTCCCTTCTACGGCGAACTCGTCGAGACCATGACCTCGGCCCCCGTGGTCGTGCAGGTCCTGGAAGGCGACAACGCCATGGCCCGCTATCGCGAAGTCATGGGCGCCACCAACCCCGAGCAGGCCGCCGAGGGCACCATCCGCAAGCTGTTCGCCCTGAACGTCGGCGAGAACTCGGTGCACGGTTCGGACTCCACCGACAACGCCAAGATCGAGATCGCCCAGTTCTTCAAGGACGAAGACATCGTTGGCTAAGAGCGCCGTCCTCTAGGGCGACCTCGCGTCACCGTTTCCAAGGAGCCCTCCATGCGCTAGCCAAGGCTGGTCGCAGGGAGGGCTTTTTCGTGGGCGCAACAGCAGGCGAGACCTTCCCCGAGATCCGCGAGGCGGTGCGCCGGCTCTGCGCGCAGTTCCCGGGCGCCTATTGGCGGACCCTGGACCGCGACCGCATCTATCCCACGGAATTTGTCACGGCCCTGACCCAGGCCGGCTTCCTCTCGGTGCTGATCCCTGAAGCCTACGGTGGATCGGGCCTTGGGCTTGCGGCGGCCACCGCGGTGCTGGAGGAGATTCACCGCTCGGGCTGCAACGGCGGCGCCTGCCATGCCCAGATGTACACCATGGGCACGCTGCTGAGGCACGGCAGCGAGGCGCAGAAGCAGGCCTATTTGCCCAAGATCGCCTCGGGCGAGCTGCGCCTGCAGGCCTTCGGCGTCACCGAGCCCACCAGCGGCACCGACACCACCCGCATCTCAACCTTCGCCCGCCGCGAGGGCGACAGGTTCATCGTCTCGGGCCAAAAAATCTGGATCAGCCGGGCTGAGCACTCCGATCTGATGGTGTTGCTGTGCCGGACCACGGCGCGGGCAGACGCGGCCAAACCCAGCGACGGGATGAGTGTCTTGCTGGTGGATATCAAGGCCTCGGTGGGCAAGGGGCTGACCATCCAACCGGTTCGCACGATGCTCAACCACGCCACCACTGAGCTGTTCTTCGACGAGCTGGAGGTGCCTGTCGAGAACCTGATCGGCGCCGAGGGGGCGGGGTTCAAATACATCCTGGACGGCATGAACGCCGAGCGCATCCTGATCGCATCCGAGTGTATCGGCGACGCCAAGTTCTTCATCGACAAGGCCAGCGCCTATGCCACGGAGCGCGAGGTGTTCGGCCGGCCGATCGGCCAGAACCAGGGCGTGCAGTTCCCCATCGCCCGGGCCCATGTCCAGATGACCGCGGCCTCGCTGATGGTCGACAAGGCCGCGGCCATGTTCGACGCGGGAGAGCCCTGCGGGACCGAGGCCAACATGGCGAAGATGGTCGCGTCGGAAGCGTCCTGGTTCGCGGCCGACACCTGCCTGCAGACCCACGGCGGTTTCGGCTTCGCCGAGGAGTACGACATCGAGCGCAAGTTCCGCGAGACGCGGCTCTACCAGGTGGCGCCGATCTCCACGAACCTGATCCTGAGCCACGTGGCCACCCACGTGCTCGGCATGCCCAAGAGCTTCTGATGTACGATCTGCTCAAGGGCCTGAGGGTGGTGGAGGGCTCGGCCTTCGTGGCGGGGCCGACGTGCGGGCTGTACCTGGCGCAGATGGGCGCCCAGGTGATCCGCTTCGACAATATCGGCGGCGGGCCCGATTTCCGCCGCTGGCCGCTCTCGGCGGCAGGTGACAGCCTCTACTGGGAGGGGCTGAACAAGGGCAAGATGTCGGTGGCCCTCGACCTGGCCCGTCCCGAGGGCCGCGAGCTGGCGCAGCGCCTGGCCGCGGCGCCGGGCGAGGACGGCGGACTGTTCGTCACCAACTTCCCGGTGGACGGCTTCCTGTCCTACGAGAAGCTGATCGCAATCAGACCAGACCTGATCTGCGTGCGGGTGATGGGGTGGGCCGATGGCGCCCAGGGCATGGACTACACGATCAACTCGGCGCTCGGCCTGCCGCTGATGACCGGGCCGGTGGGAGACGACCGGCCGGTGAACCACGTCCTGGCGGCCTGGGACCTGCTGACCGGCGCCTATTGCGCCTTCTCCCTGGTCTCGGCCCTGCTGGCGCGGATGCGAGGGCAGGGCGGGCGCGAGATCCGCGCGCCGCTATCGGACATTGGGGCGGCCACCATGGCCAATCTGGGTTTCACCGCCGAGACCCTGCTGGCGGGCCAACAGCGGCCCCGCATGGGCAACGACATCTACGGCGCCTTCGGCCGCGACTTCACCACCAAGGACGGCCGGAAGCTGATGCTGCTGGCGATTACACCCAAGCAGTGGACCAAGGCGCTGGAGACTCTGGGCATTGTCGCCGAGGTGATCGGCGTCGAAGCCGAGTTGGGCGTCTCGTTCGCCACCGATGAGGGCCTGAGGTTCACGCATCGGGCGCGGCTTTATCCGTTGTTCGAGCGCGCCTTCTCCGCCCGGACGGCCGCCGAACTGACGCCCGCCTTTGACGCCGGGGGCGTGACCTGGGGCGCCTATCAGACCCTGGAGGCGGCGCTGGAGGATCCACGGATGTTCAAGGCCAACCCCCTGTTTCAGGAGGTGCGCCATCCCAGCGGGCTGACCTATCCTGCGCCCGGCGCCATGGCCACCATCCCGCAGGATACCCGCGGCGACGTGCGCCCCGCGCCGAAGCTGGGGCAGCACACCGATGAGGTGTTGGCCGAGGTGCTTCAGATGTCGGGACGCGAGATCGCCAAGCTGCACGACGCCAAGATTGTCGCCGGACCGGAGAATTCATGACCCAGACCATCAGCAGCGAGGACGCGGGGCCCGGCCTGAAGGTCGTCACGTTGTCGCGGCCCGAGGCGGCCAATTCGCTGAACACCGCCATGGGCCATGAGTTGCTGGCCCTGTGGACCGCCCTGGCGGCCGACACCTCCGTCCGCGCCGTGGTGCTGACGGGGGCGGGGCGGTTCTTCTGCGCAGGCGCGGACCTGAAGGAACGCGACGGCATGACCGACGCCGCCTGGGGTGAGCAGCACCGATTGTTCGAGGACATGATCCGCGCCCAGCTGGCCTGTCCCTTCCCGGTGATCGCGGCGGTCAACGGCGCGGCCATGGGCGGCGGGGCGGAGATGGCGCTGGCCTGCGACTTCGCCTGGGCCTCTGAAACTGCGCGGATGGGTCTGCCCGAGGCGGGTTTGGGGATCATCCCTGGCCTGGGCGGCACGCAGTTGCTGACCCGCGCGGTGGGCGAGCGGCGAGCGTCTGAGCTGTTGATGTCTGGCGCGCCCATCGACGCGGCCGAGGCCTTGGCGGCGGGGATCGTCAACCGGGTGTGCGGCCCTGAGGCCTTGATGCCCCAGGTGCTGGAGCGCGCGGCCCTGATCGCGTCCAAGGCGCCGCTGTCAGTGCGGGCGATCAAGCGGGTTGTGCGGGGCGGTGCGGCCCTGCCTCTGGACCAGGCGATGGCCCTGGAGCTTGAGGCCTACAACCACCTCTTCACGACGGAGGACCGTCGCGAAGGCGTGGCCGCGTTCAATCAGAAGCGACCCCCGACCTTCAAGGCCCGCTGAGCCCTCCTAGTGGGCGCTGGGGTTGGGAGACCCGCCATGGAAGACCATGGCGGCGTCGCGGACCTCTTCGGCGGTTTCCAGGATGCGGAAACCTTCGTGTAGCAGCAGGCCGGGCGGCAACTCGCGGGGCGGCTCATAGCCGAGCGCCCGCAACATTTCCGACACCCCTTCGCCAAAGGCCATGACCGGCATCTGCTGCGAGATCGCAGAGTTGATCACTTCGTCGAAGGCGCCGATCGACTCCGGGTCGTCGGCGCAGCCGGAGCCTGGGATCACGACGCCGTCGAGGCGACCGGCCCCAATGTCCTGGGCGCGGGCGGTCGGCATGACCGTGATGGAACCCATGGGGGTCAGTGGGGAGAGGCTCTTGGCCTGCCAACTCATCGGAGCCAGGGTGATCCCTTCGGCGAACATGATCGACTCGACGTGCTCGATGCCGCCGAAATCCATGTGTGGCGTCGCCAGAAGGCCGGCCCGAGCGCGGGGACGCGCATAGCTGTTGCGCTGCGGGCGGCCAGTCTGACGGGCTCTTTGGGTTTGCATTCAAATGGTCCTTTCGTGACGGGCTTGGTGACCCAGGGCGTCGCCAGGCCGCAAGGCCTCGAGCCGGACGCATTCGAAGCGCCCGTTCGACGATAGACGAACAGGCTGTCGCTGGCTGACGCCTGCGATCCGTTCATCGACTCAATTTGAATACTCCGCACGATTCATCAACGAAATGAATCAATCTAGATTGCGAAAACAATTTCATAAGCATTATAGAATGCTCAGAACTGAGACGCCCCAATGTATAGGGCCAAGTGGACGATTTATGGAAACTTATCAAAATTTAGGACGTTCGTCCATACCGGGCGCCATAACGATGGTGTGAGGCCGGTTATTTCCGTCTGCTGATGACGATGGAGACGACTATCTCAACTTGGCTGCGCAGCGTTCGGGTGTGTGCTCAGACGCGCTGCGGCGGTGGGCTGATCTGGCTCTCTCGCAGGAAGGGAGAGTGCAGCCGTTGGTAGCTAGGGAGATCGGACCCGCTGACCAGCACGTTCAGCAGCTCCGACCCTCGCAGACCTTCTGGCGGTGTACCGCCCTTCAGGGCTTGCCAGAGATCACGCGCCTCCTGGTCGATCTGTTGTTCGCGGGTCATTTCGTCCTCAATTCCTGGTAGGGATAAGGCGCCAGCTTGAGGGTGGTTCCGCGAAAAATCCTGTCTTTACCGTAACTTGTCGTTAACCCGGCGGTTGTGTGTCCAGATGGTGGCGTCAGGCCGCCGCCAGTTCACCGCAGACGAAGGCGTCCTCGCCGGCCGCCAGCAGGCCCTCCAGCACCGCAGGGGCGTCGCCCGGCGCCACGATCAGGATCAGGCCCACGCCGCAATTGAAGGTGCGGCGCAGCTCGTGGTCCGAGACCCCGCCCACCTGCTGCATCCATTCGAAGACCGGGGGCAGGGGCCAGGCGTTCCAGTCGAACTTCGCTTCCAGTCCAGGCGCCACAGCGCGGGGCGGGTTCTCGATCATGCCGCCGCCGGTGATATGGGCGCAGCCCTTGATGAGGCCGGCCTTGATCTGCGGCAGGACGCTCTTGATGTAGATGCGGGTGGGGGCCATCAGCGCCTGGGCCAGGGTCTTTCCCTCCGCGAAGGGGGCCGGGGCGTCCCAGGCCAGGCCGGAACGCTCGACGATGCGGCGGACCAGGGAATAGCCGTTGGAGTGCGGGCCGCTGGAGGAGAGGCCGATCACCAGGTCGCCCGCCTGCTGGTCGTCCAGGCGGGGCAGGACGGCGCCGCGCTCGACGGCGCCGACCGAGAAACCGGCAAGGTCGTAGTCACCCTCGCCATACATGCCGGGCATTTCGGCGGTCTCGCCGCCCACCAGGGCCGCGCCGGCCTGGCGGCAGCCCTCGGCGATACCGCCCACCACGCGGGTGGCTTCCTCTACGTTCAGTTTGCCGGTGGCGAAATAGTCCAGGAACAGCAGAGGTTCGGCGCCCTGGGCCAGCAGGTCGTTGACGCACATGGCCACCAGGTCGATGCCGACGGTGTCATGCATGCCGGTGTCGATGGCGACCTTCAGCTTGGTGCCGACGCCATCGGTGGTGGAGACCAGCAGCGGATCGGCGTAGCCGGCGGCCTTCAGGTCGAACAGCGCGCCGAAGCCCCCAAGCGCCGCGTCGGCGCCGGGCCGACGGGTGGCCTTGGCCAGGGGCTTGATGGCCTCGATCAGGGCGTTACCTGCGTCGATGTCGACGCCAGCCTGGGCATAGGTGAGGCCGTTCGGAAGATCGGTCATGGAGAAATAGGCCTCAAGAAATTCGCCGCCGGGGTTGCAGACTCGGGCGTGCGCGGGGCTATAGCTAATTGATGACGCCGATTACAACCACCGCCGAACTGGCGGCGTACTGTGACAAAATCAAAGGCCAGCCTTTCGTCGCCGTGGACACCGAGTTCATGCGCGAGACGACCTACTGGCCCAAGCTCTGTCTGATCCAGGCCGCCGCTCCCAACGCCGAGTGCGTTATCGACCCCCTGGCCGAGGGCCTGGACCTCGAACCGTTCCTTGAAATCCTCCGGGACGAGAGCATCGAGAAGGTGTTCCACGCCGCCCGACAGGATGTTGAAATCTTCAACAATCTCAAGGCGATGCCCAAGCCTCTTTTCGACACACAAGTGGCGGGAATGGCGGCCGGCTATGGCGAGCAGATCGCCTATGACGCCCTGGTCCGGCAGATGCTGAAGATCGAGTTGGACAAGTCCAGCCGCTTCACCGACTGGGCGCGGCGCCCGCTCTCCGAGGCCCAGCTGACCTACGCCTTGGCCGACGTGACGCACCTGGCGGCGCTCTATCCCATGCTCAAGGCCCGGCTGGAAAAAGAAGGCCGGCTGGCCTGGGTGCACGACGAGATGCAGAATCTCTGCGATCCCGCCGTCTACGACGTGGAGCCGGAGAACGCCTGGAAGCGGCTGAAACCGCGCCGGCACACCTCGAAATACCTGGCGGTCTACAAGGCCGTCGCCGCCTGGCGTGAGCGCACCGCCCAGCAGCGCGACCAGCCGCGGGGCCGCATCCTGAAGGACGAGGCCATTGACGAGCTGGCGACCCAGGCGCCCACGGACGCCGGGGCCATCGACCGGATGCGTTCGGTGCCGAAGGGCTTCTCGGGCTCGCGGTTCGGGCCAGATCTGCTGGACGCCATCAAGGAAGCGCTCAAGGACCCCGACGCCTATGCGCCGGTGATCGAGCGCAGCAAGATCTCGGCCTCGCCCGCCGCCGGCGCGGTGGTGGAACTGCTCAAGGTGCTGCTGAAGGCGCGCGCCGAAGACTCCGGCGTGGCGTCGAAGCTGATCGCCACGGTCTCCGACCTCGAACAGATCGCAAATGACGACAACGCCAAGACCCCCGCCCTGGTGGGCTGGCGTCGCGAGGCGTTCGGCGAGGACGCTCTGAAGCTGAAGCGCGGCGAACTCGCCCTGGTGCTGGACGGCACGCGGGTGCGGGTGGTCGAGGTTCGGCGCGCGCCCAAGGCCAACGCAGCCGAATAATGCTTCGTCTGATCCTCAACATCCTCTGGTTCGTGCTGGGCGGGTTCGTCTCGGGGCTGCTTTGGCTGCTGTCGGGGGTGTTGCTGGCCATCACCATCGTGGGCCTGCCCTGGGCTTTCGCCGCCTTCCGGATCGCCGGGTTCAGCGCTTGGCCCTTTGGCCGTCAGGTGGTGTCCCGCGACCTGCATACGGGACGCGAGGACCTGGGCACGGGGCCGTTGGGCTTCGTGATGAACGTGGTGTGGTTTGTTCTGGGCGGTTGGTATCTGGCGCTTAGCCACGTGGTCATGGCCTTCGGCCTGGCGGTGACCATCATCGGCATTCCGTTCGCCCTGCAGCACGTGAAGCTGGCCCTGATCTCGCTGGCCCCGGTCGGCAAGCAGGTCGTCGAGGTCTGACCCCTCACGAAGCGGTGGATTGTTCGCGCGCCTTGCGGCGCCGCGGCTTGCGGATCACCGTCCACCGATCCTGCACCGCTTATGCACCGCCTGCCCACCGGGCCGCCGGAAACCGAGCTTGCCGGATTTACGGGATGGGCACACCGTCATGAGGCCGAGAGGGACTGCGGCGCGGGCGGCCCGGGAAACCGGACCATCAGGCGGGCAGGAGGTTCCAGGCAAGGGGCTGACGGGGCGACTTGTCAGCGACCAGCCCGGGTGACACCGGTCGAAGGCGAAGCGGCGCAGGGCGACCTGCAAACCGACGCGGCGACCGACCTTGGAGGCGCAGCTCCCGCAAGGGATCTGGATGAGAGGGCGGCATGTCGGGCGACCGACGTGTCGCCCTCTTGCTATGCGCTGTAGGCTAAAGCCCGACTTCTGAGGGCGAGGCCTCGTTGATCAGCGGCTCGCCGGCCAGGAAGCGCTTCAGGTTGTCGACGAAGAGCTGGTCGCCGCGCGCCGGGGTGCCTTGGCCCGAGTTCGAGGTGTGAGCGCTGATCCGAACATTGGGGTGTTCCCACATCCAGCTGTCTATGGGCAGGGGTTCCACCTGAAAGACGTCCAGCACGGCGTAGCCAGGCTTGCCGGCGTCCAGGCCGCGCTTCAGGGCGTCCTCGTCAACCAGGCCGCCACGGCCAATGTTGATCAGGATCGCGCCAGGTTTCATCGCGGCGAAGAAGGCGTCGTTTGCCAGGTCGCGGGTCTCGTCGTTCAGAGCGCAGGCCAGGACCACGACATCGCTCTGCGGCAGAACCTCGGGCAGGTCCGTCCTGGTGACCGTGGCGTCGGCCAGCTCGTCGGGCTTGTCGCTGCGGCGGACCACGGTGAGGTGAACCCCGAAGGGCTTGATGCGCCGGGCGATCTCCGTCCCGATCGCGCCGGCGCCCACCAGGGTCCAGCGGGTCTGGCTGATCTCCCGATAGGGCGTCGACTTCCAGGTCTTGCTGGCCTGCAGATCGCGTTGAGCGGCGATGGGGGCGATCAGGGCGAGAGCGTGAGAGACCACGTACTCGGCGATGGCCACGGCCTGGGCGTTGCTCTTGGACAGCCGCACGCCCTTCGCCATCACCGACTTGAAGATCGGCGCGTCGATACCGGCGTTGAAGGTCTGCATCCACTGGGCCTTCGAGCCCTTGAGGATGCGCCCCATCAGGGTGGGCAGCAGGCCCCCGCCGTAGGCGTCCAAAGTGGTCCAGACGATCTCGGGATCGACCCCGTCGGCGGGTACGTCCTGGCCGTTGCGCTGAAAGCTGTCAGGCCCGGAAAGGGTGATGATGTCCAGGTCGCCCACGAAGGGGGCGATGCGGGCTTTGACGCGCTCATAGGCGGCGGCGGAGAGCAGGAGCTGCATCGGTCAGGCCATTTCGAGTTTGAGTTTCAGCGCCTGGGCCAGGGTGGCGGCGCGTTTGGCGGTCTGCTCGCCCAACAGCATGTCGCGCCAGGCCGGCTCGGCGCTGAGGGTCAGGCGGCCTCCGGAGATCACCAGGCCCGCATGAGGTAGCAGGGTGGCGTTGCGGCCGGAGAGGTCGCAGCCCAGGCGGACGGCGGCGCCCAGGGCGCGGGCCCGCTGCCGGCGTTCCACGGTCAGAACCCTGGCGATGGTGTCCGGCTCCGGGGTGTTGGGGGCGCTGGAGTGCCGGGCGAAGGCGACGCAGGCGAGGAAGGCGCGCTCGGCATGGGTCATGCCGGCGATCGGCGCCCTCAGCACCTGGTCGAAGGCGAGGTCGGCGCGGTGGTCGGGGTGCAGGCGGGCGCCCAGATCGGCCAGGCGGCAGGCGGCGGCGGTCAGGATGGGGTCGCGATCGCCGAACACCGGCGGTAGCGTGGCGAAGGCCCGGGTCAGCCAGATTTCCAGGGCCAGGCCCAGATCGTGGGAGAGGCCGCGCACGGCGGTGAGGGCCTCGCAGCCCTCGATCAGCGGGTCGCGGGCCCGTTCCTCGGGCGACATGGCCTCCAACAACAGACCCTCTCTCAGGCCGTAGGCGGAGATCACCACCTTTTCGACGCCGAGCCGCTCGATCAGGGCGTCCAGCACAAGGGCCGAATAGGGCAAGGTGTCGAAGCGTTTCTTGGACAAGCCCTGGATGCGTTCGAGCGAGCCCTTCGACTGCTTGGTGACAAAGCGGGCGACGTCCTGGGCGTCGGCCCGACTCATCTCGTACTGGTGGGCCACCCGTAGGGGGTAGTCGGCCATGATCATGTGCAGCAGGGCCAGGTTGCGCCATGCGCCGCCCACGGCCTGGAACTGCGGCGTGGCGAACCGTTCGCCCATCGGCGCCAAGGCCGTATCGACGCGCTTGCGGGTCTTGTCCACGTCCAGGGCGCGGGGCGCGCCGAGTGAGAAGGGGCCGAGCGGCAGGGTGACGCCGTCGCCGGACTGGCCGTCCTCGAGGCGGATCAGCTCCAGGCTGGAGCCGCCGAGGTCTCCCACCACGCCGTGAGCGTCCGGTTGACCGGCGACGACGCCAAGGGCGGCGTAGCGCGCCTCTTCCTCGCCGGTCAGGATGCGAACCCGCAGGCCGGTCTCGGCCTGGACGCGGGCCAGGAACTCACGGCCGTCGATGGCGTCCCGGGCCGCGGCGGTGGCCACCACCATGATCTCCGACGCGTTCAGGCCGTCCAGGACGGCGCGGAAGCGGCGCATGGCCGCCATGGCGACCTCGATACCGTCCGGCGACAGCCGTCCGGTGGCGGGCAGGTCGCGGCCGAGGCCGGCCAGGGCCTTCTCGTTGAAAACCGTCCAGATCGCCCGGCCTTCCAGCCGGTAGATGACGAGACGTACGGAGTTCGAACCCAGGTCGATGACGGCGGCCTGGCGACCGGGTGAGCTATCCGTGCGTGGCCACATGATCGATCGCGCGCGGCATGTCCTTCACCTTCTGCCCCCGGCCTGACAGGCTGGGATTGGTCATGAAGTACTCGTGCGCGGAGAAGGCGCCCGGGTGGTCCCACGACGGATCGCGGGTATAGCGGCCCTCGGCGTCCAGCGTCCAGCTTTGCGCTTCGTCTTTCAGATTGGCGACCATGATCTGTTGCAGAACCTGCTGGTGCACGGTGGGGTTCTCCACCGGCGTCAGGCACTCGACCCGGCGGTCCAGATTGCGGGGCATCCAGTCGGCCGACGAGATGAACACCCTCGTCTCCGCCGAGGGCATGGCCGCCCCATTGGCGAAGGCCACGATGCGGGAGTGCTCCAGGAACCGCCCGACGATGGACTTGACCCGGATGTTCTCCGACAGGCCCGCCACGCCGGGGCGCAGACAGCAGATGCCTCGCACCACCAGGTCGATGGAGACCCCGGCCTGGCTGGCCTCGTAAAGGCAGTCGATCAACACCGGATCGACCACGGAGTTGAGCTTGGCCCAGATGGCGGCGGGCTTGCCGGCCCGGGCGTTCTCGACCTCCTGGCCAATCAGAGTGAGCAGGTCATGCTTCATGGTGATGGGCGAGAACGACAGCTTTTCCAGCCGGTCGGGTGTGGCGTAGCCGGTGATGTAATTGAACAGGCGGGCGCTATCGCGGCCCAGCGCCGCGTTGGTGGTGAACAGCGACAGGTCGGTATAGATCCGCGCCGTGACCGGGTGGTAGTTGCCGGTGCCGAAGTGGCAGTAGGTGCGCAGGGTGTCGCCTTCCTTGCGGACCACCATCGAGAGCTTGGCGTGGGTCTTGTACTCCACAAAGCCGAAGACGACGTGGACGCCGGCGCGCTCCAGATCGCGCGCCCACTTCAGGTTGGCCTCCTCGTCGAAGCGGGCCTTGATCTCCACCAGGGCGGTGACGTTCTTGCCGTTCTCGGCGGCCTCGATCAGGGCCGCGACGATGGGGCTGTCCGATGAGGTCCGGTAGAGGGTCTGCTTGATCGCCAGGACGTTGGGGTCGCGGGCCGCTTGGCGCAGGAACTGGACCACCACATCGAAGCTCTCGAAGGGGTGGTGGACCAGGATGTCCTTCTCGCGGATGGCGGCGAAGCAGTCGCCGGCGTGGTCGCGGATGCGTTCGGGGAAGCGGGGCTCGAAGGCCTTGAACTTCAGGTCCGAGCGGTCGGGCGGGATCAGCTGGGAGAGTTCGTCGAGACCCAGCAGGCCGTCGATCATCAGGATGTCGTCCTGCTGAGCGTGCAGGTTGTTGACGATGAAGGCCCGCAGCTCCTCGGGCATGGCCTGTTCGATCTCGACGCGCACGACTGAGCCCAGGCGGCGCTGTTTAAGACGCGCCTCGAACTCACGCATCAGATCCTCGGCCTCTTCCTCGATCTCGATGTCGCTGTCGCGGATCAGGCGGAAGACGCCCTGCGCCTCGATCTCACAGTCGGGGAACAGGTGGTCGAGAAACAGGGAGACCATGTTCTCCAGCGAGATGAACCGCCGCTCGGGTTTGCGCCGCCGCGTGGGCGTCGCGGGCAGCGACCAGAACCGGGCGACCTGGGCCGGAATCGGGACCAGGGCGTAGAGCAGGCGGCCGTCCGACTGGCGGCGCAGCTTCAGCGCCAGAGAGAAGGCCAGGTTCGGGATGAACGGGAACGGGTGGGCCGGGTCGATGGCGAGCGGAGTCAGAACCGGGAACAGCCGGCTGACGAAGGTCTCCTCCAGCGCGGCCTTTTCAGCGGGCGTGACGTCCTGTGGGCCAACCACATGCAGGCCCTCTCCGGTCAGTTCGGCGCACAATTCCCGCCAGCGGGTCTGCTGACCGCCCATCAGGTCCGCCGCCTCAGTATTGACCCGTTCAAGCTGCTCGGCCGGGGTCAGGCCGTCCTGGCTGACGACGCGGACGCCTTCACGGACCTGGGCCTTCAGGCCGGCAACCCGGACCATGTAGAATTCGTCGAGGTTGTTGGCCGAAATCGACAGGAAACGCAGGCGTTCCAGCAGCGGGTGACGCGCGTTCTGGCTCTCGCCCAGCACCCGTTTGTTGAAAGCCAGCCAGGAGAGTTCGCGGTTGAAGAACCGGGTCGGCGCGGCGAGCAGCTCGGTATCCAGGGTCAGGGGATCGCGCCCGATTTCGACACCGTCGGATCGCAGGGGCGCGGCATAGGTCATGGGTGGACATTCCTGGGACTGGAGTTTGGACCTGTTCTGATCCAACCGACCTGAGGCTTCAAGTCATCCGTCGAAAAGGTCAAGATTGTCCGTATCATCTTCAAGAATCTGTCGCGCAAGCGCGCGCGAAATGGGCCGCTGTTCCTCGTCGGCGGCCTCATCCAGCTTCCTGACGATTTCGCGAGCCGCCGGGATCGACCTTTCCATCCGCCGAAGCAGGTAGGGGAAAACCTCCTTGGGTGGCCGAATGCTCCGCTCGCGGAAGAACTTTCTCAACACACCTTCGAGGACTTCGTCGTCAGGTTCCTCAATCAGAGCGACCGGCAGGGCGTTGAGACGCGAGCGCAGGTCGGGAAGCTCGGCTGACCAGGCGGACGGCGCCGAGCGGGCGGTGAGCAGCAGGCTGCCGCCGTCGTGGCCAGCCATGTTGATCAGGTGGAACAGGGTCTCGGCGTCGACGCCCTGATCCACGTCCTCCACCAGCACGGGGCGGCCATTGGCGGCTGAGACGTCGGTCGCATCGCGGTCGAGGACCAAGGCTCCGGCCTGAGCCGCCCAGCCCTGGGCCAGATGGGTCTTGCCGATGCCCTGGGCGCCTACCAGAACCAGGCAGCCGCCGTGCCAGGCCGGCCAGGCGTCGAGAGCCGCGATGGCCTGGGCGTTCGAGGGCCCCAGGCTGAGGTCGCGGCGCGCATAGGATACGGGTCGCCTCAGGCTCAGGCGTAGCTGTCGCACTATGCGTCTCTTGGGGTGGGGGCGGTCACGGGCCGATCTTAGCGACGCGGACTTGCCGGGTCGATGTGGACAGCGTCGGCAATTGGGGATGAACGGTGACATTGCCGCCGCGCGTGCCCGTCGATAGGCTCATCCCCAGGGTGTGCCGAGGGGGCGTCGTGAAGCTCAATATCGTTATCGCTGCCTTTGTCATGGCCGCCGCCGCGAGTTCAGCCCTCGCCCAATCCTGGGTCGCGGTGACCAAGGATCAGGATCAGAGCCAATACGAGATCGACATGGGTTCGATCGCCGCCAATGGCGGTTACACCCAGTCTTTCATGCGCCAGGTGGCCCCCAAGCCGCTGAAGGACGCCGTCAGCGGCAAGCGTTACGTCAATTCCGTCATCCAACGGCTGGACGACTGTCGCACCCGGACCTTCGCCTTCGTCTCCTACGCCTATGTGGACCAGCAGGGTCAGGTGGTGAGCTCCCAGATCGTGCCGCGCGCCAGTTGGCAGTTCAATGCGGCGCCGCCCGGCAGTGTTGGCGCCGTTCTGCAAGAGAAGGTCTGCGCCGTGGTGGCGCAACGGGCGGCCCTCAAGCCCAGCCTGGATACGGGCCCCACCACCAAGACGAACTGGCTGCCCACGGCCTACGATCCGAAGACCCAGACCCGGTACTATGTCCGCCAGGACAGTGTGGTGGGCCTTGGGGATGGGGTCGTGGCGGCGATCCTGCGCGCCGACAGCGCCACGCCCATCAGGCTGCCGGACGGCTCGCAGATGACCACGGGCTTCATCGCCCAGATGTTCGCGTGTGGTGAGCACAAGATCAGCACGGTCTCTGTGGACAGTTACGACTCCGTCGGCGCGTTGGTGGCGGTCTATCAGCCGCCGTCCGACAAGGTCGAGATTCAGACCTATGTCGCCGGTTCGACCACCGAGCAACTCGCCAAGTACGTTTGCGACGAGAGCCATATCGTCGCCACCGAGGACGAGGGCGAGACCTTCGTCGGAACCGGCTGGCTCGGCCCCAAGGGATACATCATCACCGCTTACCATGTGATCGAGGGCGCGACTCTGCTGGAGCTGGCCCGCGACGGGAAAGTCTTCGGCCGCGCTGAGTTGGTGGTGGCTGATCCGGCCAACGACATCGCCATTCTGAAGCCGCTGAGACCCCTGCCGGCCCGAATCGCCATCGCCTTCAGCGCCGCGCCCGCCCAGTTGGGGGAACGTGTTTTCACCCTGGGCTATCCCTCACCGGGGACGCTGGGCATGACACTGAAGATGACCTCGGGCGAGGTCAGCGCCATGGCGGGCAACGATGTCGCCACCGGGCGGCGGGACGACGCGCGGTTCCTGCAGGTCTCCATGCCCATTCACTCCGGCAATAGCGGCGGGCCGGTGATCGACGACCAGGGTCGGGCTGTGGGTATCGTCATCTCCAAGATGACGAAGGCCAGTGAGAATGAGATCGCCCAGAACGTGAACTACGCTCTGAAGATTGGCTATGTGCGCAACCTGCTGTCGGAATTGCCGGCTGTCAGCGTCCCGGTTTCGGCCACGCCGCGGCCCACCATCAGTAGCCTGGTGGAGGAGTTGCAGGGCTCGGTCTTCCTGGTGATCGCCTCCAGCGGTGCGGCCTCCGCGCGCGATTAGGCGGGCGGTCGGCGCCGCGTGCGGGGCAAACCGCTGCACGTTTTTTCGGCGATCCCGCCATTCCTGCGTGAAACAGGCAGCTTGACCATTTGCGCCTATTTGGACCGCGGATCCTGGGTCAGCCTCTCCCCACACCAAGGACGGTGAGCTGGGGATAGCTCTATGAACATTCTGAACCTGCGCCGTGCGGCGCTGTTGTCTGGCGCGGCGGTTGCGGCGGTGCTGAGCGCGCCGACCTGGGCGCTGGCCCAGACCTCGGGGACTGTGGAGGAACTGGTGGTGACCGGCAGCCGCGTCTCCGAGGCCTCGGTGGCCATCGGCACCGACCAGGTCACCGCCACCGTCGCGATCACCCGCGAGGCGCTGCTTTCGGCGCCGGCCGGGGTGACGGGCCTGAAGATGCTGGAGTCCCTGCCGGGCTTCAACGTCCAGGCCAATGACGCCCTGGGCATGTACGAGTTTGGCAACTCGGTCTCGGTGCGCGCCTTCAACTTCCAGCAGATCGGCTTCCTGTTGGACAACATTCCCATGGGCCGCAGCGACCAGTTCGGCGGCAGCCCGATCTACCGCTACGTCGACAACGAGAACCTGCTGCGAGTGACGGCCTCGGCCGGCTCGGGCGATGTCAGCCTGCCGAGCTACGCCTCGCTGGGGCCGATCGTCAGCTACCTGACCCAGGTTCCGGACGAGGAATTCGGCGGCGTGCTGAGTCAGAGCCTCGGCAGCGACAACCTGCGCCGCACCTTCGCCCGCATAGATCTCGGAGAGCATGCGGGCCTGTCGGGCTATGTCAGCGGCTCATGGATCCACGGCGACCTCTGGCGCGGGCCCGGCGACATTGACCGCACGCACTATGAAGCCAAGCTGCGCTACGAAATCGGCGAGGGCGCGATCACCTTCCAGACGGTCCACAACGACTATTTCGACTACGACTCGCCATCGATCACCAAGGCGCAGTACGCCGGAACAGCCGGCGACATCTTCGGCCGCTCGGGGCGCAGCTTCGCCTATCTGGGCTATGTGCCGGTGCTGCCCGTGACAGCGGCGGGCGTCACCTATTCCAACACCGCCTACAACCAGTACTACAAACAGGCCGTCAACAGCCGCCAGGACCACCTCTATGGCCTGACCTACGACACCCCGATCGGTGAGACGCTGAAGCTGACGGTGGGCGCCTACTACGAGTCCAAGGAGGGTTACGGCGTCTCGCCCGAGGCCTATTCGACCTCGCTTACCAACTACAACAATGAGCGTCTGATCGTGCCGGGGCTCTTCGCGCCGCTGGGCCTGCAGTATGGCCTTTCGACGGTGGACGGCACACGCCAGGGCGCGACAGCCAAGCTGACCTGGAGCCTCGCCAACCACGACATCTCGGGCGGCGTCTGGGTGGAGAACGACGACTATCATCGCACCCAGCAGCGCTACAACCAGGTGGGCGGCAGTCCCGACGGCGCGCCGCTGTTGAGCCAACCGGTCCACCTGCAGCGCAACTACGTCTCGACCCGCGACACCGTGGAGTTCTTCCTGAAGGACACGATCGGTCTCTTTGACGATCGGTTGAAGATCGACCTGGGCTTCAAGAGTCTCAGCGTCGACTACAACATCGCCGGCTATCGAAATCCGGGCGACTTCATCGCGCGCCGCCAACCGTCCATCTCAAAGACCTGGGAGGACAGCTTCCTGCCGCAGGTGGGCGGGGTGTTCGACGTCAACGGCCGCGACCAGATCTTTGCATCCTACTCAGAGAACATGGCCCTGCCGCGCGGGGCCGACGATATCTTTTCGGCCGCCAGTCCCCTGGCGCCTGGACCGGAGGCCGAAACCTCCACCAACTGGGAGATCGGCTACCGGGCCAACAGGCCAACCTTCAACGCCTCGATCGTGGCCTACAAGACCACCTTCGAGAATCGGCTGCAGTCCTTCGCATCGGTGGTGCCGGGCTCGACGACGACCGAGACCTTCTCTCAGAACGTCGGCGCCGTGGAGGCGCACGGGGCGGAATTCAGCGGCCAGTGGAAGCCGGAGTTCCTGGGCGGGAAAGTCTATTTCAACTCCAATCTCAGCTACAATATCGCCGAGTTCCAGGACAGTTTCCCGGGCTTCGCGATCGCCGGGAATCGGGTGCCAGACTTCCCTGAATGGCTGTGGACCGGCGGCGTGACCTTCGAGCCGGCCGAGGGCGCGGTGATCAATGTCTCCGCCCGGCACATCAGCTCGCGCTACACCAACTTCGTGAACAGCGAGCAGACCGACGGCTACACCATCTACAATGCCTATGTGGACCTGGGCGACGGGTTCGGGGCAGGACCGTTCGAGCAGATCAAGGCGCGGGTGAACATCGACAACATCCTGGACGAAGACTACCTGGGCACGGTCAACGTCACGACCGGCACGCCTGCGTCCTTCCGGCCAGGCCCGCGCCGGACGATCCAGTTCACGATCTCGGCGGAGTTCTAGCCGCCGGCGACATCATCCCGGGCCGTGGCGGCCCACGGCTCGGGGTGAGGCTTAGACGTGCGTCCGTGGCGGGGCTAGACCTTGTCGGCGACCCGGTCGCGCGCCGACATGAGGGACCAGCCCTCGGGACGCAGCAGTTCAATGGGGGAGAAGCGGACCTTGTAGTCCATCTTGTCCGAGCCCCGCACCCAATAGCCCAGATAGACGTAGGGCATGTCGGTGAGGCCGGCCTGCGCCACGTGATCCAGGATCACGAAGGAGCCCAGGCTGCGGCGGGCCAGGGTGGGGTCGTAGAAGCTGTAGACCAACGACAGGCCGTCGCTCATCAAGTCCACAAGGGCGCAGGCGATGAGGTCGCCAGGCCCGCCGTCCCTGGAACGAAGCCGGTATTCGATGATGTGGGTGCGGACCGCCGTGTCCTCGACCATGGCGACGAAGTCGGGCCAGGTCATCTCGGCCATGCCGCCATCGGCATGCCGGGTGAGCAGGTAGCGGCGGAGCAGGTCGAACTGCTCCATGGTCGCCTCGGCCTCCACGAGGTGGCGCTCGATGTCCTCGTTGCGGGCCAGCGTCTTGCGCTCCGAGCGCGAGAAGACGTAGTCGGCGGCGGGAATCCGGGCCGAGACACAGGCCGAGCAAGCTTCGCAGGCGGGCCGATAGGCGATGTTCTGGGAGCGCCTGAAACCGACCTGGGTCAGGGAGTCGTTCACCGTGGCGCCGTCCGACAGCGGCAGGTGGGCGAACACCTTTCGCTCATGCCGTTCCGGCAGATAGGGACAGGGGCTCGGCGCCGTCAGGAAGAACCTGAGTTGTCGGGTCGGAAAATGTTGCGTCACTGACTTGCGATCGCTCTCGAACCACTGCGCTGCGACCGATTAGGCGTCATGCCGGTGGGTTGCGCAAGTGTTCCGAGAGTCACAGCCTAGAACCCATTATCCGGCGGCAGCACGGGAGCTTCCCGCAGCAGCACGATGGCGATTCGCCGATTGCCGGGCAGGGTGGGATCGTCCGGGTACAGCGGCTCTGAATTCGCCTTGCCCGCCACCTGGTAGACGCGGTCCGGATCGACCCCGATGTTTTGCAGCAACCGCCGCGAGGCGTCGGCGCGCGCCGAGGACAGGGACCAGTCGCTGTCGGCCTTGCGCCCGTTCATACTGGCCGAGGTGTGGCCGGAAATACTGATCCGGTTGGGCAACTGATTGACGATCTTGCCAACCGCCCGCAGCAGCAGCTTGGCGCGGTCGTTGGGTTGCACCTGGCCTTCGTTGAAGAGCGAGCGCCCCTCCTGGTCCACCAACTGGATGCGCAAGCCTTCGGGGGTCTGATCGATGATGATGTTCTTGGAGAGTTCGGCGAGCTCCGGCATGTCCTGAAGCGACTGGCGCAGCGACTGGGCCGCAGATTGGAAAGCGGCTTCCTCGCGCTTTTCCAGGGCTTCCTTCATGGCCTCGCTGGAGGCTTGGGAGTCGATGGCCTTGGCCGCGTCGCTGGCCTTGCCGTCGTCGGGGTTCTTCGATTCCGGCGACATCTCCTCGATGATCGCCATGGAGCCCGCCCCCTTGGACCCGTCCTCGCCCAGGGCCGTGCCGGCCAGGATGCCTCCGGAGCCCGAGGTGGTTTCCGACACGCTGGCTGGGGCGAAGTAGTCGGCGATGCCGCGCTTCTGTTCCGGGCTGGTGGTGTTGATCAGCCACATCAGCAGGAAGAACGCCATCATCGCGGTCACGAAGTCGGCGTAGGCCACCTTCCAGGCGCCGCCATGATGCCCATGACCGCCGCTCTTCTTGATTTTCTTGATCAGGATAGGGGCTTCGCCGACAGCCATGATTCAAATCCGGTTAACGATGATTCCAGGGCAAGGTGCGGTAGGGCTCGTTAAGATGGCGTTGAGTTTGTTCAGAAGGACTTGGGCATGAAGGTCGCATTCGTGGGCTTGGGCGTGATGGGCTTCCCGATGGCGGGACACCTGGCCAAGGCCGGCCACGAGGTGGCGGTCTTCAACCGCAGTCCGGCGAAGGCGCAGCGCTGGGTCCAGAGTCATGGCGGACGGGCGTGCGCGACGGTGGCGGAGGCCGCCGAGGGCGCCGAGATCGTCTTCCTGTGCGTGGGCGATGACGACGACGTCCGCGGCGTCGTGTCCCAGGCCGCGCCGGCCATGGCGGCGGGCGCGATCCTCGTCGATCACACCACGACCTCGGCCAAGGTGGCCCGCGAGTTGGCTGTCCTGTTGGAGCAGAACGGGCGATTCTTCATCGACGCGCCGGTGTCCGGCGGCCAGGCCGGAGCGGAGAACGGACAGCTCACCGTGATGTGCGGCGGAGACAGGGCCGCCTACGGCCGGGCCGAGCCCGTGATCATGGCCTACGCCAAGGCCGTTCGCCTGATGGGCGGTCCGGGCGCGGGGCAACTCACCAAAATGGTCAACCAGATCGCCATCGCCGGCCTGGTCCAGGGTCTGGCTGAGGGTATGCACTTCGCCAAACGCGCCGGGCTTGACCCCCTGGAGGTCTACGAGGCGATCTCCAAGGGGGCGGCGCAGTCCTGGCAGATGGACAACCGCTGGAAGACGATGGCGCAAGGCAAGTTCGATTTCGGCTTCGCCGTCGACTGGATGCGTAAGGACCTGGGCCTGGTGCTGGACGAGGCGGCATCCAACGGCGCCCAGCTCGATGTCACCGCCTTGGTCGACGGCTTCTATGAAGAGGTTCAGGCGATGGGCGGCCGGCGATGGGACACCTCCAGCCTGGTGGCCCGGCTCGAAAGGCCGTGATCAGTATCCGCGCCGCCACTCTTCCCGGGGACTCGGCGGGCATTGCGGCGATCGACAGCTCTGTGCAGACCGCCAATGTGCTGGCGGCCTGCGCCGGACCGGAGGGCGTGGTTCTGCGCACCGAGCGGCAGACAGTGACCAAGCGCTTTCCTATCGAGGATCTGGACGATCCTGACCGCCCCTGGAGCCGCGCCTGGGTGGCGGTGGATGAGGCCCGGATCATCGGTTTCGCCGCTGTGGGCTTCCAGGCCTGGAACTGGCGGCTGGTGCTTTGGCACTTCTATGTGGACGCGAGCCGTCGCGGACAGGGCCTGGGCCGTCGGCTGATGGAAGTTGTGCTCGAGGAGGCGAGGGCGCGAGCGGCGCGCCATGTCTGGCTGGAGACCAGCAACCAGAATCCGCCGGGGGTCGCGGCCTATCAGGCTCTGGGGTTCAGCCTCAGCGGCCTGGACCTGACCCTCTATGACGGCACGCCTTCAGAAGGCGAGTTCGCGCTCTTTTTCAGCCGCCCGGTCTAAGTCCCTTGGACCGGGTTTTGGCGAGATTCAGCGACAGCTCGGCCTCGCCGATCTGACCCGCGCGTGACAGCAGGTCGGCGATGGGCTGGGAAAGGTCGGCGTCGTCGATCATGCTGCCGAGGTTTTCGCAGGCGGCCCGGAGAGTCGTCGGCGGCCTCACTCGAGTAGTCCTGGGGCGGAAACATCAGTCATGGAGGTGGGGCGGTGTCGGTGATGGTGCTGGAGACTGAGCGGTTGTTCCTGCGGCAGTTGAGTCCCGACGACGACGCCTTCATCCTGGAACTGCTCAACGAGCCGGGGTTCATCGAGAACATCGGTGATCGGCAGGTGCGCACCCTGGAGGACGCCCGCCGCTATGTCGCCGACGGACCGGCGGCCAGCTACGTTCAGCATGGCTTCGGCCTCTGGTGGGTGGGGTTGAAGGCCACGGCGGAGCCGGTGGGCATCTGCGGGCTGATCAAGCGCGACGTGCTTGACCATCCCGACATTGGGTACGCGTTCCTGGCGAGGTTCTCAGGCCAGGGGTTCGCCTCGGAAGCGGGGGCGGGGGTGCTGGCTCATGGCCGCAAGGCGCTGGGGCTCGGCCGCATCGTGGCCATCACCAAACCCCAGAATGAGGGGTCCATCCGCGTTCTGGAGAAGATCGGCCTGACGTTCGACGGCATGGTCACCCTGCCGGACCACGGCGGCGAGAGCCGCTATTTCGTCTCGGACGTTTAGCGCGCTGCCCAGCCGGAGGGCTCACCGCCCGCGACCTCGACGGCCTTGGTCTTCTTGTCCATGGCGCAGGCATATTTCACGGGCACGCCCCCCTTCGTCTTGCCGGTGAGGATTGCCATGCCGAAGCGCTGGCTGCCGAACGCCGAGACCGAGACCGTCCAGGCGTTCACGCCGGAATCCTTGGTCGCCGCCGTCTTGCAACGGGACGCGACATCCTTCTGGAACTCGATCCAGGCGTCGTCGGAGCTGGCGGACGCCGAGGCGGAGAGCGACAGGGCCAAGGCGCCGCCGATGAGCGCTGCGCGGAGGAGGGCGTTCGTCATGGTCGTCTCCATCTAGAGTCGGGGCAGGACCTGGGTTTCCAGCAGGGGCGCGAGGCGCACCCTAGGTGGGGCCGCCGGGTCGATCCACAGCAGTTCGGCGATCTCAGCCTGAGCTGCGACCTCACCGCGGATCGTTGCGTGGTAGATCGCCCCCTCCACCTGGGTGTCGGGTTCGTTGGCCGCCGGCGCGGTGAAGACACCGAGCGCGCGGCTGTCCACTAGGACGCAGCCCAACTCTTCGGCCAGTTCGCGGGCAAGCGCCTTGATGTCGTCCTCACCGGGATCTCGCTTGCCGCCGGGCAGCATGAAGACCGTTGTGCCCTGTTTGCGCACGGTGAGCAGCCGACCCTGGCCGTCGCGGATCACGCCCGCGACAATGCAGATCGGCGGCCGGGTCACGCGCCCATCAGACGGGCGGCGGTGGGGGCGAAGTAGGTGATGACACCGGCCGCGCCCGCGCGCTTGAAGGCGCCGAGGCTTTCCAGAATGGCGCGTTCCTCATCCAGCCAGCCGTTCTGGGTGGCGGCCTTGATCATCGCGTACTCGCCCGAGACCTGGAACGCGAAGGTGGGCATGGCGAAGGTCTCCACCACGCGCTGGACGATATCCAGATAGGGCATGCCCGGCTTGACCATGACCATGTCGGCGCCCTCGGCGATGTCGAGGGCCACTTCGCGCAGGGCCTCATCGGAATTGGCGAAGTCCATCTGGTAGGTCTTCTTGTCGCCGGGATTGTCCACCGAGCCGGTCCCAAGCTTGCCCGAGCCGATCGCCTCCCGGTAGGGACCATAGAAGGCCGAGGCGTATTTGGCGGCGTAGGACATGATCATAACATCCTGAAGTCCCGCGCTTTCGAGGGCTGTTCTTAAGGCTCCGCAGCGGCCGTCCATCATGTCGGAGGGCGCCAGGATGTCGGCGCCGGCCTCGGCCTGCATGATCCCCTGGCGCACCAGGGTCTCGATGGTGGGGTCGTTGAGGATGCGGCCGTTCTCGATCAGGCCGTCGTGGCCATGGTCGGTGAAGGGGTCCAACGCCACGTCGCACATGATCCCGACCTCGGGAGCGGCGTCCTTCATGGCCTTGACCGCCGTCGCCACCAGGCCGTTGGGGTCGTGGGCCAGGCTGCCGGTGGCGTCCTTCTTGGCGCCGTCGATGTGGGGGAAGACCGCGATGGCCGGAATGCCGAGCTTGCGGGCCTCGACGGCGGCCTTGGCGCAGTCCTTCACCGACAGGCGCGAAACACCGGGCATCGAACCCACGGGGACTTCACCCTCACCCTCATGAACCACCATCGACCAGATCAGGTCGGCGGGGGTCAGAACGCTCTCGCGGACCAGGCGTCGGACCCAGTCGGCCTGGCGCAGGCGACGCAGACGCAGGGCGGGGTAGGCGGCGAGGTGGGCGTTTTTCATGGCCCGTTCTCTAGGCCGCAGGCGAGGTCAGGCCAATCCCCCGCGCTGAAACCAAGCGGATAAAGCCGATGGCGGGGGCCGCGATCAGCCAGAGCCCGGCCAGCAGCGACAGAACCACCGCGGCGACCAGCAAGCTGACGATCCGGCCATCGATGATCATTCGGGATAGATCGATGTTGATCGTCGAGAAGCCATCCCAGCCATTGACCCGGGTGAACTCCAGCAGTTCTCCGATCCCGCTGATCAAGGCCCCTAGGCCGCACGCGCCCGCGGCCATGGTCAAGGCGAAGGCCACCCAGAAAATCCTGATCTGAAAATCGTGGTGGGAACGGATGGCGGCCGGCGCGTCGTCTCGTTGCGAATAGGCGATGATCACCGCGATCAGGGCCGGGATGCCGGCGAAGAAGATCGCCGCAAATAGCAGGCCGTAGTTCACCAAGGCGAGGTTTCGGGCTGCTTCGGGGCCGCGCCCCATCAACTGTTCGGTCATGCCGCGACTCCCCCGCGCACAGCGCGCATCGTTGACAGGTTGCGCCAGTGGGGCGAACTCCTCAAGCCAACCGCTTCGAGGCCAGGCAGATCATGGATTTCACCCTCAACGAAGATCAGCGCGCCATCGAGGACGCCGCCCGCGTCTTCGCGGCCGAAGAACTGGCGCCCAACTCGGCCCGCTGGGACGAAGACAAGCACTTTCCGGTGGATGTGCTGCGCAAGGCCGCGGGGCTGGGATTCGCCGGCCTCTATGTGCGGGAGGACGTCGGCGGCTCGGCCCTGACGCGGCTGGACGCCTCCATCGTCTTTGAGCAGCTCAGCTACGGCGACGTGCCGACCGCGGCCTTTCTGTCGATCCACAACATGGTCTCGTGGATGATCGACCGCTTCGGCTCCGACGACCTGCGTCAACGCTACCTGCCGAAGCTGACGAGCATGGAACTTATCGCCTCCTATTGCCTGACCGAGCCGGGCTCGGGGTCGGACGCTGCGGCGCTCTCTACAACGGCGAAGAAAGACAGCGATTCCTATGTCCTGACCGGCTCCAAGGCCTTCATCTCCGGGGCCGGAACCTCCGACATCTACCTGGTGATGGCCCGCACCGGCGCGGCCGGGGCCAAGGGCGTCTCGGCCTTCGTGGTGGAGAAGGACCAGCCGGGCGTCTCCTTCGGCGCTCAGGAGCGCAAGATGGGCTGGAACGCTCAACCGACGGCCCAGGTGAACCTGGATGGCGTGCGCGTGCCGGAGGCCAACCGCCTGGGCGGGGAGGGGGAAGGCTTCCGCTTCGCCATGGCTGGGCTGGACGGCGGGCGGATCAACATCGCGTCGTGTTCGCTGGGTGGGGCGCAACTGGCGCTGGATACGGCCCGCGATTACCTGCTCACCCGCAAGCAGTTCGGCCAGGCCCTGGCCGACTTCCAGGCTCTGCAGTTCCGGCTGGCGGACATGGCCACCGAACTGGACGCCGCCCGCCTGATGGTCCGCCGGGCGGCCGCAGCCCTCGACGCGCGCGATCCAAAGGCCACGCAGTACTGCGCCATGGCCAAGCGGTTCGCCACCGACACCGGTTTCGAGGTCGCCAACCAGGCCCTGCAACTGCATGGTGGCTACGGCTACCTGAAAGACTATCCGCTGGAACGGATCGTGCGCGACCTGCGGGTCCACCAGATCCTGGAAGGCACCAACGAGATCATGCGGGTGATCATCGCCCGGGAGCTGCTGCGGCAATGAATGACGAAGTCCTGGTCCGAATCGACGGCCGTGTCGGCCGCCTGACACTGAACCGGCCGCAGGCGCTGCACGCGCTCACCACAGGCATGTGCGAAATCCTCACCGACGCCCTGCTGGCCTGGAAGGACGATCCGGCGGTGGATCTGGTGCTGCTGGACCACTCCGGCGAGCGCGGGTTCTGCGCCGGCGGCGACATCCGAATGCTGGCCGAAAGTGGGGCGGCGGACGGCAAGGCGGCGCGCGAGTTCTTCTTCAAGGAGTACCGCCTCAACCACCTGTTGTTCGATTACGCCAAGCCGGTGGTGGCGATCATGGACGGCGTGACTATGGGCGGCGGCGTCGGTCTGGCGGCGCCATCCCAGTACCGCGTGGCCACCGAGCGGACGACCTTCGCCATGCCGGAGACTGGGATCGGCCTGTTCCCCGATGTGGGCGGCGGCTGGTTCCTGTCGCGCATGCCAGGCCACATCGGCCTGTGGCTGGCGCTCACCGGCGCGCGGCTGAAGGCGGCGGACTGCGAACTGGTGGGGATCGCCACCGACTTCATTCCCAGCGCTCAGATCGACGCGTTCAAGACCGCCCTGATCGCCGATCCCGCCGCCGTCGAGACGTTGCTGACCGAGTTCGAGGGGGACGCCGGGCGGCCTCGCCTGGCCGAGCATCAAGACGAGATCGAGCGAATATTCGGGCTCGGGAGCGTCGAGGCGATCGTCGAGGCCCTGCAGCACTCCGACACCGACTGGTCGGACGACCAACTCAAGGCTCTGTCGGCGAAGTCTCCCCAGACGATGAAGGTCGCCTTCCGCCAATTGGCCCTCGGCGGCAAGGCGGCGAGTTTCGCCGACAACATGGAGATGGAGTACCGGATCGGCGCCCGTGTGGTTCAGCGGCACGACTTCATCGAGGGTGTGAGGGCTGTGATCGTCGAGAAGGACAACGCCCCGAAGTGGAACCCGGCTACTCTGGAGGGCGTCACCGAGGCCATGCTGGACGATATCTTCGCGCCGCTGCCTTCCGATCAGACCTGGACTCCCCTAACTCCACTGTAACGAGACGCATCGGGCCGCCGAATGGTATCCCGATAGACAACGAAACTTGGGAGAAAACCGATGACACGCAATCTGTTGCTGGCCGCCGTGGCGGCCTTGGCGCTTTCCACGAGCGTGGCGCACGCCGCGCCCTCCAAGGACGTTGTCGCCGCGGTCGCCGACGCGGGCCGCCCGGAAGCCGACACCAAGCGCGACGCGGACCGCAAGCCAGCCGAGATGCTGGAGTTCGCCGGGGTGAAGCCCGGCCAGACGGTGGCCGACTTCCTGCCCGGCGGCGGCTATTTCACCCGCATCTTCTCCAAGGCCGTCGGTCCCAAGGGGACGGTCTACGCGGTGATCAACGCCCCGCCGCCGAACCCCGCGCCCGACGCCAAGCCCAACCCGATCCTGGCCGTGGCGGCCGACGCCAACTACGGCAACGTCAAGGTCGTGCAGGCCAGCTTCCAGACCCTGGCCCTGCCGACCCAGGCCGACGTGATCTGGACGTCGCAGAACTATCACGACCTGCACCTGGCCCGCTTCAACCTGGACGTCGCGGCGGTGAACAAGGCGGTCTATGCGGCCCTGAAGCCGGGCGGCGTCTATATCGTCCTCGACCACGCCGCTCTCCTGGGCGCGCCCCTGGACACCGCCGACAAGCTGCACCGCATCGACCCCGCCATCGTGAAGAGCGAACTGGCCGCGGCCGGCTTCCAGTACGAGGGTGAGAGCACCCTGCTGCGCAACACCACCGACGACCACACCAAGGGCGTTTTCGACCCGACCCTGCGCGGCCACACCGACCAGTTCATCTACAAGTTCCGCAAACCCAAGTAAGGGAGCGTCGCCCATGACGCGGATCGCGTTCATCGGTCTGGGAAACATGGGCGGCGGCATGGCCGCCAACCAGGCGAAGGCGGGCCATACCGTCGCGGCCTTCGACCTTTCGGCCCAGGCGCTGGAGAAGGCCGTGGCGGCGGGTTGCCGCGCGGCCGGTTCGGCGGTGGAGGCCGTCTCCGACGCCGAGGTGGTGATCACCATGCTGCCGGCCGGTCCCCATGTCCGGGCCGTCTATGCGAACGAGGTGCTGGCCAGGGCGCCGAAGAGCGCCCTGCTGATTGACTGCTCCACCATCGATGTGGAGAGCGCCCGGGCTGTCGCGGCCGACGCCAAGGCCCAGGGCTTCCGTTTCGCCGATGCGCCGGTCTCCGGCGGCACAGCGGCCGCCGAAGGGGGAACCCTGGCCTTCATGGTCGGCTGCGACGAGGCCGATTTCGCGGCCGTCGAGGGCACGCTCGATCCCATGGCCCGCGCGGTCATCCGCGCCGGCGACCACGGGGCCGGGCAGGCGGCCAAGATCTGCAACAACATGGTGCTGGGCATCTCGATGATCGGGGTGTG
Organism: Phenylobacterium sp.; assembly: GCF_037968635.1. Classification (GTDB taxonomy): domain Bacteria; phylum Pseudomonadota; class Alphaproteobacteria; order Caulobacterales; family Caulobacteraceae; genus Phenylobacterium. The sequence continues at coordinate 63,706 of NZ_JBBKVV010000176.1, forward strand.
CGAGGCCTTCGCGCTGGCGGAAAAGCTGGGCCTGGATCCCGACCGCTTCTTCGAGATCGCCACCAAGTCCTCAGGACAGTGCTGGTCGCTCAGCAACTACAGCCCCTGGCCGGGCCAGGTGCCGGCAGCGCCATCGAATCGCGATTATGAGGGCGGGTTCGCCACGGCCATGATGCTCAAGGACCTGAAGCTCGCCCAGGAGGCCGCCGCCAAGTCCGGCGCGGCCACGCCGATGGGCGCTCAGGCCGAGGGCATGTACGCTCTGTTCGACCGCCTCGGTGGCGGATCGAAGGACTTCAGCGCAATTCTGCAGCTGTTCCGGGGCGTCGCGCCTTGAGAATGGTTATCGCCGTTCACGAACTCTGACTGTACGCTCACGAAATGTGCGGTCTTGCGACATGACGGATTGTAGACAACGGGGACGCGGGGCGCGATAAGCCCGGCGAAGCAAGGGGACCGGTCGCGGCGCGAGATCGTCGAACGCGCGGCTGGAATTCAAGTCGATGGATTATAAGGCCGCGTTCAGCACCGCTCTTGAGCAGATTCACGCCGAGGGACGTTACCGGGTCTTCGCCGACCTGAAGCGCCACCGGGGGCAGTTCCCCAAGGCGACCTGGACGCGTGAGGACGGCGGTCGGTCCGAGGTGATCGTCTGGTGCTCCAATGACTATCTTGGCCAGGGCCAGAACCCGGTCGTCCTGGACGCCATGCACACGGCCATCGATGAGGCCGGCGGCGGTTCGGGCGGCACCCGCAACATTTCCGG
>NZ_JBBKVV010000177.1:0-13016 GCF_037968635.1 Phenylobacterium sp.
GCCCCGTCCCGCCGCCCCCCGAGGCGCGCTTAAGGGCATGGAAACCGGGTCTGGATTACAAGGAATTATAGAAACGGCCACGCTTCGGCCGCCGACCACTCGCAGAAGGCGATCACGGATGGTTACGGTCTCGCTTCGCGCACTTGCGGATTGGATTACGCGATCCGACATCGCAACTGTTGCCAATAACAAGAGCGCCCTCCCCGGCGTGCCCAAAATGACCGCTCAAACGCTTTCCCCCGCCCGCTCGCGCCTCAATGCCAGCTATCGCAACCTGACCCTCTGGACGCTGCAGGGCTGGATCGCGATGTTCTTCATCGCGGCGGGTTACGCCAAGGTCAGCGAGCCGATGACCAACCTCGTCGAGCTGATGCGCTGGCCGGCGCTGGTGACACCGAACCTGGTCCGGGGTCTCGGCGTCGCCGAAATCATTCTCGCCGTTCTGGTGCTGGCTCCGCTGCTGTCGTGGAAGCACGGCCGGCCGTTGCTGGTCGTGGCCGCCGGCGGCCTGCTGGTGCTGGAAACGGTGATGCTGACCGTGCAAGCCACGGGCCTCGATATCAGCCTGGCGGTGACCAATCTGGTGCTGATCGCGATGACGGCGACGGTGCTGTGGAAGCGGGCGCGGGAAGTCCGCCGGGGGTAGCTTTCGGTCGAAGGCTCCCGTCCGGAAAGCGGACCTTGGCGGTGACTGCCAAGGGGGAGCGGACTTTACGGTCTGAGCCAGGGCAAGCCACAGTCCGTTTCCGCCCCGAAGTGCCCGTGAACGCGGCAAAATCTGAACGCATCTTGATCAATTTCAGCTATGCCTGAGGCTTGTTCATGACATCGACCACGGCGACAAGCCGGTCGTAGAACGAGCTGCGGTCCAAGGCCTGATCCAGCCGGTCCAGCCGGGCGGCGACGTCGCCCGCCTCGCGGTTGATGGCCTCGGCCTCGCGGTTCATGGCGAGCCACAAAGGGGTCAGGCGGGCGACCAGCGCCTCGCCTTCGTCGGTCAGGAATTGCCTGCGGCGACGCGCGTCCCGGGGGTCGGGCAGCGCCCGCACATAGCCGGCTGCCTCCAGCGAGCGCAGCGACTGGCTGACCGAGACGTGGGTGATGCGGAGCGCGGCGGCGAGGTCACCGACCGTCATCGGCCCGTTCAGGACGATCTGGTTCAGGACACCGAACCACCGCTGTTCGAACCGGATGCCCAACCGGGCGTAGGCCCGGCCGACGTCGCGGTCTATCCGCTCCGACAGACGGCGCAACTGGGCGCCTATGGTCGCGCCATGGCCGCCCTTCAGATCGGTCATGCTGGTGGCTCGAGGATGGCGGCGATCGCCATGATCCGGTCGGCAGCGGCCGGATTTCCACGATGGCGGGCTTTCGCCGCCTCGACCTCAAAGACCGAGCGCGGTTGCAGGCCCTGCGGCCTCGCGTCGAACAGAGCGCGGGCGGCCGCCACGCTGTCGCCCCCGGCGGCCGCTGCCATCGCCATGCCCAGACGCCAGGCGTCGGTCGCCGGGCTGGGTCCGCACAGGATGTCCTTCACCGCAACGTTCAGCGCCCAGTAGCCGTCGACCTCGCTGTTGCTCAGCATGGCGACGGTGACGTCCAGATCCTGGTAGCGCCAGACCTCGCCGGCGATGCCGAAATGGCCGCCGGTATGCCCCAACATGCGATGACCGTTGACGGTCTCTTCCATGAACCCCAGGCCGTAGCGCGCGCGGCCCATATCGAACAGACCGGTGGTCGCTGTGGTGTGCATCTGTGGCGACAGGAGCCGGCCGTCGCCCAGGGCGCTGATGAAGGTCGACAGATCCTCGACAGTCGAATAACCGCCGCCCGCCGGACCACCCCGGAACTGGTTGACAAAGAGGTTGCTGCGCCAGGCACCGGGAGCGGCCTCGTCGCGGGTGTAGCCGTCGGCCCGGTTCGGCACGACCAGATCGAGCGGCCAGTAGCCGCTGCCGCTCATGCCGAGGGGCTCGAAGATCGTGCGCCCGATGTGCTCGGCGTAGGGCTCGCCGGTCACGGCCTCGATGATCAGACCCAGGATCACATAGCCGCCGTTGGAATAGCCCATCCGTTCGCCGGGCGTGAACTCCAGCGGCTGGTCGGCGAACAGGGGCAGGAAGTCGCGGGTCTCGAGGAAGGCCTGGGACGGCTTCTCCGCGATCGCCTCCCAGTAGTTGCCGATTCCGGAGCTGTGCGACAGCAGCTGGCGGGCGGTGATCTGTTCGGCGATGGCGCGGGCAGGATAGTCGGGCAGGTAGCGGAGGATCGGGGCGTCCAGGTCGATCCGCCCCTGTTCGGTCAGGCGCAGCACCGCCGTGGCGGTGAACATCTTGCCGATGGAGGCGATGTTGAAGCGGGTATCGATACGGTTCGCTGCGCCGAACACCCGCTCAGCATGGCCCACCGCACGCTGATAGACGACCTGGTCGCCGCGCTTCAGCATCAAGGCGCCCGAGAAATCCGCATCGGCGATCGCCCGATCCACAGCGGCGTCGAGACGGGCGGCGATGGAGCCTCCGTCGTCCTCTGCTCGACCAAGGCCGCCCCAGCTCAAGACGCCCAGCCCTGCTGTCGCGCCCATCACCCCTCGCCGTGTCATCTGAATGCGCACCGAAACTGCTCCACCATTAATGTAGGCGCCTACCTATATAGGCGTCGGAGGAAAACGCCAGCCCTGGAAACGCCTAGGACGAATCGACATCACCGCATCCCGACCATAGAGGCGGCGATGTGGACGAAGGCGAGGTAGTGGCGAGCCAGCCTGTCGAACCCGCTCGATAATGACCGCTGAATGCCCGCAATTGGCCGCACCGACCAGCTTCGCAGAAGTTCAAGAACACCCTTGCCGACAGAGAGCCGTCCACACAGGGTCGAAATTCGCCTTCGGCGTCCGGCCGCGAGGCGGACTCGTGGATCGGCTCCGCCGGTGTGGCCCTAGGCGCGCTTGTTCAGGGTGATGCTGGTGGCTGAGCCGGGGGCCGAGGGGGCGCCCTTGAGGCCGTAGCCCGAGCCGGTGGTGCGCTGGGCGGCGACCTCGTTGGCGATGGTCTTGACCAGGCCCTCGGTGACCGTGCGGGCGGCGTCGAGCGCGCGGCCCTGGCGGGCCAGCACGCTGTCGAAGGCCTCGGTGGCGCGGATCAGGCGGGTGCGCTGGGCGACGGGGGCGGCGGCCACCATGGCCGGGTTGGCGCGCACGCGGGCCGACTCGTGGCGGTAGATATTGGCCAGGCGCGAGGTTTCCTCGATGTGAGCCATGGCCTCCTGCGGGCGCTGCTGCTCGAAGGCCTGGGCCTCCAGGGCCACCAGCTCGGTGAGGCGCTCGGTGAGGATGATCAGTTGTTCGACGCGGTCGGCGGCGTCCAGGGCGGAGAGAGCCATCGTGATTTCCTAACTCAGACCTTGAAGCTTCAACATTTCCTTGGCGACGTCGTCGGCGATGCCGATGCCGCCCGTCTTCACGACCTGCTTGGCCATGGCCTCGTTCATGAAGGACTTGAACATCTCTTCGCCCTCACCCCCGCCGAAGGGTTCGGAGACCCTCACGTCCTTCATCATCTGACCCAGCATGACGGTGAGGAACGAGCCCTCGAAGTCCTTGGCCGTCTGGGCGATCTGGCCGCGCTTGGCCAGTTCGGCGGCGCTCATGGGGGCGGGGACGGGGGTCAGGTTGACGGCCGGCGCGGCGATGTCGGCCATCACATCACCTCGATGTCGGCTTGCAGGGCGCCCGCGGCCTTGATGGCCTGCAGGATGGAGATCATGTCGCGCGGCGTGACCCCGAGCGCGTTCAGACCTGCCACCAGGGTCGAGAGCGAGGCGCCCTCCCGCAGGGTGATCAGCTGCTTGCCCTTTTCCTCATCCACCGAGACGGCGGACTGAGGCACGATGGTGGTCTGGCCCTGGCTGAAGGGGGCCGGCTGGCTGACCGCCGGGTTCTCTTGGACATTGATGGTCAGGTTGCCCTGGGCGATGGCGACGGTGGAGATGCGGACATTCTCGCCCATGACCACCACCCCGGCCACTTCGTCGATCACCACCTTGGCGGCGTCGTCGGGCTGGACGGTGAGGTTCTCGATCTGGGCGATGAAGCCCACCATGTTGGCGCCCTCATTGGGCTGGATGGTCACGATGGTGGGATTGTCGGCCCGCGCGCAGCCCGGGTACTTGGCGTTGATGACGTCGGCGATGCGCTTGGCGGTGGTGAAGTCGGGATTGCGCAGGGTCAGGCGCATCTGGGCCATGCCGGCCAGCTGGAAGCCGATCTCGCGCTCGACGATGGCGCCCGAGGCGATGCGGCCGGCGGTGGGCACGCCCTTGGAGATCGAGGAGCCCGAGGCGCCGCCCGCCGAGACCGAGCCGGTCTGCACCGTGCCCTGGCCCACGGCGTAGGCCTGGCCGTCGGCGCCCAGCAGCGGGGTGACCAGCAGGGTGCCGCCCTGCAGGCTCTTGGCGTCGCCCAGGGCCGAGACGCTGGCGTCGATGGGAGAGCCGCTGGCCACGAAGGCCGGCAGCTTGGCGGTGACCATGACGGCGGCCACATTCTTGGTGTTGAGGTTGGCGTCGCGGGTATTGACCCCCAGACGCTCCAGCATGGCCTCCAGGCTCTGCTTGGTGAAGGGGGCGTTGCGCAGGCTGTCGCCGGTGCCGTTCAGGCCCACCACCAGGCCGTAGCCCACCAGCATGTTCTCGCGGACCCCCTCGAACTCCACGATGTCCTTGATCCGCGACTTGGCGAAGGACGGGCCGGCGACGAGGGCGGCGGCCAGAAGGACGGCGCTGAACAGGCGGAGCGGTCGACGCATGGAACCCCGGGGGCGAACGGACAGAGAGAAGTCGTTCTTGCCTATGCGATGGGCGTGCCAGTCGAGATCGAGGAAAACCCTAGCGATTCCAGGGGTTGGCGATTCGCCGCAGGCGGCAGGGGGCGCCGTGGCGGCAGAAGTTGCCCGGCATTAACCATACCCTAAGCATGGCGGCGCGATGAGTAGGTTGAAACGTCAGGTCAAGAGTTCGACTCACCCATGAAGGTCAACGGAACAAACGGCGTGGGATCGGTGAGCGGGGCCTCAAAAGCCCGCGGCGCCGACGGGCAGGGCTTCCAGCTGCCGACCGCCGGGGCCGCATCGGCTCCGGCCCAGGCGGCGCGCGCCACGGGCCTCTCCGGGGTCATGAGCGTGGACTCCATCCTAGCGTTGCAGGAGATGGGCGGGCCGCTGGAGCGCCGCCGCCGCGCGGTGCGCCGGGCCGGCCGTCTGCTGGATGTTCTGGACGACCTGAAGCTGGGCCTGCTGGCGGGCGAGATGTCGCAATCCAAGCTCGACGCGCTGCGCTCAGCGATCCGTGACGAGCGCGAGGGCACCGAGGACATTCGCCTCGAGGGTGTTCTTGACGAGATCGAAACCCGAGCGGCGGTAGAGTTGGCGAAGTTGGAATGCGCGAGACGTGCGGCTTAATGATCCTTGGCGAATGAGGTTCGTTGAATCGTTAATTCGTTTTGGTATAAGCGCCCGGCGTGTCTAAAGGGGCGGTACTCTAGGGGGCGTGAGGCGTAAATGACCACAGCCGCAGTCATGGCTGACAAGCCGGGTTATCATCCTTCCGAGGACGAGCCCTTCATGAACGAGCGTCAGCTTGAGTACTTCAAGAAGAAGCTCCAAGCGTGGAAAGACGACATCCTGCGGGAATCCCGCGAGACGCTCGTCCATCTGCAAAGCGAAACCGAGAACCATCCGGATCTGGCCGACCGGGCGACGTCGGAAACCGACCGATCCCTGGAACTGCGGACCCGTGATCGCCAGCGTAAGTTGATCTCCAAGATCGACGAAGCCCTGCGCCGTATCGCCGATGGCTCCTACGGCTATTGCGAAGACACCGGCGAGCCGATCGGCGTCGCCCGTCTCGACGCGCGGCCGACCGCGACCCTCAGCCTCGAGGCGCAGGAACGCCACGAGCGCCGGGAACGCGTTCACCGCGACGACTAGCGGTTCGAGAGTTCGGCTGTCCTGAGGCCCTCTCCGAGAGCGGGGAGGGTTAGCGGGTTTGTGCGCCGGCCTTCGCCGGGATGAGCGGAGACCCGGGCCGATCATCGCGCCCGGGTGGCTCTGAGGCTGGCCTTCGCCGCCGCGCCGGGCTAGCAGACCGCCCCATGATCCGCCTCGACAATATCTCCAAGCAAAACGGCCACCAGATCCTGTTCATCGAGGCCTCGATGGGGGTCCAGAAGGGCGAAAAGGTCGGGCTGGTCGGTCCGAACGGCGCCGGCAAGACGACGCTGTTCCGCATGATCACCGGTCAGGAGCAGCCGGACGACGGACTGGTGGCGATCGATCCCGGCATGACCATCGGCTATTTCAGCCAGGATGTCGGCGAGATGTCGGGCCAGAGCGCGGTCGCCGCGGTGATGGACGGCGTCGGCCCCGTCAGCGCGCTCGCCACCGAGATGGCCAAGCTGGAGGCCGCGATGGTCGATCCGGACCAGGCCGGCGAGCTGGACGCCAACATGGAACGCTATGGCGAGGTGATGGAGCGTTTCCAGGAGCTGGACGGCTACGCGCTGGACGCCCGGGCTCGCGAGGTCCTGGCGGGCCTGAGCTTCAGCCAGGAGCGCATGGACGGCGACGTCGGCCTGCTGTCCGGCGGCTGGAAGATGCGCGTGGCCCTGGCCCGCATCCTGCTGATGCGGCCCGACGGCATGCTGCTGGACGAACCCAGCAACCACCTCGACCTGGAAAGCCTGATCTGGCTTGAGGCCTTCCTCAAGAATTACGAGGGCGCGCTGCTGATGACCTCCCACGACCGCGCCTTCATGAACCGGATCATCGGCAAGGTGGTGGAGATCGACGCCGGCTCGCTCATCACCTATTCGGGCGATCTCGACTTCTACGACCAGCAGCGCGCGATGGGCGAACAGCAACGCCAGGCGCGGTACGAGCGCCAGCAGGCCATGCTGGCCAAGGAAATCAAGTTCATCGAGAAGTTCAAGGCGCGCGCCAGCCACGCCGCCCAGGTCCAGAGCCGGGTCAAGAAGCTCGACAAGATCGACCGCGTCGAGGCGCCGCGCCGCCGCCAGGCGATCCAGTTCGAGTTCAGGAACCCGCCGCGGTCGGGTGACGACGTGATCAACCTGCGCAATGTCCATAAGGGCTATGGCGACCAGCCGATCTATGAGGGCCTCGACTTCCTGGTGCGACGCAAGGAGCGCTGGTGTGTGCTTGGCGCGAACGGCGCCGGAAAATCGACGCTGTTGAAGCTCGTAGCCGGCGCCACCGCACCCGATAAGGGCACGGTCAGCACGGGCGCCAGCGTCAGGATGGGCTATTTCGCCCAGCACTCCATGGACCTGCTCGACGGCGAAGAGACCGTCTTTGAGTCTCTGGACGGCGCGTTCCCCCAGGCGGGGCAGGGTGCGTTGCGCACTCTGGCGGGGTGCTTCGGCTTCTCCGGCGACGACGTCGAAAAGCCTTGCCGCGTCTTGTCCGGCGGCGAAAAGGCGCGGCTGGTCATGGCCAGGATGCTGTTTGATCCGCCGAACCTGCTGGTCCTCGACGAACCGACCAACCACCTCGACATGGCCACCAAGGAGATGCTGGTCGCGGCCCTGGCGGACTTTGAGGGCACGATGCTCTTCGTCAGCCACGACCGCCACTTCCTGGCGGCGCTGTCAAACCGGGTGCTGGAACTGACGCCGCAGGGCGTCCACCGCTACGATGGCGGCTATACCGAATATGTGTCCCGCACGGGCCAGGAAGCGCCGGGACTGCACCCGGGGGCGTAGCGGGCGCGTGTGCCGGCCGTCGCAAATGCCCGGCTCATCCCGGCGAAGGCCGGGACCCATATTCATGCCGGGCGGCTGGGAGTGACCCGCCGTTCGTGTCGTTCGTAGACGATCTTGATCCGCCCTGCGGTGTCGCGGCCGAAAGACTTGGAACCACGAACCACACGAACCACACGAACGGGCAAGGCACAGGTTGCAGGTTAGATGCCGGGCTTGACCGTCATCAGCCAGAGGATACCCAGGACGGCTGCAAAGGCCGGGAAACCCAGCACGAACCACAGACGGAACAGGCGGAAATAGTCATCAGGCAATGGCGCGCCAGTCGCGACGGCTTGAAGGGCTAGATCCCGCAGGCGGATTTGGATCCACACCACTGGCAGCCAGAACAGGCCGGTGACGATATAGAGAACCAGGCTTAGCCCGATCCATCCCGAGAGCAGTGGATAGCCGGCCAAGTGGGCCAGGGCCGCACCGGTGATAGGTTGCAGGATCACCGCCGAGGCCGTGAACACCGTATCGGCCAGCACCACGATCCGGGCGGTGTGGGCGATCAGTGCTGGGTCGCGCGTGCGATGAGCCATCAGCATGAAGAAGGCGATGCCGGCGCCCGTGCCAAGCAGCACCGTCGCACCAATCACGTGCGCGATCTTCAGCAGGGCGTACAGGTCCATCAGCGTTCGTCCAGCGTGGCCAGGGCCGCCAGGGCCAGGAAGGCAGCGGGAATGCTCTTGAGCAGCGGCCCCATCGGATCGAGCCACAGGTCGGGGCGCACCAGGGCGCCGCCAAGCAGATAGCCAGCCGTGACCAGCAGCATGCCCTGCAAGGCGCGGGCGGCGGTCGGTCGCCAGATCAGCAGCAGGGCCAGGGCAATGTCGACCAGGCTCCCTCCGATCACCGCGCCGGCCGCCAGCCCTGCGTCTACGCCAGTGGCGGTCAGGACGGCGATGGCGTCCTTCAATCCAACCGTCAGACCGATCAACCCCGACATTAGCCAGAAGGCGAAAAGGCAGGCCAGGATGGCGGGCTTGGCGAAATAGGTGCGGGCAAACCAGCGCTCTTGCACGCCTGAGGGGGCGGCGGCCAGCAGGGCGTCGAAGGATCGCGGCGCCCATCCCAGGCGCGCCGCGTCTTCTGTCCGGCCGCGAACGCCCATCCGCAGTTGCTCCAATGCGGCGGTGCGCATTGGGCTGCGCCAGCCCAACCAGGCCAGGGCGTCGCTGGCGGCGGCGGTCACCCGAGCTACAACGAGCGGCACGCGGATCGCCCGCGCGGGCTGCAGCCCCAGCCAGCCGCGCAGACGGCCGACGAGGTCGATCAGGGTCAGAACCTCGCCGTGGACCAGGTCTAGGCTGACGCGCGTTGGCGCGTGCGGGGCCAGGCAGCGGGCGACCGCGACAGCCAGGTCCTCGGCCCCGATTGTCTGGACTAGGCTCTCGCCGAAGACCAAGGGGCTGGCGCCGGGGAATCCGGCTAGTCCGCGCAATAAGGCCGTGCCGCCATAGGCCGCCGGGGCGAATACGAGGCCGGGACGCAGAATGATCCAATCCAGCGAGCTTTGAGCCAGAAGGGTCTCGGCCTCCAGCTTTGTGTCGTTGAAGGCCGTTCTCAGCCCGGGCTCAACCCCGGCCGCCGAGATATGCACGAGACGGCGGACGCCGATCCCCTCGCAGGCCTTGGCCAGGCGATGAACCCCTTCGACATGGACGGCCTTCAGGTCATCGCGCGGACTGTCCTGCAAGACGCCGGCGCAGTTGATCACGGCCTCCGCGCCGGCGAGCACAATGGCCCAATCCGCGACCGAGGTTTTGGCCATGTCGGCGCGTTTCCACGCCAGGGCGGGGAAGCGACGACGGGCCGCGTCGATGTCGCGCCCGACGCCGACAACCACATGACCGTCCGCAACTAACCGGGCGGATACATATGAGCCGATGAGCCCATAGGCCCCAATAATAGCGATGCGCATCCATGACGCTTAGCGCCCCAACCATGGAGGCGGAAGCGTCACCTTTGATCGCCGTTTTTGACGTTTGTCCGCCACCCACACCGAACAGAGAGATCAGTAAGTGCGCCGGTGGCGCCAATGGCGGGCATTTCCAGCGTTGGTACACCCCGCAATTTTAGAGTTTGTCACAGGGGGCTATGATCCCCGCTTGCCCACAGAGCGCGCGAACGTCGCCGCAGGTGAACCACCTTCGCCACGGAGATCATGGGTGGCCGGGACAAGCCCGACCATGACGATCCAGGAGGAGGTCGCGCTGCCGCCGCTTTCCGGGGTGGCGAGGGGCGGGCGGCGCGGCTACATGACGAAGCATGACCAATCGTCTCGTCATCGCCGCCATCCAGGCCAACCCCACCGTGGGCGCCATCGCCGCCAACGAGCAGCTTGCCCGCGAGCGGATCGCCCGGGCCCATGCGGAGGGCGCGGACATCGCGCTGTTCTCCGAGCTGTTCCTCACCGGCTACCCGCCGGAGGACCTGGCCCTGAAGCCCGCCCTGTGGGCCGCCGGCAAGGCCGCGGTTGAACGGCTGGCCCTGTCCACCAAGGACAGTTGCGCGGCCCTGGTGGGGCTGATCTGGCCCGCCGAAGGTCCCGGCCGCAAGCCACGGAACGCGCTGGCCTTCCTGGCCGACGGCGAGGTCAAGGGCGTGGCCTTCAAGTGCGACCTGCCCAACTACGGCGTGTTCGACGAGAAGCGGGTGTTCGAGCCCGGCGAGGGGCCGTCGGTCTTCGAATGGAAGGGCGTCAAGCTGGGCGTTCCGGTCTGTGAGGACATCTGGGCGGCCGGGGTCTGCGCCGACCTGAAGGCCCAGGGCGCGGAGATCCTGCTGGTCCCCAACGGCTCGCCGTTCCGCCGGCTGGCCGACACCGAACGCATGGATGTCGCCACCGCCCGGGTCGCCGAGACCGGCCTGCCGATGGTCTATGTCAACGAGGTGGGCGGCCAGGACGAGCTGGTGTTCGACGGCGGCTCCTTCGCCCTGTCGGCCCGGGGCGAGGTGGTGATGCGCCTGCCGATGTTCGAGGAGGCCGTCGCCCTGACGGTCTGGGAGAAGGCCGAGGACGGCGTCTGGGTCTGCGTCGACGCCCCCATGGACGACTGGGTGTCGGGACCGGAGGAGGTTTACCGGGCCATGGTCCTGGGCCTGAGGGACTACGTGAACAAGTCGGGCTTCCCCGGTGTTTTGCTTGGACTTTCCGGAGGGGTGGATTCGGCGATCGTCGCGGTGGTGGCCGCCGACGCCCTGGGCCCTGACCGGGTCCGCTGCTTCATGCTGCCGTCGCGCTATACCAGCCAGGACAGCCTGGACGACGCCGCCGGCTGTGCGGCGCGGCTTGGCGTGCGGTTGGACGAGATCGCCATTTCGCCGGCCGTGGACGCCTTCGCTCAGATGCTGACGCCGCACTTCGGGAACCGCGCGCCAGACCTGACGGAGGAAAACATCCAGGCCCGCACCCGGGGCCTGGCCCTGATGGCGCTGTCCAACAAGCTTGGCTCGATGCTGCTGACGACAGGCAACAAGAGCGAGATGGCGGTGGGCTACGCCACCCTCTACGGCGACATGTGCGGCGGCTACAACGTGCTGAAGGACCTCTACAAGACCCAGGTCTATGAGGTCTGCGAGTGGCGCAACGCCAACGATCCCTATGGGGTGGCGGTCTCGCCGATCCCTGAACGTATCCTCACCAAGGCGCCCTCGGCCGAGCTGCGGCCCGACCAGAAGGACCAGGACAGCCTGCCCGAATACGCCGAGCTCGACGCCATCCTGCATGGGCTGGTGGAGGAGGAGGCCACCCTGGACGAGATCGTCTCACGCGGGCATGCGCCCGAAACCGTCGAGCGGGTCCAGCGCCTGCTCTACAACTCCGAATACAAGCGCCGCCAGGCGGCGCCGGGCGTGAAGATTGGACCGCGGGCGTTCGGGCGCGACCGGAGATACCCCATCGTCAACGGATTCCGGGACGCCGTGACGAACTAGGTAGAATTGGTGAGTCGCCGCCCCTCGCGACGCCAGGTTGCGGTTCCAAGCTCTGCTGTTATCCTATCCCCACTTTGGGTAGCTGGGGGGCTTACGAAATGGGTCTGCGTCTGATTTCGCGGCTGGGGGTTTGCGCCGGTCTGATGATGGTGCTGTCAGCGTGCGCCACGACCGTGGACATCAGCGCCCGCTTCCCGGCGCGCTATGCCGAGACCGCCAATATCCGGAAGGTCGCCGTGGCCGGCTTCGACGGCTATGGCGGACGCGAGTTCCAGTCGGCGCTGCAGGCCGAGCTGTTCTCCGCCGCCTTTGACGGCCGCCCCTATTTCGACGTGGTGGCGACCGGCGGCCCCAGCAATCCCCGCGACGCCGCGCCCTATGGCCGGTCGGTGGGCGCCCAGGGGGTGATCCTGGGCACGGTCGGCACCGACTTCAACACCACCAACTATCAGGGCAGCGAGAGCCGCTGCGTTCGGTGGGAAGGGGACAAGTGCAAGGAATACAAGTCCTTCCCCGTGCCGTGCTGGCGCCGGAATGTGGACCTGATCGTCACGCCCAGCCTGGTGAACGTGGCCACCGGCCGGGTGGTCTATTCCACCCAGAAGCGGGCCAACCGCAATACTTCCTGGTGCGGGAACGACTCGCCGTCCACCGGCGACCTGGCCATGGTGACCGACGCCCAGCGCGACATCCTGGGCGACATCCGCCGCGATATCGCCCCCTACAACACCACGCTGTCGGCCACCCTGAAGACCAAGGGCGTGGGCTTGAGCGACGCCCTGAAGCCGCAGTTCACCGCCGCGGTGAAGGCCGCCTCCAGCGGCGACATGGCGACGGCCTGCCAGGCTTGGACCAGCCTCAATAGCGCCCAGCCGGGCAATCTGGACACCGTCTACGACCTGGGGGTCTGCGCCGAGAGCGCCGGCGACTACGGCAAGGCCATCGCCCTCTATCGCCAGGCCCAGGGTCTGTCGCCGGCGCCCGACAACGCCATCGCCGAGTCTCTCGCCCGGGTGCAGAGCCTGGCCGACGCCAAGGCAGCCCTGGCGCGCGGTCAGAAGAAGTAGGTGAGCGATCCCGCGACCGCCGCCATTGCCTGCATCGAGGCCTTCACCGATCGGTTCAACGCTCGTGATCCAGCCGGCATGGACGCGACCTTGCATTTTCCGCACCTGATCCTGGCCGACGAGCATCTGGTGATCTGGAAGGCGCCGGGGCAACTGTCACCTAGCTATTTCGACGACCTCGCGGCCACCGGTTG
>NZ_JBBKVV010000178.1:0-9421 GCF_037968635.1 Phenylobacterium sp.
CGCAGGCCGTCGCGGCCCTGGCCCGGGCCAAGGTCCTGCGCGAGGCGATGTTCAGCCTGGTGGCGGCCCTGGCGTCGGGACGCGCCCCGTCCGAGGCCCACCTGGCGTGCGTCGAGTCGCACTGGCGGGCCGGGGCGCTGGCCCGCGAGCTGCGCGTCATCGAGGGCCGGGTGGTGGTCCGACCGCGCAATGATGCGGGAGGCCTCGACCTGATCGCCGATGTGGTGGCACACCGGATGGTGGAGCAGGTGCTGCCGGCCCCGGCGCGGCGCCTGCGCCTCTGCCAGGGCCCCAACTGCGCGTGGACGTTCCTCGACACCTCGAAGGCGGGACGCCGACGCTGGTGCGACATGGCGGTCTGCGGCAACACCGCCAAGGCGCGCCGCTTCCAGGCCCGGTCGGCGACCACGACCTGAGGTCCGGATAAGCGGATGGAGATCGCGCCGATCCGTCCGCGAACTGCGGGAATGGGTGGCGCGCGAACCTATTGGCGTGCGCCGGCCTACATCCCCGGGGCGGAGATGACGACGCTCGGGAACTGGTGCGCCGGGCCGTTCATGACGCCGGAAGGTCGAGCCTCCTGGGCCTGGTTGTCACGGGGCGGCGCCTACGACTGCGATGCAGGGAACCGCAGGCACGCCGCAGGATTTGCCGCCGCGCCCAGGGCGGGGAATAGTGCGCTGGGCTTCCGCCAAGATGAGCGGGTGGGCGCAGGCGCGGGGGCGGATAGGTGAACGGGCCGCTGATCTTCCTGGCTGTGGAGGTCGCCACCATCGTCTGCGCGCTCTTGCTGGCGGTCCGGGTGATGGCCAGCCGGCCGCGCCTGCGGACCGCGCAGCTGATGGCGCTGATCGCGGTGAACACGGCCTGCGCTGTGGTGCTGGCCCACCAGGAGTACGGATACTGGGCGCCGGCGGCGTTCCGGATCGATGTGGGCCGCTGGGCGGCGGTGCTGAACCTGGCGCGCAACCTGACAGCCGGCCTGATCATGCTGCTGTGCTTTTCGCTGTTCACCGACCGGCGGCGGTTTCCGCGCGGGCTGCTGATCCTGTTCGCCGCGCAGGTGGGCCTGGAGATGGCGGCCTGGTCGGCCTGGCCGGGGCTCGCCCCCCTGCCCGCCCTGATGCAGGCGCTGTTCGCGGGCCTGGCGCTCCATTGGACCGCCGCCGACTGGCGCGTGGACCTGGTGGAGAGCCGGCGGCGCGCGCGGGCCGTGACCTTGGGGGTCGTCGGCCTGGTCACCCTGGTGTCGGGCCTGCTGACCCGGGTGGTGATCGCCCCCGACAGCGCCGCCAGCTACGCCGTCCATGTGGGCCTGACCTGCGCCTACCTGGCGGTCCTGGCGAGCGTCCTGTTCCAGATCACCAGCGGGGATGTCGGCCGGCGGCTGGACTTCGGCGCGGGGGCGGAGCGGGCCAAGCCGCCCGGCGAAGCGGCGCCCGACCCCGCGTTGGCCCGGCTGATCGACCTGCTGGAGACCGGGCGGGTCTGGGAGCAGGAGGGACTGTCGCTGAAGGGATTGGCCACGCGGGTCGGCCTGCCGGAATACCGGCTGCGCAAGCTGATCCATGAGGAGCTGGGGGACCGCAACTTCAACGCCCTGCTGCACCGATACCGCATCGCCGAGGCCTGTCGGCAGCTGGCCGACCCGGCCGTGGCCCGCACCCCGATCCTGACCATCGCGCTCTCGGTGGGCTACGCCTCGGTGGGCACCTTCAACCGGGGTTTCCGGGAGATCATGGGGGTCGCCCCCTCAGAATACCGCGTCACGGCGCTGGCTCCGAAATAACAGCACCAGATTCTGCAATCGGCGGAGGTTTGCAGAAATCGGCGCGCCTGCGCCACGCCCGCCCTGTCAGACGCCATCAGCTTTCGCCGTCCGACAGGAGCCTCCGATGGACACCCGGAAATACTATCTCGACTGGCTGCGGGTGATCGCGTTCGCCCTGCTGATCTGCTTCCACGCAGGCCTGCTGTATTCGCCGTGGCACTACAATCTGAAGAGCCCGCGCCTGGTCCCCGGCATCGAGCAGGCGCTGCTGATCTTCAGCGTCTGGCGGATGCCGCTGCTGTTCCTGATCTCCGGCGTCGCCTCGACCTTCCTGATCGGCAAGCTGGGGACGGGCAGGTTCGCGCTGGACCGGATCCGGCGCCTGCAGCCGGTGATCCTGTTTGGGATGCTGGTGGTGATCCCGCCCCAGGTGTGGATCGAACTGTTCTCCAAGGGCGTGACCCAGGACAACTACCTGCACTTCTGGTGGACCGCCTACCTGCCCGCCGACCAGACCCTGGCGGCCCCGCTCGGCAAGACGTTCCCGACCTGGGATCACCTGTGGTTCCTGGTCTATCTGCAGGTCTATCTGCTGATCTTCGCCGCGGTGGTGGGGCTGGGGCGGTTGCTGCGGATGATCCCGGCCACGGCCCCCGCCCTGCCGCTGGCCCTGATGCTGGTGGCGCCGGCGCTCTGGCTGGCGGGCGCCAATGTCTGGATCGACGCCGGCCATCCCCTGAACCACGGCCTGGTGGACGACTGGGGCGGGCACCTGAAGTGGATCGGGATGTTCGCGACGGGAATCGCCTGCGCGCATCAACCGGCGTTCTGGGCGACCCTGCGGGATCACCGCTGGCGGTTCGCGGGCGCGGCCGCCGTGCTGCTGGGGGGGCAGTTCGCCTCGGACGGCCTGGTGTGGAGCGCGGTGTCGGGGCTCTACGGCTGGGCGGCGATCTGCACGCTCTGCGGCTTCGCCTACCGGTATCTGAACCAGCCCTCGGCCCTCCTGAGCCACCTGAACGAGGCGGTGCTGCCGGTCTATGTGCTGCACCAGCCGATCCTGCTGCTGGGCGCCTATTGTGTGTTCCCGCTGGGGCTTGCCTTGCCGGTAGAGGCGGCGGTGCTGGTGGGGGTGACGGGGTTTGGGTCGCTGGCGATCTATGAGGGGCTGATCGCGCCCTTCGGGGTCAGCCGGTTCCTGTTCGGGGTGAAGGCCAAGCCAGGTGCACCACGAGGGGCGGTCGTGGCGCAGGCCTGATGCTCCCCTTCTGGGGGAGCTGGCGCGGAGCGCCTGAGGGGGACTTTGACCCTTGTTTGGGCGGTAGGTGTCGACGACGTCGATCCCCCTCCGTCCCGGACCTGCGGTCCGGGCCACCTCCCCCACATCGGCGCTGCGCGCCTGGGGGAGGATCTAGGGGCCATGTGGCTCACTTCCTGACGAAGGCGCAGAGCTTGTTGCCGTCGGGGTCGCGGATGTAGGCGGCGTAGAAGACCGGGTTCATGCCTTCGCGGACGCCGGGCGGCCCTTCGTCGGCTCCGCCCATCTGCAGGGCGGCGGCGTGGAAGGCGTCGATGGCGGCGCGGTCTTCGGCCAGGAACGAGAGCATGACGCCGTTGCCGGCGGTGGCGGGCTGGCCGTCGAAGGGGCGGGTGAGGAAGAAGCGTCCCCGGTCGCCCTCGCGGACATAGCCGGTCCAGGTCTGGCTGGTGGTGTCGCGCACCGCGCCGAGCGGCGCGAACACCGCGTCATAGAAGGCCGTCGACCGGTCCATGTCGTTCACGCCAAGCGTCGTATAGGCGATCATCCTCAAGCCCTCCCCCTTATGATCCAACCCGCTCATCCCGGCGAAGGCCGGGACCCAGGTGAAACCCACTCCAATCTCATAGCAAACCTAGGCTCGGTTGGGGATCGCCTCGAACCGCTCCGGATGAATCTGGGTCCCGGCCTTCGCCGGGATGAGCGGTGTTTTGCGTGAAGACGCGGTGCGACCCCTCATCCGACCGGTCTCCGACCGGCCACCTTCTCCCGCAAGGGGAGAAGGGACACCGAGTGTTCAGTGAAATACGCCGAGCTCAATCAAGGTACGTCTGTGGAACGGAAACGAAAGCGCCCATCCGCCAAGCATCCCGGCGACCCAGAAGTAGAGGAAGCGGTTGGGGTCATCTAGGAAGGGAACGTCGATGCGTTCGAGCCCTGTCAGACCGAACAGATAGGGCTGTGCAATGAGACTCGCGGCCATCAGCGCGTTGATGGCTGCGGAAAGGACCCTGCCGGTGTGGCCCGGCGGCCCCGCGTTCGCGCGAGCCAGGGCCCAATAATAGAGGTTGGCGGAGACGGTGGAGAACGCGAGGAAGAAGAGAACCTCGGATCCAACGTCGATCAGGAATGGGACCGGGCTTGCCACCGTGGCCCCTACCCCGCCCTTGGCAGGATCAGCGCCACGCGCAACCCCGGCCCGATCTCGCCGACCTTGCCGGGGCCTTCGGCCAGTTCCAGGCGGCCGCCGTGGGCCTCGGCGACGGCGCCGACCAGGGAGAGGCCCAGGCCGGCGCCCGGCTGATTGCGGCTGTTTTCGAGGCGGACGAAGCGTTCGACCACGCGGGGGCGGTCTTCCTCGGGGACGCCGGGGCCGGTGTCGGTGATGGAGAACTCGACCTCGCCGGAGGACCGGCGGCGCACGCGGAGCATGATGGCGCCGCCCGAGGGCGTGTACTTCACGGCGTTGTCGAGCAGGTTGGCGAGCGCCTGGGCCAGGAATTCCTGGTTGCCGCGCGCCTGCAGGCCATCGGACATCTCGGCCTTGAAGTCGAGGCCGGCGTCCTCGCACAGGGGCTCATAGAGTTCGGCGATGTCGGCGGCGAGCTGGGCGGGATCGAAGAGGATCTGATCGGGCGCCTGGCCGGCGGCCTGGAGGCGGGCGATGGCCAGCACCGCGCCGAAGGTCTTGAGCACCCCGTCGGTATCCTCCAACGCTTGGCCGAGCGCCTGTTCCGGGTCGCCCTTGCCGGCCTCGACGTCGAGATAGGCCACTTCCAGGCGGGCCCGCAGGCGGGTCAGGGGCGAGCGCAGGTCGTGGGCGATGGCGTCGCCGGCGTGGCGGTGGCCGGCCATGGAGCGCTCCAGCCGGTCGAGCATCTCGTTGAGGCCCTCGGCCAGTTCGTCGAACTCATCGCGGGTTCCGCGCACCCGGGCCCGGGCCCCGAGGTCGCCGTTGCGTACGGCGGTGACCACGTCGGTGAGGCCCGCCATGCTGCGGCTGACATTGCGGCTGACCAGCACCCCGCCCAGCAGGCCCAGGATCACCACCAGGGTGCCGGCGCCGCGCAGGGCGTTGACGATCTTGCCGACATAGGCCTGGTCCTCGGAGATGTCGGCTCCGACGAACAGGATCTCCCCGCCCCGCAGGTGCTCCTGGAAACCCCGGGCCGGATGCTTGATGGGACGGCCCTGGGCGTCGAAGTCGGTGACCGAGAAACTGGCGCGGGCCGGAACGGCGTTGATGTCCTCCAGCGGCGACTCGGCGATGGAGCCGGAGATGCGCGTGCCGTCCGGCTTCATCAGCAGGTAGAGGAAGGGCCGCTCGCTGGCCGCCCGCTCGATCAGCGACTGGTTGACGGCGTCGACCCCGGCCCGGTCATAGGCCGCCACCAGGGAGTTCATTTCCCGGGTGATGTCCTGGTCGGTGCGCCGGGTCGCCTCGCCGGCGGTGGCGACATAGATATAGGCCAGGAAGGCGCTGGCCGCGGCCCCGAACAGGGCCAGGAACAGCAGGGTCAGCCGGAAGGGCGTCGTGCGGAACAGCCGCGGGAGGCGCATGCCGGGGGACATCTAGGCGGCCATTTGCGTGATCCTTCTCCCCTTGCGGGAGAAGGAAGAGAGAAGGGTCGCCATCGAGCCCTACGGCTCCAGGCGGTAGCCCGCCCCGCGGACGGTCTGCAGCATGGCGCGGTCGAAGCCCTTGTCGATCTTGGAGCGCAGGCGCGAGACGTGGACGTCGATGACGTTGGTCTGGGGATCGAAGTGATATTCCCAGACCTTCTCCAACAGCATGGTCCGGGTCACCGACTGCCCGGCGTGGCGCATCAAGAATTCCAGCAGCTGGAACTCGCGGGGCTGGAGGTCGATCTCCTTGCCCTGGCGATGCACCGAGCGGCCGATCAGGTCCATCTCCAGTTCGCCGACCCGCAGCAGGGTCTGGACCGAGCCGGTCTCGCGGCGGCGCGACAGGGCCTGAACCCGGGCGCTGAGCTCGGCGAAGGCGTAGGGCTTGACCAGGTAGTCGTCGCCGCCGGCCTGCAGGCCCGCGACGCGGTCGTTGATTTCGCCGAGCGCCGAGAGGAACAGGACCGGGGTCTGGTCGCCCTCGCGGCGGATGGTCTCCACCAGGGTGACCCCGTCCATCTTGGGCATCATGCGGTCGACGATCATCACGTCGAACTCACCGTCGCGGGCGGCGGTGAGCCCCTCCTCCCCGTCGGCGGCGCGGACGCAGACGTGGCCGCCTTCGGTGAGGCCGCGGTCCATGGCCTCGGCCGCCTCAAGGTCGTCCTCGACGATCAGAATCCGCATCTCAAACCCCCAAGCCTCTCCAGTTCAAATCAAGCCATTCGAACTGGTCACTGGCTCTATCTTCTGTTGGTCGCGTGACGGGCGCCAGAACCGGTGTCCACTTCTGGCTGTCACGCTCTCGAATCCCCGGCAGCTTAGCCGGAAACCTTGAGCGGCAGGAAGGTGGTGCGGCCGGCGCGATAGACGCCCACCAGGATGCTGGGGCGGCCGCTCTTTTTCGCGGCGTCAACGGCGCTGGAGAAGTCCGAGGCGGTGCTCACCGGACGGCCGCCGGCCACCGTGATGACGTCGTTCTTGCGCAGGCCGCGCTGAGCGGCGTCCGACGACTGATCGACGCTGTCGACGACCACGCCGCGCATCGGGGTGTCGATGTTCAAGCGCGAGCGGGCGGCGTCGTCCAGGGGGGCGAGCTTCAGCCCCAGGACGGCGGGAAGCTGGGCCGAGGGACCGGTGGTCCCGCCGCCGCTGCGGGGGCTGCCGGAATTGTCGTTGGCGGCCAGTTCCTTCTCGGTGGGGCGAACGCCGGAGCGGATGTCCACGGTCCTGCGCTTGCCGTCGCGGAGAACCTCGACGTGCAGGGTGTCGCCGGCGCGAGCCTTGGCCACCTCGCGGGTGAGTTCCGAGGAGGTCTTCACGGTGACGCCGTTGACGGCCACCACCACATCGCCGGGGGCGAGGCCGGCCTTGGACGAGGGGCCGCCCGGGACCAGATCGGCGACGATGGCGCCCTTCTGACCCGGCATGCCCTGGGCGTCGGCCATCTCGGAGGTGTAGTTCTGGATCGAGGCGCCGATATAGCCCCGGGTGATCTTGCCGCCCGAGATCAGCGCCTTGGTGGTGGCGTCGGCCACGTCGGCCGGGATGGCGAAGCCGATGCCCACCGAGCCGCCGGAGGGCGAGAAGATCGCGGTGTTGACCCCGATCACCCGGCCGTAGACGTCGAAGGTCGGACCGCCGGAATTGCCCCGGTTGATGGGGGCGTCGATCTGGATGTAGTCGACAAAGGTCTCGCCGATATCACGGCCATAGGCCGAGATGATCCCGGCCGTGGCGGTGCCGCCCAGGCCGAAGGGATTGCCGACGGTGATCACCCAGTCGCCGACGCGGGGCTTGGCGGCGTTCTCGAAGTTCACGAACGGGAACGCATTGCCCTTGACCTTGAGGACCGCCAGATCGGTGCCCTCGTCGCGGCCGACCACGACGGCGTCCAGCTCGCGCTCGTCCTTGAGCACGACCTTGATCTCGTCGGCGTTCTCCACGACGTGGTTGTTGGTGACGATGTAGCCGTCGGCGGAGATGAAGAAGCCCGAGCCCGAGGACTGCTGGGTGGGCAGGCGGGGCTGGCCCTTCTCCGTCGTGCCGCCCTTGTCGTCGTCGCCGTCGTCGCCGCCGTTCGGCGCGCCGCGGGGGATGATGTCGAAGGGCAGGCCGGGGATCTGGCGGCGCAGGGAGGCGGCGTCGACCTTGGAGGTGACGTTGATGGAGACCACCGCCGGGGACACCTTCTCGAAGATGTCGGCGAAGGACAGGGGCGCGCCGGGGGGCGGGGCGAAGATCGGCGCGGTGGAAGCCTTCAGCAGCATGGACCGGTCCAGGGTGCTGTCTGACTTCTCGCCGATCCCGGCGCCGGCGACGGCGGCGGTGGCGATGCTGACGCCGGCGATGGCGCCCCAGAGATAGCCGTTCTTCTTCGAGGTCATAACGCCTTCAATTTCCTTTTGGGCCCCGTGGGGTTCCAACAAACCTAGGTTCCGTGCCTTAGACCGCAACCCGCGTGCAAGTTACGTTTAGGTCACGCTGCGCGCAGCAAGGCGACCGATATTGGGCGCAATCGTGTCACGTCTGTTCCTTATCGGCGAGAACGGCGACCCGGGCCGCCTCCTCCTGCGACAGTTCGGCGTACGGACGGGGGGTGCGAAGGTTCCGCAGCAGCAGCAGGACCCCCAGGAACACCACGACGAAAGGCGCGCCCCACAGCGCCGCGTTACCCCAGGAGAAGGCCGGCTTCAGCAGCACGAACTCGCCGTAGCGATCGGTGAGGTAGGATTTCACCTGGACGTCGGATTTGCCGGCGCGGATCTGGTCGCGAACCAGGCGGCGCAGGTCACCGGCCAGCTCGGCGGTGGAGTCATCGATGGACTCGTTCTGGCAGACCAGGCAGCGGACTTCGGCGAAGATCGCCCGCGCCCGGGCCTCCTGGCCGGGATCGGGCAGGCGTTCGGCGGGGTCAGAGGCCGCGGCCATGCAGAAGATCGCCGCGCAGATGGCCAGCAGCTTCCTCATGCGGGCAGCGCCCGGCGGCCGACGGCCAGGCGCAGGCGGCGGTCTGAGAGCGAGATCAGGCCGCCCAGGGCCATGACGCCGGGGCCGAGGAAGATCAGCAGCGCCCAGGGGTTCCAGTAGGCGCGCACCAGCCAGACGTCGCCGGGGCGACGCTCGCCCAGGACCACGTACAGATGGTTGAAGCCCATGGTGCAGATGGCGACCTCCGAGGTGGTCTGGCCGCCGGTGGGGTAGAAGCGGCGCTCGGGCCGGGGCGTGCAGACCAGGGCGCCGTCCTTGCGGGCGACGATGGTGGCGCGCTCGGCGTCGTAGTTGGGACCGTCGACGCCCTCGATCCGCTCCAGGGTCAGTTCATAGGCGCCCACATTCAGCGTCTGGCCCAGGGACAGGGTCTCGGCGGCCTCGGACTTCCAGCCGGTCTCGAAACAGGCGCCGAGCACGAAGACGCCCAAGCCAAGGTGGGCGAAGGTCATGCCCCAGGCGCCGCGCGGCAGGCCGGTGAGCCTGCGCCAGGTCTCGGCCCCGGAACCGCGGAAGGCCCGGGTGCGCTCGGCCAACTCCACGGCGGCGCCGAGGATCAGCCAGGCGCCCAGGGCCAGACCCGCGCTGGCCAGGGCCTTGCGGGGGCTGACCAGGGCGAAGGCCAGCAGGCCGCAGCCCGCCGCGATCAGGGCCGCCACCCACAGGCGCTGGGCCACGCCGAGCGCGTCGCCGCGCTTCCAGGCCAGCAGGGGGCCGGCCGGCAGCAGGATCAGCAGGGCGGCCATCAGCGGGGTGAAGGTGAGGTTGAAGAAGGG
>NZ_JBBKVV010000179.1:0-9001 GCF_037968635.1 Phenylobacterium sp.
TGGATCGGCAGGGCGCGGCCGAAGGTCTTGCGGATGTCGGCGATCACCGGTGAGAAGCCGTAGCACCACGAGCACATGGCGTCGGCGAAGTAGATCAGGTGCGGCGTTTCCATGGTGGGTCAGTCTAGCACCCCGCGTGATGGTTTCGCCGAATTTGTCATCCGGGCTTGATCGTGCGGGTGTGAGCGCCAAACTCCGCGCCTTGAGTTTGGGGAGTTATCAAATGCGCACGACGAGGGTTGCGATGGCGGCTGTGGCCGCTCTGCTGGTTGGCGCCGGACCGGCCCTGGCGGCGGGCAAAGACGCCAAGGTGTGGGCGGCCGCGCAGGCGGCGCGCGAGGGGCAGCTCGACCTGCTCAAGCAGGTGGTGAACATCGATAGCGGCACCGGCGATATCGAAGGCGGGCGCAAGGTGGCCGCCGTGCTGATCCCCCGGCTGAAGGCGCTGGGCATGACCATCGAGAGCGTACCCGCCGAGATCCCAGGCCTGCCGGAGAACACGGTGGCGACGCTCACCGGGACCGGCAAGGCCAGGATCCTGATGATCGGCCACATCGACACGGTGTTCGGGCCGGGCACGGTGGCCAAGTGGTCCTATTCGGTCGAGGGCGACCATGCCCGGGGCCCCGGCGTCGCCGATGAGAAGGGTGGGGTGGTCGAGGGGGTCTATGCGCTGCAGATCCTGCACGACCTGGGCTTCAAGGATTTCGAGAAGATCACCTTCCTGATCGAGACCAGCGAGGAGCGGGGTTCGCCCGGGACCCGCGCCCTGATCGACAGGCTGGTGCGCGCCCATGACGTGGAGCTGAACCTGGAGCCTGGCGACGCGCCCGACGTGATCACGGTGTGGCGCAAGGGGTCCTCGACCATGAACATCGATGTGAAGGGCCGCGCGGCCCACGCCGGCGTCGCGCCGCAGGACGGCCGCAACGCCGCCGTCGAGCTGGTGAACCAGCTGGCGACGGTGGAGACCTTCCCCCATTCCGGCGACGGGCTGACGGTGAACCTGACGATCATTAACGCCGGCTCTCGCTACAACATCATCCCGGAGGATGCGCGGGCGCAGATCAACATCCGGGCGCGTCAGAAGAGCGACTTCGACAAGGTCGAGGCGACCCTGAAGGCCAGCGCCGCCAAGACCGTTGTGCCCGAGACGGTGGTGACCATCACCCGCGAGAATTCCTTCCCGCCACTGGCCAACAATCCGGCGACGGACGCGCTGGCGGTGCGCGCCCAGGCGATCTATGCGGGCCTGGGATTGAAGCTCGGGACCGGCGGCAACGGCGGGGCGTCGCAGTCAGCCCTGGCCTATGAGGCGGGCACGCCGGCCCTGGACGGGCTGGGTCCCGTGGGCGGCGGGTTCCACTCTGAGAAGGAGTTCATGGACCTGAAGTCGGTGACGCCCCGGCTCTATCTGCTGACCAAGCTGATCATGGATCTGAGCGCGAACCCGCCGACGAAATAGGCGCGCTTTCGCCCCAGTGCGCCTCGAAGCTCTGGGCCTCGATGAAGATCCGGGTGACGTCGGGATGGGCCGCCTTGATGGCGCTCTCGATGCGGTTGACCGTGCGCTCCACCTCCCCGGCGGGCATGAGGTCATCGAAGTCGAGGGACAGCGCCACCAGGATTTCGCGGGGCCCGAAGTGCATGGTCAGCAGCTCGTTGATCTGTGTGACGCCGGGCTGGGCGCCGGCGATGGCCTTGATCTCGGCGCGGGTGTGCGGCGCGGCGGCTTCGCCGGTGAGCAGGCTCTGACTTTCGGCGGCCAGGAAGAAGGCGGTGACGCCGAGGATCAGTCCGACGCCCACCGAGGCGGCGCCGTCCAGCACCGGCATGTTCAAGGTCTGTGAGAGAAACACCCCGAGCATGGCCACCATCAGGCCCAGAAGGGCGGCGGTGTCCTCGAACAGCACGGTGAAGACGGTCGGGTCCTTGCTGGACCTCACGGCCGCCAGCCAGCCACGGCCGGCGCGCTCCTGGTTGAAGGCCTTCAGCGCCACGAGCCAGACCGCGCCCTCGAAGAGGATGCCCAGGCCGAGGACCAGGTAGTTGATCCAGGCGTTCTCGATGGGCTCGGGGTGGCGAATTCGCTCCACGCCGTGCAGCACCGAGACCACGGCGCCGACCCCGAAGATCAGCACCGCGACGACAAAGGTGTAGAAATAGAGCTGCAGGCCATAGCCCAGGGGGTGACGCTCGGTGGGCGGCTTGGCGGCGCGGCGCAGGCCGTTGAGCAGCAGCAACTGATTGCCGGTGTCGACGACGGAGTGGATCGCCTCGCTCATCATGGCGCTGGAGCCGGTGAAGAATGCGGCGGCGAACTTGGTCACGGCGATGGCGCTGTTGCCGGCGAGGGCCGCGAAGATGACGGTGCGGGAATGGGCCATGGTTCGGCCTAGAACGCGGCAGTCAGGAAAACGTCTGTCGCCAGGGCGCACAGGCTTGGCTAGCCTGGCCCCATGATGATCGGTTTCGTCGCGGTCTGACCGCGCCACCTGACGTTCGACCTGACCGCGTGGCCCTTTGCGCCGCGCCTGAGCGCTTGTGCGCGCATCATCTGAAAGACGAAGACATGACTCTGATCATCCGCGGGGCCGCGCGCCCCGACGACGCCTACATGTCCATCTGGGCGCCTCTGCTGGCCTTCAACCAGAAGACCGTGGGCGACGCGCAAGGGCAGCCGTTCGCTTTGACCATCACAGAACCCGACAGCGAAGAGGTGCTGGGCGGGCTCTGGGCGCTGTCGCTGTGGGGCTCGTTTTATATCGGCCTGGTGGTGACGCCCGAAGGGGCGCGCGGCGAAGGGCTGGGGACGCAGCTGATGGCCCAGGCGGAAGCCGAGGCGGCAGCCCGCAGCTGTCACAATATGTGGCTCGACACCTACGCCTTCCAGGCGCGGGCCTTCTATGAGCGGCTGGGGTTTGAGGTGTTCGGCCAGATCGACGGGCCGGCGCCGATGTTCCCGCGCTGGTTTCTGCGCAAGGATCTGTAATCGCGCATAAAAAGGGGGCGGCCCCCCACAGAGCGTGATCGCTTCCGATCACGCTCTGTGAATTTTAGTTTGAAGCGCGACGGGCGCCAGAACCGGTATCCGCTTCTGGCTGTCGCGCTCCAGGGAGCCGCCCCTGAGTCAAGTCCTCGAGGGGGAAGAACCTCTAGAACTTTTTGGTCACGCCCAGCTTGAAGTAGCGGCCGAGCGGATTGGCGGTGAAGGGGTCGTAGCTGAGGTCCAGCCGCGCGAAGGACGGGTCGGCGTCGAAGACGTTGATCACCGAGGCCGTCAGCGTGGTCTCCCAGGGCAGGAAGACGCGATAGCTGAGGTCGTTGGTGATGAAGGCGTCGATCTTCTGGCCCAGCGGACTGGCGGCCGTGAAGGTCGAGGTGCCGACGCGGGTGTCGATCATCCCGTCCACGTAGCGCAGGGTCCAACGCAGGTTGTGGTCGCCGTTGGTGTATTCGCCGAAGAGCGTGGCCTTCCAACGCGGCTGCGAGCCGTAGCCGAGGTAGTCCATGGTCCCGGCATAGTCGCGGGCCGGCTTGACGGTGACGCCCTCGATGACCGTGGGGGCGACCTCGTACTTGAGCACGTAGGTCAGATCCACGCCGAAGGAGAGGTCGCCGCCGGCCAGCACGTCGCGGGCCTTGTAGTTGGCCGCGAAGTCGAGGCCGCTGGTCTTGAGGTCCGGGCCGTTGACGACGTTCAGACGGGTCCGGTTGATCGCCGAAGGCAGGCAATCGGGGGTTCCGTCGGAGTTGATGTCGTTGAAGGTGATCCGGTTGCGCAGGCCGGCATAGGAGGCCACCAGGCAATTGTTCGGAAGGGTGGTCGAGGCGCCGTTCGGGAACAGGGCGTTGATGATGCCCGAGCCGCTCTCATTGTCGATCGGGCCTTCGAAGTCGAAGGACCAGTAGTCGAGGGTGGCGCTGAAGTCGCCGAGCTCCAGGATGGCGCCGACGTTCAGCGTGTCGGCCGTTTCCGGCGCCAGGTTCGGGTTGCCGTAGACGTCGTAGGCCCGGTAGCCGGCCGCCGCGGTGGTGTAGGCCAGCGAGGTGGTGACCGACGGCGCGATCTGGGTCTGCGGCGGGGCGCGGAAGGTCGAGCCGGCCGAGGCCCGGAAGGCCAGCCAGTCGGTGGCCTGCCACTTGACGGCGACCTTGGGGTTGGTGGTGGCGCCGATGTTTCCGCCGTAGTCCTCGTAACGCACGGCCAGGGTGGCGGTCAGGCTGTCGAAGATCGGCACCTGCAATTCGCCGAAGGCCGCGATGACCCCGTAGTCCAGGTCGTAGTCGGTCAGCGGACCGAAGAAGGAGAAGCCGCCGTACTTGTTGGCGCAGGTGGCCGCGGCGTTCACCGGGGAGTCGGTGCAGGGGGTGACGGCGATGTTGGTGTAGTCGCTGGTCTGACGCTCGATGCTGCTCCAGCGGTACTGCGTGCCCGCGGCCCAGGCCAGGGCGCCGGCGCCGAAGTCGATGGGCAGTTCGCCGTTGAAGACCAGGTCCGCCGCGAACAGCTTGGTGCGGGTCTCGTAGGAGTAGTCCTCGAACAGGTAGTCCAGCATCGCCTGGGAGTTGGCGGTCCCGGCCACGTAGTTGGGGTTGGTGCGGCCGTCGTTGACGTTTCCGGCCGTGCCGCTGGAGAACGGATTGAAGTAGGAGCAGGCGCCGACGCCGGCGACGCCGGTGGAGGGGTTGCAGCCCGCGCCGCCCAGGCCGCGCAGGGCGAGCTGGAGGCGAGAGATCAGGATGTCCGGAGTGGCGATTTCGCTCCAGTCTTCCATGTAGGTCAGGCCGGTGTCCCAGCCGATCCCGTTCTCGAACTTGCCCTTCAGGCCGGCCGAGACACGATAGGCGGTGAACTTGCGCTTATCTTCCTTGCCTTCGTACTCGTAGAGGCCGTTGCCGCCGACGCCGATCGGACGCCAGGCGATGGAGGTGAACAGACCCGAGGTGGCGGCCGAGGCCGGCGCGCGCCCCTGGGCGATCAGGGCCTGCAGGCCGGGATTGGACGACGGGATATAGAAGCCGTTGCCCTGGGCCTTGGTGGTCAGGGCCGAGGTCGGGAAGTTGTTCGGCGGATAGGAGGGCGAGGAGTTCTCTTCCGGCACGTCGTGGCCGGCATAGAGGGCTTCCACGTGGAAGGTGGTGGTGTCGGTCACGTCGAAATTGGCTTCGCCGTAGAGCTGATAGTGCTCTTCACGTT
This sequence comes from Phenylobacterium sp., assembly GCF_037968635.1. Classification (GTDB taxonomy): domain Bacteria; phylum Pseudomonadota; class Alphaproteobacteria; order Caulobacterales; family Caulobacteraceae; genus Phenylobacterium. The sequence continues at coordinate 5,201 of NZ_JBBKVV010000179.1, forward strand.
CCGACAGGTTGTCGAAGCCGATGTAGTTGAAGCTGCAGCTTGCCGCCGTGCCGGGGCCGGAGATCGCGTTACACGCCGGGTCGACATAGGGGTTGGTGTAGCTGGCGCCGCCGTTGGAGCTGGACAGGTACAGGCCCGGGTTGCCGAAGCTGGACCAGCCGCCCTGCGGGTTCTCGGTGATGGAGCGCTGGGTGTAGTCGCGCTCGCGGCTGTTGAGTTCCGAGCGGTGACGGTAGCCGGCGGTCAGCAGGATGTTGCCGCGATCGCCGCGCCAGCCGTAGGCGACTGACGTGCCGTAGTCGTTGCCGTCGGAGCCGTCGATATAGGAGTAGTCGCCGCGCACTTCGAAGCCGTCGAGGTTGGTGCGGGTGATGAAGTTGACCACGCCGCCAATGGCGTCGGAGCCATAGGTGGCCGCCGCGCCATCCTTCAAGACTTCAAGGCGGCCGATGGCGGCCGACGGGATCAGGTTGGTGTCGACCGAGGTGCCGCCGGGGGAAACCGCCATGCGGCGGCCGTTGAACAGCACCAGGGTGCGCGTGGCGCCGAGGCCGCGCAGGTTGATGTTGCCCGAGCCGGTCGTCTGGCCGGCGCCGAACTGGTTGGATTCGCCGATCGCGCCGCTGACCGCGGGGATGGACTTGATCAGGTCGACCGTCGAGGGCGCGCCCTGCTTCTGCATTTCATCGGAGCTGATGACGTTCACCGGCAGGGCGGCGTCTTCCGGGGAGCCGGCGATGAAGGAGCCGGTGACCACGACTTCGGAGACTTCGACGTCCTGGGCGAGGGCCTGGCCGGCGGAAAGGGAGATGAGGGTGGCCAGCGCGATAGACGAGGCCCCTGCAAGGTATCTGGTGTTAAGCACGCGTTTCCCCTGTTTCAATATAACTGCGTTATCCATCCTGACGATGACAGATCGCGTGGGGGTAAGATCGGCAATGACCGTGAAACTCAAGTCTCTTTTCTGTCAGGGTTAGCGGCTATGCCAACTATCCCTGACATTGGCGTCAATACTAGTTGAATATGGGTGTTATTTTTTTGACGTTACGTCAAAAGCATACCCAAACTTCGAATAGAATTCGGAAAAGGTGTTTTAAAACAGTCCGGTCGGTCGGTAAAAAGTTGACGTAGGGGCCGAAAGGCCTAGCTGTCGTTTTTCCGCAACAGGCAGACGCAAAACCGCCCCGGAGTCGGTCCGACAGCCGGGGCGGTTCGCTTGAAACGTCAGAAAATGGTGAGGCGTCGGCTCAGCGAGTCGGGTCCACGGCGCCGGAGGTTTCCGGGGCGGGCTCGACGGGGGCGACCTCGGCAGGGAGGGCCTCGGGCGCAGGCGCGCGCTCGAGTTCGGCGGGATCGGTGTTCACCTGGAAGGTCTTGCCCATCAGCTTGGCGCGCTCTTCCAGGGCGCGAGCGGTGGGCGCGCAGCGGACCGGCAGGGTCCAGCCCATCCAGTTCTGGGCGACCTGGCGCCGGGGCATGCTGGCGGCCGCGGCCCAGGCGTTGTGGCCCTTTTTCACGGCGGCGGCGCCGATGGTGTTGATGGGCTTCAGACTCGCGCGTTCGGCGGCCTCCATGGCGCTGGCGAACAGCTTCATGTCCTGCTTGGCGCGGACCTGGATGGTCTCATAGGCCGCGAGCTTCTGGGCCAGGGTGGTGTCGGGATTGAACGGCGGCGATTTCTCGATCGCGGTGACGTCCGGCATCATCTGGTCGTGCAGGTCGACATAGCCGCGCAAGACCCCGTAGCACCAGCCCACCAAGCCATAGTCGTCGCGCGGCGCGCCGGCCGGATAGGGCATGTCCTCGTTGAGGGTCAATTCGGCGGGGGCGGAGCCTGTGGCGGGCTCGGCGGCGGCGAACAGGGCGAGGGCGGCGATGAGTGCGGACATAGAGCCTTGGAACCTTGAAACTGTGTCGATCAGGAGGCGGGGCGCGATCCGAATCCTCCGCCTCCGGGGGTTTTGATCTCGATCACGTCGCCAAGCTGCACTGTAACTGAGAAGCAGCCGGGAAGTTCCTTTACCGCGCCATCGGCGCCGATCAAGCGCTGCTCGCCCATCAGGGCGGGGCCGCCACCGGCGATCCCCTGTGGGGCGTGGGCGCGGCGGGTGGAGAGCAGGGCGGCCTCCATGGGCGCCAGAAAACGGACCCGGCGCACCGCCCCGTCGCCGCCCCTGCGTGCGCCCTCGCCGCCCGAGCCTCGCCGGATGGCGTAGGTCTCGACACGGACGGGGAAGCGGCGCTCCAGGATCTCCGGGTCGGTGAGGCGGGAGTTGGTCATGTGGGTGTGAACCGCGCTGGCGCCGTCGGCGGTCGGGGTGGCGCCGGCTCCGCCGCAGAGGGTCTCGTAGTACTGGCGGGTTTCGTCGCCGAAGGTGAAGTTGTTCATCGAGCCCTGGGCGTTGGCCATGACGCCGAGCGCCTCATAGAGGGCGTCGACCACGTGCTGGCTGGTCTCGACATTGCCGGCCACCACGGCGGCGGGCGGGGCGGGGGCCAGCATGGAGCCTGGCCGGGTCAGGATGTTGAGTGGCGCGAGGCAGCCGGAATTGAGCGGGATGTCGTCGTCCACCAGGGTGCGGAACACATAGAGGGCCGCCGCATCGACGATGGCCGAGGGGGCGTTGAAGTTCGACGGCAGTTGGTCGGCGGATTGGCGGAAATCCAGGGTCGCCTCGCCGGCCAGGGCGTCCACCGTCGTGACCACGACGATATGGCCGCCGCCGTCCATGGGCACGCGGGCCTCGCCGTTCGACAGCCTGCCGATGGCGCGGCGGACGCTGGCCGTGGCGTTCTGCTGCACGAAGGTCATGTAGGCGGCCACCACCTGGCCGCCGAAGCCCTCGATCATGCCGGAGACGGCCGCGGCGCCCGCCTGGCAGGCGGCGATCTGGGCCTTGAGGTCGGCGATGTTGCGGTCGGGGGCACGCGATGGCCAGCGTCCGGTCGCGAGCGCCGCGCGGGTGTCGGCCTCCAGGAAATCGCCACCGCGCATGATGGGGATGGCGTCCAGCATCACGCCCTCCTGGTCGATGGACTTGGAGAAGGGCGGCATGGAGCCGGGCTGTACGCCGCCGACATCGGCATGATGGCCCCGGGCAGCGACGTAGAAGGCGGCGGTCTCGGCTCCCGGCATGAACACCGGCATGACCACGGTGATGTCGGGCAGGTGGGTGCCGCCCGCATAGGGGTTGTTCAGGGCGAAGGCGTCGCCGGGTTTCAGCGTGGGATGGCGGTCGCGGACCGCGCGGACGCTGGCCCCCATGGAGCCTAGGTGGACGGGCATGTGCGGGGCGTTGGCCACCAGGCCGCCGTCGGCGTCGAAGAGGGCGCAGGAGAAATCCAGCCGCTCCTTGATGTTCACCGAGTGGGCGGTGCGCTCCAGGGCCGCGCCCATGGCCTCGGCGACTCCCATGAAGCGGCGGTTGAACAGCTCGAGCGTGATGGGGTCGGGACGATCCAGGGCGATGGCGCGGGCCTGGACGGCGCCGGCGCGGGTCAGGCGGATCAAGCCGTCCTGCTCGGCGGTGGCGCGCCAGCCGACGGGCAGGGCGACCTGAGTGTCGGGGCGGACGATCAGTGCCGGACCGTCGAGAGTGGTCAGGGTGTCGGCGGCGACGATGGGGGCGACGGCGGTTTCACCGTGGGCGAACATCCGGATTTCTCCCTCCCCTTCATGGCGAGGGGCAGATCGCGAAGCGATCGGGGTGGGGGAGATTGGCGGTGTTCCCCACCCGTCCGAAGCTTCGCTTCGTCCACCCTCCCCATGAAGGGGAGGGAGACAACTCAAAATGCCACCCG
>NZ_JBBKVV010000180.1:0-16123 GCF_037968635.1 Phenylobacterium sp.
GCCGGGGCGCGGCCTGGACCGGCCCGACGCGCCCGCGCCCCGGCTGTGGGCCACCGCGGCGGCGTCCGTCGTTGTGTCGACCCCTGCGCGGCTGATCGTCAGCACGGTGCGCCGCAATGAGGGGTCACCGGCCTCGCGGCTGAAGACGCTCTCCTATCTGGACAATGTGCTGGCGCGGCGCGAGGCCACGGGCGCCGGGGCCGACGAGGCGGTGATGCGCAATGGGCAGGGTCAGATCGCCTGCGCGGCGGCGGCCAACCTCTTCTGGATCGCCGCCGGCGAGGTCTTCACCCCGGCCCTGGCCTGCGGCGTGCTGGACGGGATCGTGCGGCGGGCGGTGATGGCGGCGGTCGAGGTCACCGAGGTCGCGGCGGGGCTTGAGGCCCTGGAGGGCGCGGAGGCGATGTTCCTGACCAACAGCCTGATCGGGGTGCGCGCGGTGGTGAGCCTGGACGGGCGCGCGCTGCCCGGTTCGCCCCGTGTCGCGGAGATCGCGCGAGGGGTGGGCTAGAGGCTCCCCCGCTCCGTTCATCCCGGCCTGCGCCGGGATAAGCGGGGTTGAACGGACTAGCTCGTGCTCCAGGCGACCTGGGCGGTCTTGCGGGGCTTGAGGTAGTATTTCTGGGAGAAGGTCAGGGCGTTGGGCAGGACCTGTTTGGTCGTCGAGTTGTAGACGTAGCTGGCCTCGGCGAGGATCACGCTTTCATTGTTGGTGATCAGGCCGGCGGGGACGCTGGACACGGTGGTCAGGACCCCCATCGAGCCGGAGCTCTTGGACCACATGACCTGGATCGCGCCGTTGGCGTCCTTGCGGATCGAGGTGACGCGCATGGACAGGCCGGCGGTGGGGAAGGGCGCGATGATCGCCTTGCCCACATTGAAGATGTCGTTCATCTCGCCGGTGTTGATGGCCGTGTCCTGGGCCACCAGGTCGCCGATGGCCGAGGCCACGTGGCTGGCGCGACGGTCGGCCATCATGCCCTGGGTCAGCTCCGCCAGGCCGTAATACATCAGGATCATCACCGGCGCGATGAAGGCGAACTCCACGGCCGCGGCGCCGCGGCGGTCCTTGATCAGACGTCTCAACTGCATTTCGCGCCCACCGGGGTGGCTGTGGAATAGGGTTCGTTGCGGAAGGTGGCGACCGTGGAGATGAGCCGCTTGTTGGAGGCCGAACCCATGTTCACCAGCGACTTGCTGAGCAGCGGGGTGAAGACGTCCCATTCGTAGTAGGAGCGCACCAGGACGATGTCGCCGGGCGCGCCGGTGGAGAAGCAGGTGGCCGCCGCCGCCGCCGGGGTCCAGGACGTGCCGGCGGTGGCGCTGTCGCCGCTGGCGGCCGTGAAGTCGGAGAAGGTCTGCACCGCCACGGTGAGCTTGCCGGCGCACGGCGTGGCCAGCCAGGCCATGCGGTTGCAGACCTGGGTCTTGAAGTCGCCCTTGGCGTTCGAGCCGCTGGTCTGGAACTGGCCGGTGCGGATCTGGCGCGCGGCGTTGTCGGTGGCGTTCTGCAGGGTCACCGAGACCAGGAACACCATGCCCAGCTCGATGATGCCGAACATCATGACGCAGAAGGGCAGGGCGATGATGGCGAACTCGATCGCCGTGGTCCCCCGCCGGGCGGCGGCGAACCGCAGCAGCAGGTTCTGGAAGGCAACGACGCGGCGGCTCATGACGTCCTCGAGGGGATCTTCGCCTCCAGGATAGCGCGGTCTGCTGAATCGGAGGTTTAAGGCCCGCCGGACTTTCCAGCCGGCGGGCTACTGGCCGTTCTGGGCGACGGCGCGGCGGGCCTCGGCGGCGCGCATGGCGTAGCTGGTGAAGCCGATGGCGTAGCGGTTGTATTCGGTCTCGACCTCGCCCGGCATCGGAGTGCGCTCGCAGCGGGGGCCGCAGGAATAGTTGGCGACATTGGCCTGGCCGGCGCCGGCGCCGGGGCCGCGATAGATCGCGACGCGGTTCACCTCGGGCGCGGAGACCACGATCTGGCTGTTCTGGATGGTGCGGCCGCGGGCGTCGATGACCATCAGGTTGGTGACCCCGTAGGCGCGGCCCTGGACGACGGCGGTGCGGCTGTCGACGACATTGATGTCGGCGATGGCGGGGTTGCCGACCATCACATCGCGCGCTCCGGCCGGCAGGGTGATGCGGACGCCCTGGTCCATCACCGCCGAAATCGTCGCCGCGCCGGCGGCGGAAACCTGGGCCGCGAGGGTCAGGAGGGCGAGGGCGGCGGCGAGAAGCGGGCGGCGCATGGTGGGACCTGAAAAAAACTTGGCCTCCAACCTCGCCGGGAATGGTCAAGAAAGGTTGAAGAAAGACCGACTCACGCGCGCGCGAGAATCATTATGCAAAAACCCCGATTCCGGCGCGATTCAGGTTGCATGGTTAATCGGTGTTCACAGTAAACGAAAGTAAACCATAGAAACTTTCCTGCGAATACTTTCGTGTTTACTCGACATTAAGCGAGGGGGCGCAATTTGATCCTGCAATTCGGGGCGAGCAGGTCGGTGACTTGGTCCCTCACTCACCAACTGGTTCGCAACTTTTCCAAGGAGAACACCATGTCCAAGTTCGTCACGCGCTTCCTGAAGGATGAATCCGGCGCCACGGCCATCGAGTATGGCCTGATCGCGGCTCTGATCGCCGTCGTGCTCATCACCGCGATGAACACCCTGCAGGGCAAGATCGCCGGCACCTTCACCAAGATCGGCACGGCGATGCCGCAATAGGCGGCTAGCTCCGAAACATTGCGGGGGCCGCGGTGCGAAAGCGCCGCGGCCCTTTCGCTGTCTGAAACCTCCCGTTCACCCAAAGGCGGCAGGATCAGGTCTGAACCCCGCCAGATGGTCTCCCGCCCATGCCCCTGCTCCAGGCCGCCCTGCTCTCGCTCTTCCCCGCCCTGGTGATCGTGGGCGCCCTGCGCGACGCCACCAGCTACACGATCCCCAACTGGATCTCCGGGGCGCTGATCCTGGTCTTCTTCCCCACAGCCTTCGCGCTCGGCCTCACCCCGTCGGCCATCGGCATGCAGGCGGGCATCGGCGCAATCGCCCTGGTCATGGGGATGGTGATGTTCTCCCTCGGCTGGATCGGCGGCGGCGACGCCAAGCTGTTCGCCGCGGCGGGCCTCTGGCTCGGCTGGCCGGCCTTCGCCACCTATCTGCTGGTCACCGGTGTGGCCGGCGGGGCCCTGGCCATGGGCCTGCTGGCCCTGCGCTCGATGTGGGTGCGGCCTTATGTCCTGAACGGCCCGGCCTGGTTCGGCCGCCTGGCCACGCCCGGCGAGAATGTGCCGTACGGCGTGGCGATCGCGGTCGGCGCCCTGGCCGCCTTCCCGGTCAGCGCCCTGATGGCGGCGTTCCCCGGACTGTCCTGACGGACTTCCTTTAGCCCGCGTTAACCATGCGGGCCCCAAAAGCGATGCGCCGGCAGAAGGTCGGAATTTCGAATCGTGTGCGCCCGCGCGGATCGCAGGGCGCCCGTCAGTCACCCCGGTCTCGTTCGCGGGAACCTCGAGTAGTCGTTCATGGGCGCCGTCCGCATCGCCATCTTCGCCGTCGCCGCCATCGTCGCCATCGTGCTGGCGTTCTTCGTGCGCGGCATGGTGGCCCCGAAGAAGCCGCCGGCGCCGGTGGTGGTCGCCGCCGCGCCCGCCAAGCCGATGGCCAATGTCCTGGTGGCCGGCCGCGACCTGCCGGTCGGCGCGCGGCTGTCGACCACCGACATGACCTGGCAGCCCTGGCCCATCGAGGCGCTCAACCCCAATTTCGTCACCGACGGCGCGGCCCCGGCCCCCGTCGCCGACACCACCGCCAAGCAGGTGGCCCAGAAGGCCGCCCAGACCACGACGGCCATGATGGCCCAGGGCCCGATGGCCGCCTTCGACGGGGCCATCGTCAAGGAACCGATGCTCAAGGGTGAGCCGGTGATCGCGCGCAAGGTCGTGCGCGGCGGGCAGAGCGGCTACATGGCCGTGGTGCTGCTGCCGGGCATGCGGGCCATGAGCATTCCGATCAACGCCGAGACCGCCGCCGGCGGCTTCATCCTGCCGGGCGACCGGGTGGATGTGCTGCAGAGCAAGCAGGCCGCCGACGGCCGCACCTGGGTCTCCGAGACCCTGATGCGCAACCTGCGCGTCCTGGCCATCGACCAGAAGACCGATCCCGAGAAGGACGCCCGCACCATCGTCGGCGCCGTGGCCGTTCTGGAGGTCCCCGCCGCCGACGCCGAGGTGCTGTCGCGCGGCAAGGCCCAGGGCGAGATGCAACTGGCCCTGCGCTCCTACGCCGACCTGGGGGGCTCGGCGGCGCGGGGCGTGCCGGGCAAGCGAGGCGGACAGGGCCTCCGGGTCTACCGCGGCGGCTCCGCCAGCGAGGTGCTTGTCCGATGAACCCGCGCGCCCTCTTCGCAGCCCTTCTTCTCGCCGCCGCCGCCAGCCTGGCCGGCGCCGCCCACGCCCAGGGCGGCCTGACCACCGGCGCCGCCGTGGTCCGGGTCGATCTTTCGCAAACCGGCGGGGCGGTGCAGTCCCTGTCGGTGCCGGTGGGCAAGTCGGCCATCATCGAGCTGCCGGTGGACGCCCGCGATGTGCTGGTGACCAATCCCGACGTGGCCGAGGCCATGCTGCGCACGCCGCGCCGGATCTTCATCCTGGGGGTCAAGCAGGGCCAGACCGACGCCGTCTTCTTCGACGGCACGGGCCGTCGCATCCTGTCGCTGGACGTCCGCATCGACCAGGACACCTCGGCCATCGCCCAGACCATCAACCGCATCCTGCCCGGCGCCCGGGTCCAGGTGGACGGCATCCGGTCCAGCATCATCCTGTCGGGCCAGGTGGCCAATCTCGGCGACGCCGACAAGGCGGTGCAGATCGCCCGCGCCTCGGTGGAGAAGCCCGATCAGGTGCTGAACATGCTGAGCATCGCCGGTAAGGACCAGGTGATGCTGAAGGTCCGCATCGTGGAGATGCAGCGCAACGTCATCAAGCAGCTGGGCTTCAATCTGAGCGCGGTGCTGAACCAGCTGGGCGAACCGCAGTACCTGCTGGGCACCGCGGCCAGCTTCGCGGTCAATGGCGCGCTGCTGGGGGGGATTTCCGCCGGCTACAAGGCCGACACCACCCAGACCCCAGTGATCAGCCGCAGCGTGCCGGTGGCCACCCAGGTCTACGATTCCGCAACCGGCACCTATCACACCGAATACACCCGCCAGAATTTCGACTTCGTCGACCGCAACGACCCGCTCTCGGTGAACCGGACCACGGCGGGCGACCCGGGCCTGAACAAGGGCGAGGCGACCTTGAAGGCCTTCGAACGCGTCGGCCTGATCCGCATGCTGGCCGAGCCCAACCTGACGGCGGTTTCGGGCGAGTCGGCCAAGTTCCTGGCCGGCGGCGAATTCCCGGTGCCGGTGGCCCAGGACCAGGACGGCAAGATCACCGTCGAGTTCAAGCCCTTCGGCGTGGGCCTGGGCTTCACCCCCCTGGTGATGTCTCAGGGCCGCATCGCCCTGAAGATCTCCACCGAGGTCTCTGAGCTGAGCAGCACGGGAGCCTTCTCGGTCACCAGCGCCGCCACCAACACAACCCTCAGCATTCCGGCGCTCAGCGTCCGCCGCGCCGAGACCAGCGTGGAGCTGCCCTCGGGCGGCTCGATGATGATCGCGGGGCTGCTGCAGGAGAAGACCAAGCAGAACCTCGACGGCCTGCCTGGCATGACCACCCTGCCGGTGCTGGGCGCCCTGTTCCGCAGCCGCGACTATCTGAGCGGAGAGACCGAGCTGGTGGTGATCGTCACCCCCTACATCGTCACGCCCACCAGTCCCGACCGCCTGCAGACGCCGGTGGACGGCATGAGGATCTCGAGCGACGCCTCGACCCTGCTGATGGGCGAACTGACCAAGGCCTACAAGGCCAACCCGCAGGCCCAGGCGGCCCGCGCCTATCAGGGGCCCTACGGCTACGTGATCGAATGAGCAGCTTGCTGAAAACCTCCGTGGTCCTGGCGGCGCTGTGCCTTTCGGCCTGCGCCACCAATCGCGCGCCCGATCGTCTGACGGAGGCCCGCACCCCCACCGAGCACTTCAAGGCCACCGCCGCCGCCCAGGCCGAGACCCTGGCCCTGGCGGTCCATGCCCAGGGTCTGTCGTCCAACCAGGCCGATGCGCTCATCGCCTTCCTCGACACCTGGCGCGACGCCGGGGGCGGGGCGATCACCATCCAGACGCCGGCGGCCGGCGCCGACCCCAGCTCGGCCTACCGGGCCGGTGAGGCGACGCGCAGCTTCCTGCTGGGCCAGGGCGTTTCGCCGAGCCTGATCGTCATGACCGGCTACGATGCCGCCGCCGAGGCCGGGGCTCCGGTGCGGATCGCCTACACCAGCTACCAGGCCGTGGTTCCGCGCTGTGGCCTGCAATGGACCAACATCTCGCACTCGTCCCGTAACGAGGTGCAGCCCAATTTCGGCTGCGCGGTCACCGCCAACATGGCCGCCCAGATCGCCAACCCGGCCGATCTCGTGCAGCCCGCGGACCTTGGTCCGTCCGACGCCCAGCGCCGGGTCTTCGCCCTGGACAAGTATCGCAAGGGCGAGGTGACCTCCTCGGCTGCGGACGATCAGGCCAAGGGCACCGTCTCCTCGGTGGCCAAGTGATGGCGCGCGCATGACCTCCAATCCGGGTCACGACCCCTTCGAGCTTGAGTTCGAGGCCACCGACGAGTTCACCTCGCCGTCGAGCGACGCCTGGCGCGAGACGCCCATGTCGCCAGCCGGCGGCGCGGATCCCTTCGCCAACTTCCCGCCGGCCCGGGAGCCGGATGTCCGCGACTTCGGCGGTGGCGATCCGCTGTCGGACGATCTGCATCAGCCCGAGCCGCCGCGCGTCCATGCGCCCAATCCCGTGCATGAGATGATCGCAGGGGCGGAAGCCGCGCTGGGCGAACACACCCTGCCGCGCATCACCATCCACGTCTTCTGCGCCCAACCCGAGACCGCCGACCTGGTGGAACGGGCGGCCGCCGACCGCCGCATGGCGCGCGCCGCCGTCGTGGTGCGCATGGGCGGCCTGACGGGCGCCTTCGAGGTCTATCAGAACCAGCCCACCCCCTCCCTGGTGATGGTGGAGAGCCTTGACCCTGCGCCGCAGCTGATCGCCCAGCTCGACCAGCTGGCCGAGGTCTGTGATCCCGGCACCAAGGTGGTGGTGATCGGGGCGGCCAACGACATCGCCCTCTATCGCGAACTGATGCGCCGCGGGGTCAGCGAGTACCTGGTTCCGCCGCTCAACCCGCTGCAGGTGGTCCGCACGGTCACCAGCCTCTACGCCGATCCGTCCGCGCCGTTCGTCGGCCGCCAGATCGCCTTCTGCGGCGCCAAGGGGGGCTCGGGCGCCTCCACCGTGGCCCACAATGTGGCCTATTCGATCACCGAGCGGCTGCACACCGGCGCGGTGCTGGTGGACCTCGACCTGGCCTTCGGCACCGCCGGCCTCGATTTCAATCAGGACCCGCTGCAGGGGGTCGCCGACGCCCTGAGCCAGCCCGACCGGCTTGATCCGGTGCTGATGGACCGGATGATGGCCCGCTGCACCGAGCGGCTGTCGCTGTTCGCCGCGCCGGCCACCCTGGACAACGACTACGACATCGGCGCGGAAGCCTATGACGAGGTCACCCAGAAGATCCGTTCGGCCGCCCCCTTCGTGGTGCTGGACCTGCCGCACCTGTGGACCGCCTGGACGCGCAAGATACTGCTGTCCTCCGACGATCTGGTGATCGTGGCGACGCCGGACCTGGCGTCCTTGCGCAACGCCAAGAACATGATCGACCTGGTGCGCCGCGCCCGGCCCAACGACGCCCCGCCACGGCTGGTGCTGAATCAGGTGGGCGTACCCGGCCGGCCGGAAATTCCGGTGAAGGATTTCGGCGAGGCGCTTGGCCTGACGCCGTCCCTCAGCCTGCCCTTCGATCCCAAGCTGTTTGGCCAGGCGGCCAACAACGGCCAGATGCTGTGCGAGGTGGCGCCCAAGTCCCGCGCCGCCGAGGGCATCGACTACCTGGCTCAGCAGATCGCCCGGCGTGATCCGCCGCCGACCCAGAAGACCTCCCTGTTCAGCAGCCTGTTCAAGCGGAAGTAGATGTTCGGTAAGCGTCCCACAGACGGCGATGCCCCCGCCGCCAGTAAGGCTCCGCCGCCGCCGGCGGCGGACGGCGTGGCCATCGCCACGCGGCCGCAGCGGATCGACCCCTCTGAAGCGCCAGCCCCCTCCACCGCCCCGGTCAAGGGCGCCCCGGAGATGCAGCGGGCCGGCGGCCAGGCCACGGCGGGACCCAAGCCGACGCTGGCCTTCGAACAACTTCGCGCCGCCCAGGGACCCGCCCCCACCACCCAGGTGGTGCGCGAGCAGACCGACTACTACCACGCCACCAAGACCACGATCTTCAACGCCCTGATCAACACCATCGACCTGGCGCAGCTCGCCCAGCTGGACGTCAAACAGGCCGGGGAGGAGATCCGCGACATTGTCGCCGAGCTGGTGGCGATCAAGAATGTCTCCATGTCGGTGGCCGAGCAGGACATGCTCGTCCAGGACATCATCAACGACGTCCTGGGCTACGGGCCGCTGGAGCCGCTGCTGGCCCGCGACGACATCGCTGACATCATGGTCAACGGCGCCGGCCGGGTATTCATCGAAGTGGCGGGCAAGGTGCAGCTCACCAATGTCCGCTTCCGTGACAACGCCCAGCTGATGAACATCTGTCAGCGGATCGTCAGCCAGGTCGGCCGCCGGGTCGATGAAAGCTCGCCGATCTGCGACGCGCGCCTGCCCGACGGCTCGCGGGTCAACGTCATCGCCCCGCCCCTGTCTCTGGACGGGCCGACCCTGACGATCCGGAAGTTCAAGAAAGACAAGCTGACCATGAAGAACCTGGTGGACTACGCGTCCATCAGCCCCGAGGGGGCGCGGGTTCTGGGGGTGATCGGCGCCTGCCGCTGCAACCTGATCATCTCGGGCGGCACGGGCTCGGGCAAGACCACCCTGCTCAACACCCTGACGGCCTTCATCGACCCCACCGAGCGGGTGGTGACCTGCGAGGACGCCGCCGAACTGCAGCTGCAGCAGCCCCACGTGGTGCGGCTGGAAACCCGGCCCCCCAACCTGGAGGGCCAGGGCCAGATCACCATGCGTGACCTGGTGAAGAACTGCCTGCGGATGCGCCCTGAACGGATCATCGTCGGCGAAGTCCGTGGCCCAGAGGCCTTCGACCTGCTGCAGGCCATGAACACCGGCCACGACGGCTCCATGGGCACCCTGCACGCCAACTCCCCGCGTGAGGCCATCAGCCGGGTGGAATCGATGATCACCATGGGCGGCTATGGCCTGCCCTCACGCACCATCCGCGAGATGATCGTGGGCTCGGTGGACGTGATCATCCAGGCCGCCCGCCTGCGCGACGGCTCGCGCCGCATCACCCACATCACCGAGGTGGTGGGGCTGGAAGGCGACGTGATCATCACCCAGGACCTGTTCGTCTACGAAATCACCGGCGAAGACGCCGACGGCAACGTCGTCGGCCGTCACCGCTCCACCGGCATCGCGCGCCCTCGGTTCTGGGATCGCGCCCGCTACTACGGCCTGGAGCGCGAGCTGGCGGAAGCCCTCGACGCCTCGGAATAGGTCATGGCCGGCACGATCATCACCGTCCTGGCGGCCGTGCTGGGCTTTCTGCTGATCGCGGGCCTGGGCCTGGCGCTGGCGGCCCCGAGCAGTGGCCAGGCGCGGACGCTGAAGCGCGCCCAGGCCATCGTCGGCGGGGGCGTTCCGGCCGCGCGCGGCGGCCGCCGCCCGGTCGTCAACGCCCAGGACACCCGCCGCCGCCAGATTCTCAAGACCCTGCGCGAGCAGGAGAAGCAGCAGAAGAAGGCGACCCTGACCGTCGCCGCCAAGCTGCAGCAGGCCGGACTGCCCGACAATGTCCGCGGTTTCTGGATCATCTGCGGGATCGTCGGCCTGGTGGTGATGGGCGTGGTCATGTTGCTGGGCCAGAAGCCGCTGATCGGCCTGGGCCTCGGCTTCGCCGCAGGCTTTGGGCTGCCGCGCTGGGTGCTCGGGTTCCTGGGCGCGCGGCGCACCAAGCAGTTCACCGAGGCCTTTCCCGACGGCATGGACATCATCACGCGCGGCATCCGCTCGGGTCTGCCGGTGCATGACAGCCTGAGGGTCATCGCCCAGGAGACCGCCGAGCCCCTGGCCGGGGAGTTCAAGCGTCTGGTGGAGGCCATCGGCATGGGGGTCTCCGTCGATCAGGCTCTGGACAAGATGTACGCCCGCATGCCGACGCCGGAGGTGCGGTTCTTTTCCATCGTGCTGGCCATCCAGGCCAAGACCGGGGGCAACCTGGCCGAGGCCCTGGGAAACCTGTCGACGGTGATCCGGGCGCGCAAGCTGATGCGTGAGAAGATCAAGGCGATGTCGGGGGAGGCCGTGGCCTCGGCCTTCATCATCGGCTCGCTGCCGCCGGGCGTCGTGGCCCTGATCAGCCTGACGGCGCCGGCCTATATGGCGCCGATGTTCAGCGATCCGCGCGGGCACATGATGTTCATGGTCGGCGGCTTCTGGATGGCCCTGGGCATCTTCACGATGCGCAAGATGATCAACTTCAAGATCTAGGGGGCCAGTGCGATGAATCTGCTCCAGGCCCTGACCGATCCCGACAACCTGCTGGCCGTCTTCGTGGCCCTGGTGTGTTTCGCCACCATCGTCTCCATCGCCACGCCGATGATCAGCCGCTCGACCCTGGAAACCCGGCTGAAGTCGGTCTCCACCCGGCGCGAGGAACTGCGGCGCAAGTCGCGCGAGGCCCTGGCGGTGAAGAGCAACGGCGGCGGCACCCTGCGGCATACCGACGAGGGGCTGTACAAGAAGGTCGTCGATCGCCTGCAGCTCTCGCGGCTGCTGGAGGATCCCAAGGTCGTGCAGAAGCTGGCCCAGGCCGGCTTCCGGGGTCCGCGACCGGTCTCGACCTTCTATTTCTTCCGCTTCATCCTGCCCTTCGTCTTCGCGGTGACGGCGGCGCTGTACCTGTTCCTGATCAATGATTTCGGCATGCCGCCGATGAACCGCGTGGTCTGCTGCTTCGTGGGCCTGACGCTGGGGTACTACGCCCCCAACATCTACATCTCCAACATCGCCCAGAAGCGCCGCGAGAGCATCGTCGGCGCCTTCCCCGACAGCCTCGACCTGCTGCTGATCTGCGTGGAATCAGGGATGTCCATCGAGGCGGCGATCCAGAAGGTCAGCCAGGAGATCGGCGGCACCTCCATTGAACTGGCCGAGGAGCTGACCCTGCTGACGGCCGAGATCTCGTACCTGCCCGAACGCCGGATGGCCTATGAGGGCCTGGCGATGCGGACCAATCATCCGGGCATCCGCTCGGTGACCACGGCCATGATCCAGGCCGAGCGCTACGGCACCCCGCTGGGCGCAGCGCTGCGGGTGATGGCCAAGGAAAACCGCGACATGCGGCTGGCCTATGCCGAGAAGAAGGCCGCCCAGCTGCCGGCCAAGCTGACCGTGCCGATGATCCTGTTCTTCCTGCCGGTGCTGTTCATCGTCATCCTGGGACCCGCCGTGATCAAGGTTCAGGACATGGTCGCCCAGTAGGCGGGTTGTTTACCCGCCCTTGAGGCGTTGGGCCCCAGACTGGCGCCATGCCACGGCCAGAGAACCTCAAACCCCTAACCACCCTGCGGATCTTCGCCGCAGCCTGGGTGGTGCTCTATCACTATTGGCCGCTGCTGGTGGCCGGCGCCCGGCCCGGCGCGGTGGAGAAGGGCTATCTGGGGGTCGAGCTGTTCTTCGTGCTCTCCGGTTTCATCCTCTCCCACGTCTATCTGCAGAGTTTCGGCGAGAAGCGGTTCTCCTATGGCAGCTTCCTGTGGGCGCGGCTGGCGCGGATCTATCCGGTGCATCTGGCCGTGCTGGCGGGGCTGGCCCTGCTGATCGCCGGCGCCTCGGCGGCGGGGTTCGAGGCCGGCGACAATGTGGTGGTCTGGAGCTCGCTGCCGGCTCAACTGCTGCTGCTGCAGGCCTGGGGCCTGGGGCAGGCCGGGGGCTGGAACCATCCCTCCTGGTCGATCTCGGCCGAGTGGTTCGCCTATGTATCCTTCCCGGCCTTCGCGATGGTGTTCTGGCCGCTGCGGAAGAGGCCCTGGATTGCGACCGGCCTGGCCGCCCTGCTGGTGGTGGCGCTGAACCTGATCTTCCCACGCTTCGCCGGCCACCCGCTCACCGAGGCGACCACCGCCTGGGGCGCGCTGCGGATCGTGCCGTGCTTCGCGCTCGGCTGCGCCGTCTACCTCCTCTGGCGCAACAAGGCGGTGACCTCTCCCCTCGGCGCCAAGCTGCTGACCGGCGGTCTGCTGGCGGCGATTGTCGCGGGCGCGGCCCTCGAGACGCCCGACCTCCTCATGGTGCTGCTGTTCGGCGGCCTGATCCTGGCCCTGGCCAGCCTGGCCAGCACCGGATCGAACCTGATGGGCTCGAAGCTCGGCGTCTATCTCGGCGAGGTCAGCTTCGCCGTCTACATGGTCTGCATTCCCTGGGAACTGGTCTTCACCCGCGTGGCGCGGGCGGGCCTGGGCCTGCCCGAGGGCCTGCTGCCCTGGCCGGTCTGGGCGGTGATGTTCGCCGGGGTGATCCCGGCGGCCATGGTCGTCCACCACCTGGTGGAACGCCCGGCGCGCAACGCCATGCGGGCCTGGGAAAGCGCGGGCTTCCGCCTGCGCCGTGAGCCGCAGGTCGTGATCTAGGTTTCAGAGTCAGGCGGGACGCGCGCGGGCGCCGGTTCGGCCTTCAGGCGGTCACGCTATTGCGCGATCCGCACCGAATCCCACGAGCGGGGCGGGCCGGCGGGACCGGGCGCGGCGGCGCGCAGGAAGGCCATGTTGTTGGTCACGGCCTCCGGGGGCAGGTCCTGACGGACCAGTTTCTCGGCTTCGTCGAAACGCCCCTGCAGACCCAGCACCAGAGCCAGGTTCTGGCGCACCGCCATGGTGGCGCCGGGCTTGGCGGCGGCCGAGCGCAGCAAGGTCTCGGCCTGCGACGCGTCGCCGTGGCTGGCGTAGAAGAGCGCCAGGTTGCACAGAACGGCGGGATTTTCAGGCGCCAGGCGGGCGGCCAGGCGGTGGGCGGCCAGCGCCTCCTCGGGGCGGCTGGCCTGGTCGTAGGCGACGCCGAGCAGGGACGGCGCGCGCCAGTCCTGGGGCGCGAGCGCCTGGGCCTGGCGGGCCGGCTCGATGGCGTAGAAGCCCTGGCCGCGGCCCACCTGGGCGCGGGCGACCTCCAGCAGGGCCTCGACATTCTTCGGATCGGTGATCAGCACGCGCTGGGCGGCCTGGGCGGCGTCCTCGTACTTGCCCATGGCGCGCAGGGCCTGGGCCAGGCCGACAGCGGCCTCGCCGTCGCGAGGATCGAGGTCGCTTTCCCGACCCCAGAAGGCGGCGCGGGCCAGGGGATCGAGGCGGGCGGCGAGGCCGCGCTCCTCGGCGCTGGCGGGACGCGGGCCCTCGGGCGTCGCCGGCGTGGCGGCGACAGCGGGCGGCGCGGCCTTGGGCGCCTTGGCCATGGCGGGCAAGGCGACCAGGCTCAGGGTCAGGGCGGTTGCGGCGAGCGCCGACATACGACACATGAACGAGACGGGCTCCGAGATGATCTCGACACCATCCCAGAGCCCCTTAAAGGAAGCGTTAAGCATAAGGCGGGCGCCGCGTCCCGCGTCAGGGCCGATCCATGACCGAAGTGATCCTTGCGACCTCCGACCGCGCCGTGGTTCCCGTCCACGCCCTTTATGACGGCGACCTGGCGGGCTTCCTGGAGGGGCGTCCGGCCTTCGTGAAGGCCTTCGCCGAGACCGCGGAGTTCAAGGCCAAGGCCGGCCAGATTCTGGTCCTGCCCAATACCGAGGGCGGGATCGACCGGGTGCTCTTCGGCCTGGGGGCCAGCCCGGTCGATTTCATGGTGTTCCGGGGTCTGCCGGCCAAGCTGCCGGTCGGAGACTACAAGCTCGCCGTGACCCCGGCCGGGATCAGAGCCGAGCAGGTGGCCCTGGCCTTCGCCTTGGGCAGCTACCGGTTCGACCGCTACAAGCAGAAAAAGGCGGGCGACAAGCCTCGCCTGGTGGTGGACGGCGTGGATATCGCCGAGGTCAATTCCATCGCCCACGCCTGCGCCCTGGCCCGCGACATGGTCAACACGCCGGCCAACGACCTGGGCCCCCTGCAGCTGGAGACCATCGCCCGCGAGATCTCCGAGCAGCACGGCGCCTCGATCACCGTGATCACCGGCGACGGTCTGCTGGAGGCCAACTACCCCTCCGTCCACGCCGTCGGCCGCGCCGCGGTGGAGGCCCGCGCGCCGCGCATGATCGAGATGACCTGGGGCGAGGCCGGCAAGCCGCTGGTGGTCCTGGTGGGCAAGGGCGTGGTGTTCGACACCGGCGGGCTGGACATCAAGCCCTCGGCCGGCATGCGGCAGATGAAGAAGGACATGGGCGGGGCCGCCGCGGTCCTGGGGCTTGGCCGGATGATCATGGCCGCCAAGCTGCCGGTGCGGTTGACGATCCTGGTTCCCGCCGTGGAGAACGCCATCGCCGGGGACGCCATGCGGCCGGGCGATATCCTCGACAGCCGCAAGGGCCTGACCATCGAGGTGGGCAACACCGACGCCGAGGGCCGCCTGATCCTGGCCGACGCCCTGACCCGCGCCGCCGAACTCGAGCCCGACCTGACCCTGGACCTCGCCACCCTGACCGGCGCGGCGCGGGCGGCGCTGGGGCCGCAGCTGCCGCCCTTCTATACCGACGACGACGAACTGGCGGGCCAGATCGAGGTGGCGATGACGCAGGTCTCCGACCCCATGTGGCGGATGCCGTTGTGGAAGGGCTATGTCGAGGCCCTGGACAGCGACATCGCCGACATCAAGAACGACCCGGACGGCTGGGCCCAGGCGGGCTCGGTGACGGCGGCGCTGTTCCTGCAGCGGTTCGCGCCGACGGGCCCCTGGGCGCACTTCGACATCTTCGCCTGGAACCCACGCGGGCGGCCCGGCTGGACGACCGGGGGCGAGGCCCAGGCCATCCGCGCCCTCTACCAGATGATCCGGACCCGGTTCGCGTGAGCCTCGACCCGCGCAACACGCTCGCGCGGCCCGGTCTCGCCGCCCGGTCGCTCGAGGGACTGGCGGCGGCGGGCGTCTATGGCGATCCCGTCGCGATGACGGTGGTGGTGGCCGCGGCGCCGCTGCGCGCCGCCCCGGACGCCGAGGCCGAGCAGGTGGATCAGGTGCTGTTCGGCGAGACCTTCGAGGTGCTGGAGGCGGACGCGGGCTTCTGCTGGGGCCAGGCGCGGCGGGACGGCTATGTCGGCTTCGTCGCCAAGGCCGATCTCGCGCCGCAGGCCCCGGCGCCAACCCATCGGATCTCGGCGATCCGGACCTACGCCTTCAAGGCGGCCAGCATCAAGAGCCCGGCGCTGGGGCCGTATTCCCTGGGGTCGCTGATCTGCGTCGAGGCCCGTGACGGCCGGTTTGTGAAGGCCGTGGGGTCAGGCTGGTTCGTCGAGGCGCACCTGACGCCGATCGGCCGGTTCGAGACCGACTTCGTGGCGGTGGCTGAGCGTTATCTGGGGACACCCTATCTGTGGGGCGGGCGCGAGAGCCTGGGGCTGGACTGCTCGGGCCTGGTGCAGCAGGCGCTGCTGGCCTGCGGGCGGGCCTGTCCGAGGGACACCGACCAGCAGGCGTTGATGGGGCGGCCGGTGGAGAGCCTGGCCCGGGGCGATCTGGTGTTCTGGCGCGGGCACGTGGCGATCATGCTGGACTCCGAGACCATCCTGCACGCCAACGCCCATCACATGGCCACGGCTATCGAGCCGCTTGCCGAGGCTGTTGCGCGGATCGGATCGACGCAGACCGGCCAGCCGACGGGATATCGCCGGATCTGAACCCCCATACGAAAAGACCCCCCGCGATGCGGAGGGTCCTGGCGTCCTGTCCGACCCTGAGGGGCCGGCGGAGGTGGTTTAGTGAGCGGCAGCCGGCGCCGGGGCGGCGGCGGGCGGCGTCGCGG
>NZ_JBBKVV010000181.1:0-2968 GCF_037968635.1 Phenylobacterium sp.
CCGATATTGGCTTCCACCTTGTAGGTGCGCTTGAGGATATCGACCTTGATGTCGAGGTGCAGCTCGCCCATGCCCTTCATGACCGTCTGGCCCGACTCCTGGTCGGTGAAGACGGTGAAGGACGGATCTTCGGCGACCATCTTGGCTAGGGCGACGCCCAGCTTTTCCTGGTCGGCCTTGGACTTCGGCTCGATGGCGATCTCGATGACCGGCGCCGGGAAGTCCATCTTTTCCAGGATGACAGGCGACTTCAGGGGATCGCACAGGGTGTCCCCGGTGCGGGTGTCCTTCAGGCCGGCCAAGGCGACGATGTCGCCGGCGAAGGCTTCCTTGATGTCTTCGCGGTTGTTGGAGTGCATCAGCAGCATGCGGCCGACGCGTTCCTTCTTGTCGCGCGAGGAGTTCAGCAGGCCCATACCGGTTTCGAGCTTGCCCGAATAGATGCGGCAGAAGGTCAGCGAGCCCACGAAGGGGTCGTCCATGATCTTGAAGGCCAGGACCGACAGCGGCTCGTCGTCGGAGGCCTTACGGACCACCGGCTCTTCGGTCTTGAAGTCGATGCCCGGGGTCGGCGGGATGTCCACCGGCGACGGCAGGTAATCGACCACGGCGTCGAGCAGGGGCTGGACGCCCTTGTTCTTGAAGGCCGAGCCCGCGAGGATCGGATAGAAGGCGCCGGTCAGAACCGCCTTGCGCAGGCACTTCTTGATGACGTCGATCGAGGGCTCTTCGCCGCCGAGATAGGCTTCCATCGCGTCGTCGTCGAGCTCGACAGCGTTCTCGATCAGGTAGTGGCGGGCTTCTTCAGCCTTGGCCTGCATGTCGGCCGGGATTTCTTCGTCGCGATAGGTCGCGCCCAGACCGTCATTGTCCCAGACCACGGCCTTCATGCGGACCAGGTCGACGATGCCCTTCAGAGAGGCTTCCGAACCGATCGGCAGCTGGATCGGAACCGCCTTCACGCCGAGGCGATCGCGGATCGTCTTCAGGCACATTTCGAAGTCAGCGCCGATCTTGTCCATCTTGTTGACGAACACGATGCGCGGAACGTTGTAGCGGTCAGCCTGACGCCAGACCGTTTCGGTCTGGGGCTCCACGCCCTGGTTGCCGTCGAGCACCGCGACCGCGCCGTCGAGCACGCGCAGCGAGCGTTCGACTTCAATGGTGAAGTCCACGTGGCCGGGGGTGTCGATGATGTTCAGACGGTGACCGTTCCAGATAGCGGTCGTCGCGGCCGACGTGATCGTGATGCCGCGTTCCTGCTCCTGCTCCATCCAGTCCATGGTGGCGGCGCCATCGTGGACTTCACCGATCTTGTGGCTCTTGCCGGTGTAATAGAGAATCCGCTCCGTGGTCGTCGTCTTGCCCGCATCGATGTGGGCCATGATGCCGAAGTTACGGTAGTCGTCGATTTTGTGCGCGCGGGCCATAGCGGAAGCTCTGCTGGAATAAGCGTTCGGGATAGGCTGAACGAACAGCGCGGGCGGTTTAACTCAAACCGCCCGCGCCGAAAAGGGATGGTTCGTGCTGTCTTACCAGCGGTAGTGCGAGAAGGCCCGGTTGGCTTCGGCCATCTTGTGGGTGTCTTCCCGCTTCTTGACGGCGGAACCCCGGTTCGAGGAGGCGTCCAGCAGCTCGCCGGCCAGTTTCTCGGTCATGGTGTTCTCACCGCGTTTACGGGCGGCGGTCACCAGCCAACGGATGGCGAGCGCCTTCCGGCGTTCGGGACGCACTTCGACGGGCACCTGATAGGTGGCGCCGCCGACCCGGCGGGAGCGGACTTCGATGCCAGGAGCCACGTTTTCCAACGCGGAGTGGAAGGTTTCCAGGGGACCCTGGTCCTTGCGCTTGGCTTCGAGGATATCGAAGGCGCCGTAGAGGATATTCTCGGCGACGGCTTTTTTGCCTTCGTACATGACGTAGTTCATGAATTTGGTGACCGTCAGGTCTCCGAACTTCGGGTCCGGCAGAACTTGACGTTTCTCGGCGCGACGGCGGCGGGACATTCTTCTTATTCCTTACTTAGGACGCTTGGCGCCGTAGAGCGAACGACGCTGCTTGCGGTCCTTGACCCCTTGGGTGTCGAGCACGCCGCGCAGGATGTGGTAACGGACGCCCGGAAGGTCCTTCACGCGGCCGCCGCGGATGAGCACGACGGAGTGCTCCTGCAGATTGTGGCCTTCGCCCGGGATGTAGCACACCGCTTCGATGCCGGTGGTCAGACGCACCTTGGCGACCTTACGAAGCGCGGAGTTCGGCTTCTTCGGGGTCGTCGTGTAGACGCGGGTGCAAACGCCGCGGCGCTGGGGGCAGCCCTTGAGGGCCGGCACCTTGTTGCGCACCGGCTTGTTCTGCCGAGGCTTGCGGATGAGCTGATTGACTGTTGGCATCTATTCTCTGCTCTGGAGGCGTGTGCCGTTGGGCCGTGGCGCCTCAGTTGGGGTCCGTGTTCAAAGTTTTCGAAACCGGCTCGTTGAACGCAAAAACTCGCCGGCGCGCATTGGTTCGCGTTCCGGCGGGCCAGGCTGTCCGTTTCGGGACTTGCCGTTCAACGGGGCGAGGGACGAATCCCCGGCCTCGAAAGGAGCGCGGTTCATACTCGCCAAGCCCCCCGCCGTCAACGTTTGCGAGCGTATGGGCCGTCGCGCGCCCGCCTGCCCGCTTTCGGACATGAAACCGCCTTCCGCCGCAGCCCTCTATGGTCAAGGTTTCAAGGGGCGGGACGAGGCATGTGGAAGGCGGGGCGCTGGAGGTTGGGAGTCCTCGTAGCGGTCTCAGTTCTGGGCCACGTTGGCGTCCTGGCGATCCTGACGGCCAACCACGCCCAGTTCCGGCGTTACGAAGGCTCTCCGGTCTTCGAGGTGAGCATGGCGCCCCGCGTCGTGGCGACGCCCCAGGTGGTGGCCCACCGGCGTCCGCTGCTGCGGCCGCGCCCCTCCCGGTCCCGGCCCGACGATCTCTCCGTGGC
>NZ_JBBKVV010000182.1:0-69526 GCF_037968635.1 Phenylobacterium sp.
GCGCTTCACCCCATCACCGGCTCACACCGACGCCATGATGGACGACCTGGCCGCGACCCTGGAAATGCTCTGGGCCCACTGCAACATCAAGCGCGTCGGCGGCTACGCCGCCTGAGCGCAGGCTCAGTTGGCTCTTGCGTGTGCCAAGAGGGCGGCCTAGCCCAGAGGAATGCGGACCTCGCTTCCCGTCGCCGTCTCTACGCGCTCCATACGCGCGACTCTGACCGGCTACGGCGCCGCGGTACTGCTGTCGGCTCTGGCCATTGTTGTTCGATGGGCCCTGACGCCCATCTTTCAGGATCGTCCATTCTTTCTGTTGTTTATGCCCGCCGTCATCCTGAGCGCCGCATTCTGGGGGCCCGGCCCCGCCCTGCTAGCCACGGCGCTCACCATTGGGTTTGGCCTCGCCCCAAGCGGTTTCATCCTGCTCTCTCATCCTGCAGATCAGGTGAACGCCTTGCTGTTTCTGGTGATGGGCTTGGCCATCGCTTACGGAGGCTGGCGCCTACGCCGCCAGAGCGACCACACGGCCGACGCCCTCACGCACCTCGGCGAACGTGAGGCCCACCTGAGGTCCATCCTCGACACCGTACCTGACGCCATGGTGGTGATCGATGAGCAGGGGACGATGCAGTCCTTTAGCACCACCGCCGAGCGGTTGTTCGGCTGGCGAGCAGACGAGGTGATCGGGCGCAATGTCAGCATGCTGATGCCGCAGCCTTACCGCGACGCTCACGATAGCTATCTGCTGCGGTACCTGACCACCGGCGAGCGGCGCATCATCGGCATCGGTCGGGTTGTGGTGGGCGAGCGAAAGGACGGCTCCACCTTTCCAATGGAGCTTTCGGTGGGGGAGATGCAATCCCGATCCGAGCGCTATTTCACCGGCTTTGTCCGCGATCTTTCCGAGAGCCAGGCCACCGAGCGGCGGCTGCAGGACCTGCAGGCAGAGCTTGTGCACGTCTCCCGGCTAACCGCCTTGGGCGAGATGGCCTCGGCCCTGGCACATGAGCTGAACCAGCCGCTGTCGGCCATCGCCAACTATGTAAAGGGGTCGGTCCGGATTCTTGACCAGGACCAGCCGGATGTCGCCAAGGCTCGCAACGCCCTTGTGCTTGCCGGCGACCAGGCCCTGCGTGCGGGGGAAATCATCCGCAGGCTTCGTGACTTTGTCTCCAAGGGCGAAACCGAGCGGCGGGTCGAGCCTCTGGCCAAGTTGATAGAGGAAGCCGGCGCCCTAGCCGTGATCGGCGCCAAGGAAAGTGGTGTCCGGGTCACTTTCCAGATTTCTCCTCAGACGCCCTTTGTGCTGGCCGACCGGGTACAGGTGCAGCAGGTCCTGCTAAATCTCATGCGCAACGCCATGGAAGCGATGCAGGAGAGCCCTCGCCGTGAATTGACCGTCACCTCGGCTCCCGCAGAGGACGATACCGTCCTCGTACAGGTGATAGATACCGGCCCGGGCCTCATTCCGGAGGTTGCCGCGCGCCTCTTCCAACCCTTTGTCACCAGCAAGAACAACGGCATGGGAGTCGGACTTTCCATTTCCCGCACGATCATCGAAGCTCATGGCGGTCGCATCTGGGCTGAGGCCGCGCCTGAAGGCGGGACGATCTTCTCGTTTACGCTGCGAACGCTCCCCGAGGAGGACCTGAACGGTGGCGTCTGAGGCTCTCGTGCACGTGATCGACGACGATGACGCCATGCGCGACTCCCTGGCATTCCTGCTGGAAAGCGCAGGCTTCGAAGCGCGCACCTACGATTCGGCCACCACCTTCCTTGAAGGTGTCACCCGCTTGTCGGGGAGTTGCATCGTCACGGATGTGCGGATGCCGGGGATGAACGGCCTGGAGATGACCCGTCATCTGAAGGGCCTCCATGTCGACCTGCCGATTGTGATGATCACCGGCCACGGGGACGTACCGCTGGCGGTGGAGGCCATGAAGGCCGGCGTCGCCGACTTCCTAGAAAAGCCCTTCGACGACGAGGCCCTGCTACGCGCGATCCGCGCCGCAATAGACCAGGCTCGACCGGGCGCGGTCCGCGGCGGCGCCGAACCCTTCCACGCGCTCCTGGCTAGCCTGTCGCCACGGGAGACCGAGGTTCTTCGCGGTGTGGTGGATGGCAAGGCCAACAAGGTCATCGCCTTCGACCTGGGGATCAGCCCGCGCACGGTGGAGGTGTACCGGGCCAATGTCATGACCAAGACAGGCGCCTCAGGCCTCTCCGAACTGATCCGAATGGCGCTGATTGCCGGGTTTGCCTGACCGCCGGCGGGATTGCGCTGGATCAATGCGCCTCTCGAGGCCGCCGTCTAGGCTCGCCAGACTATCTGGAGCCTGTCCTTGTCATCGCCCCCACCCTTCGCCCGCAACGTGGTCCTCGTCGACGACGACAGTGCGTTGCGCATGGCTCTGACCTTCATGTTGGAACTTGACGGATTCGCCGTCACCGCCCTTGAGAGCGGCGAAGCTCTGCTTCAGTCGGCTCTGCCCGACGCACCCGTCTGCCTGGTCCTGGATCAGAACATGAGGGGGCTCACTGGCCTGGAAGCTCTGGCGGTCCTGCGTGCCAACAACCAGCATCTGCCCGCCCTGTTGATCACCAGCCACCCCCGCGCGAGCGTCAGGGACGCCGCCGCCGCCTTGGGCGCGGTGATCGTCGAAAAACCTCTGCTGGGCGACTCCCTCAACGCCGCGATCAACGCGGCGCTGCTGATCTGATCGACGATCCCTGGCCTCTTAGAGCGCCTTGGAATGCCGCCCGGCGTCGGGCGCGAAATAGGCGTCAAACACCGCACAGACCGATCTGACCACGAGGCGACCGACCTCAGTGACTGTCAGCCTATTGCCCTCCAAAACCACAAGCCCATCGTTGGAGAAGTCACCCAACGCGGCGATTTCGCTGGCAAGTTCGTGCAGCGTGCGGCCGTGGTCTCCGCAAACCGCCGCCAGATCGACGGACAGGTCGCACATCAAACGCTCGATGATTTCGGCCCTGAAGCGATCTTCGTCCGTGACCACGACGCCACGGGCGACGGGCAAGTCCCCTTGGTTTACGGCGCTACGCCAGGGCAGCTCTTGAGCGATATTTTGCACGAACCCTTGGGGCAAGCTGCCGATCGAGGAGGCCCCCAGGCCCAGCAAGGTCTGCGCGCTGTCGGTGGTGTAGCCTTGGAAGTTGCGCCGCAGGCGACCCTCCCGCTGGGCGACAACCAAGCTGTCGCTCGGCAAGGCGAAGTGGTCCAAACCGATGCGGACATAACCTTCCGACACGAGGCGTTCGGCGGCGGCCTCGCTCTGGTCCAGACGTTCCGCGGCGCCGGGAAGAGCGGCCTCGTCGATCAACTGTTGGTGGGCCTTCATCCAGGGCACGTGGGCGTAGCCGAACAAGGCGATCCGTTCGGGCCGCAGGATCAGGATTTTGTCGACGGTCGCCAGGGTGTTGCCCGTTGTCTGGTGCGGCAGGCCGTACATGAGGTCCAGGTTGATTGAGGCGATCCCAAATTCCCGCAGCCAGGCCACGCACTGCGCGATCTCCTCGAAGCTCTCCTGACGATTTACCGCCGCCTGAACTTCGGGCGTCAGGTTCTGTACCCCCAGGCTGCCGCGTGAAAGGCCGTGGGAAGTCGCGGCGCGGACCCATTCCCGGGTAAGGACTGCGGGGTCGAGTTCGGCGGCGATCTCGGCCTCTGGAGTGACCTGGAAGATGCGCCGAAGCGCGCCGAAGATGACGTCCATTTCCTCCGGGGCCAGCATGTTGGGCGTACCGCCCCCCAGGTGTATGGCGTTGACCGGCAACCGTCCCGGCAATGCGCCCTGCAACAAGGCCGCCTCGGCCAACAGATGATTGACGTAGTCGCCTACCGGCTCATGACGGTTCACCGCCCGGGTGTTGCAGCCGCAGTACCAGCAGAGGCGCGCGCAGAAGGGGATGTGGAGATACAGCGACACCGGCTCGGTCCGCGGAAGCGCCGCCAGCCAGCCGCGATAGGTTTCCGCGTCGACCTGCGGCGTGAACTGCACAGCGGTCGGATAGCTCGTATAGCGCGGCGCGCGGCCGTCATACTTGGCGATCAACTCGTCCAGGGCCAGGGTGACGGGCTTGGGAGCGTGCAGGACGGAGGGTGAGGTCACGGCGGGATCTCCAGAAGCGATCGGGCCATTCAGCTCGGATCGGCCTCCCCTGCCCTGACCTGGATCAAAGCCGGCGCGTCATCGCCATCGGCAATCAGGATTCGGGCGGCGTCGCCGGCCGGGTCGTCATACTGGCCGCTGCGCACCGTCCACCAGAACCCTCCGAGTCCCAGCAAGGCCAGCAGCAACGAGAACGGCGCGAGCAGGAAGAAGATGGTCATCGGCCGGCTCTGTGCATGCGCAGGGCGTTCAATGTCACCACCAGGGACGAGCCCGACATCGCCAAGGCCGCGAGGAAGGGGTTGATCAGACCGAACATGGCCGCGGGCGCGGCGATCAGATTGTAGAGCGCTGAGAAGCCGAAGTTCTCCAGGGCCCGCCGCCGAGCCGCCCGCGCCACGTCAATGGCCGCAACCACTGAGCCAAGCGCGTCGCCGGAGAACACCAGGTCGGCGGCGTTCTGGCTGGCGTCCAGCGCGGTCCCAGGCGCCATGGCGGCGTGAGCGACAGCCAGCGCGGCCGTGTCGTTGAGGCCGTCCCCGACCATCAGAGACCGATGCCCCACCGTCGCCAGGCTCTGGATCCAGGCCGCCTTGTCAGCGGGTGTCATGCCACCGCACCACTGTCGCACATCGAGCGCCTCCGCCACGGTGCGCACGGCCTGCGGCAGGTCACCCGACAGTATCTCCACACTCAGTCCTCTGGAGCGTAGAGCCTCGATCGTCTCACGGGCGTCAGGTCTGATCCTGTCGGCGAAGCGAAAGCGGATCTTGATGTCGTCGTCGAAGCCGAACCAGAGTTCAGTCTCCGAGCCCCTGGTGTCATCGCACCCGACAAAGGATGCACGACCGAGACGGGCGCGTCGCCCCTGGATGACGCCTTCGACGCCTTGGCCCGCCGTCTCCACCACGTTCAGAGCCAGGTCCGTCCCCGCGTCCTCCGCCACGAGGGCCCGGGCGAGGGGGTGAGACGACGCTCGCGCCAGCGGCGCGGCCAGGGCCACCGCGTCAGGGTCGGGGTCGATAAGCGTCGGACGGCCAAGGGTCAGAACCCCCGTCTTGTCGAAGACCACGTGGGTCACCTCAGCAAGGCGCTCCAGCGCCGCGCCGGACTTCACCAGGACCTGCCTGCGGAACAGCCGCGCCGAGGCCGCGACCTGTACCGCCGGCACCGCGAGGCCCAGCGCACAGGGACAGGTGATGATCAGGACCGCGACCGCCCGAAGCAACGCCTCGCGAGGCCCCAGGCCCAGGCTCCAGCCAAGCACAAACGTCAGGGCCGCGGCGGTATGGACCACCGGCACGTAGACAGAAGCGGCGCGGTCGGCCAACCGGACATATCGCGACTTCGATTGCGCCCCGGCTTCCACGAGCCGCGCGATGGCGGCCACAGCGGAGTCGTCTGATCGGGCCTCGGCCCGCACAGTGAGCATCCCCGACAGATTCAACGCTCCGGCACGGCAGAGTTCGCCTATGGCGACGCGTACCGGGCGCGACTCCCCGGTCAGCAGAGCGTTGTCGAGTTCGGAATTGCCAACCTCGACCCGTGCGTCCACCGGCAGTCGTTCGCCAGGCCGCACCAGGATCAGGTCGCCCACCTCGATCTCGGCGAGGGGGCGGCGATGCTGAACGCCGTCGGCGGTCAGGACCGTTGCTGCTGGCGCCTGCATGGCCAGCAGGTCGGCGGCGGCGCCCCGCGCCCGGCTGCGCAGTTTGTGATCCAGCCAGCGGCCGATGAGCAGCAGGAAAAGCAGGGAGATGGCGGCGTCGAAATAGGTGTCCTTCCCGTGTAGCAAGGTCTCGGTGAAACTGATCCCTAGGGTCAGGATCACCCCGATGGAGATCGGCACGTCCATATTGGCCCGGCCCACCCGAAGCGATCGCCACGCCGACTGGAAAAAGGGCATGCCTGCATAGAGCGCGCAGGGCGTGGCGATCAGACCGCTCGCCCACTGCATCATGGTCAGCGCCGCTGGACCCAGTTCCTGGCCAAACAGGCCCGCCCAGATCGGCACCGAGAACATCATCGCGTTGCCCGCGCCGAAGGCCGCGACCCCCAGGGCCAGGGTCAGACGCCGGCCCTCGCGATCCTGGGCCGCCGCCGCCTGGCTGGGATCATAGGGCGCGGAGTCATAGCCCAGCTTCTTCAGGGTCGACATTATCAGGCCGGGATCGCCCGAGCGGCTCTCGAAGGCCACTGAAAGCTTGCCGCTGGTGAGGTTGAGGCGGGCGTTGCGGACCCCCGGCAGCGCGGCGACTCCGGTCTCGATCTTGGCCATACAGGCGGCGCAGCGTGCGCCCTTCACCAGCAGGTCGAAGGTGGCCCCACCGTCCTTGGCGAGCTTCAGGAAGGCCGAATAGTCGGGCGCAGCGTCATAGGTCAGGGCCACGTCAACCTCCGCTCAGCCTCGAAGCGCGCGCCGGCGGCGTCATGGGCGACCAGGCTCAGGTCCCACGCGCCGCTGAGGCCGCCAAGCCGCGCCGAATAGGCCCCGGGCGCGGTCTCCGGCAGGAAGGCGTTCTTGCGACCCGTTTCAGTGGCCGGACGCTCCAACTTGGCGGCGACCTTGAGGCCCGTTACTGGCCGGCCGGCCCGGTCGAGGAAGGTGACCATCACCGCACCGTCGTCGCCCGCCCGCGCAGCCGCGCGCCAGCCCAGCCGCGCCTGAGCATTCAACTGGGCGAGTTTGGCGTTGTAGGCGACCCCGTCCTCATACGGCGTCCGCGACACCTGGCCGGGATAGGTACGGATGGCCATGACCGTGAAGGCGACATTCACGACGATGACCACCAGGAAGAAGCTGACGAAGAGGCTCAGGACATGCCAGCCGTTCAGCTCGAAGTTCTTGTTCGGGACGTCAGTCATGGCGCGTTCGCGGCTCCCGAAAGGAAGTTGGTCTTCACCGTCATGGCGTCACGCCCGGCCCGCAACGAGAAGACGGCGGGCATGTTGGGCGCCTCGATGGCCGCGGCGGCGACGGTGACGAAGACCCGCACAGCGCGGACCTCGTTGGGCTCGACGCGCACGCTCAGGGTCTCGCCAGTCGCCTTGGCGCCGGGGGTGCGCAGCTTCGCGCCGCGCGGCCCCTTGAACGTCACCTGGACGTCCTCGGCCTCGAAGCCCCGGTTGGCGATCTTCAGCGTGTAACCGTCGCGGATCGCGCCATCGTGCAGCCGGACGAACATCGGATTGCGGTCGCGCAGAACGTGGACGTCCAGAGCGCTTCGGTGGGTCAGGCCCCAGATCATGAGGCCGCTCACCAGGGTCAGGGCCACGGCGTAGTAGGCCGTCCTCGGACGCAGCAACTTGTAGATGGGCGGCTGCCGCTCCTCGCGGGCGGCCACCGCCGCATCGGTATCATAGGCGATCAGCCCCCTGGGCCGCTCCACCCTGTCCATGATCTCGTCGCAGGCGTCGATGCACAGGCCGCAATTGATGCATTCCAGCTGCGAACCGTCGCGGATGTCGATGCCCATGGGACAGGCGACCACGCAGGCGTTGCAGTCGATGCAGTCGCCGCGCCCTTCCCAGGTCTGGCCCTTCTTGTGCGGCCCGCGGGTCTCGCCCCGGTCGCGCAGATAGGTCACCTGCAAGGAGTGCTGGTCCAGCATGGCGCCCTGGATGCGCGGCCAGGGGCAGAGATAGATGCAGACCTGCTCGCGCATGAAGCCGGCGAAGGCGTAGGTGGTCACCGTCAGCAGGGCGCAGAAGATGTAGGCGGTGGCCGGGGCCTGTCCGATCCAGAAGTGGGTGATCAAGGTCGGGGCGTCGTGGAAGTAGAAGATCCACGCCCCGCCGGTGCCGAAACCGATGCCCAGCCAGACGGCGTGCTTGCCGATCTTGCGCCAGGCCTTGTCGAAGGACCAAGGGGCCGCATCCAGCTTCATCCGAGCATTGCGATCGCCCTCGAAGGCGCGCTCCACATAGATGAAGAGATCGGTCCAGACCGTCTGGGGACAGGCGTAGCCGCACCACAGACGGCCGAACAGGGCGCTAACCAGGAACAGGGCAAGGGCGGCCATCACCAGCAGGCCGGTGATGAAATAGACCTCCTGCGGCCAGAGCTGGATGCCGAAGAAGTAGAACCGTCCGCCGGCGAAATCGACCAGCGCCGCCTGGTCCGGCAAGGCGCCTGGCCGCTCCCATCGGATCCAAGGCGTGACGTAGTAGATCGTCAGCATGACGATCATCAGGATCCACTTGATGCGCCGCCACTGGCCATGGACCAGCTTGGGATAGATCGGGGTCCGGGGCTTGTAGAGGCCCAGGGTGAAACCCTTGGCCCGAACCCGGGCCGCCGCCGAGACGGGTCCCGTCTTCGGGGCTTCAGGCTTGGTCCGATCGATGACGACGGTCATGGGGTCCTACTGACCGCCGGCGTTGGCGTGGACGTAGACCGCCAGGGCCTTGATGGTCTCCGGACTGAAGCGGCCTTCCCAGGTGGGCATGACCCCGCCGCGGCCGTTCCAGATCTGCTCGCGGATGTCGGCCTGGGTGGAACCGTACAGCCAATCGGCGTCGGTGAGGTCGGGCGCGCCCAGGGTGACATTGCCCCTCCCCTGCGGACCGTGGCAGACGGCGCACTGCTCGGCGAACATCGGCGCGCCGCGCGCCACGGCGGCGGCCCGCGCGGGACGCCGTGAGAGGGCGACGACGTACTCGGTCAGATCGTCGATCTGGGCCGGCTTCAGGATCTGGTCGCGGCCGAAGGCCGGCATCTGCGACTGCCGGGTGTGAGGATTGTCCGAGCGCACCCCGACCTGAATGGTGTGCTGGATGTCCTCCAGGCTGCCGCCCCAGAGCCACACATCATCGCGCAGGTTGGCGTAGCCCTTCGACCCCGTGCCCCCGACGCCATGACAGGTGGCGCAGTTGTCGCCGAACACCGACTGGCCGACGGCGAGCGCATAGGCCTGGAGCTTGGGATCGGTCTCGATGGTCTCCAGGGAGGCGCTGCGCAGCATCGCCCCCTCGGCGCCGCGCTGTGTCTGCAGGGCCTCCAGCTGCTTGGCCACGTCGACCCGGTCGGACTGGTTCAGCACCCCCTTGGCGTAGGAATTCACGCCGGGCCAGGAGGGCATGAACACCCAGTAGATCGCCGCGATGACGATGCTGCCGTAGAAGATGTAGAGCCACCAGCGCGGCAGGGGATTGTCCAGCTCGCGGATGCCGTCCCACTCATGGCCGGTGGTCTCGACGCCGGAATGTTCGTCGGTTTCACGATGGGACATGGTCGTCCTCGCAGTCCTCCAGCGGCAGGGCCGCCAGGCGTTTGAAGGTCTCTGTGTGGCGGGGCCAGAGGGCGTAGATCACACCGGCGAGGAAGAGCAGGCCGAAGTAGACGGTCCCTCCCTGCTGGGCGAAACGGGCGACCGCTTCGTAGGAGAGGCCGCTCATCGCTGGTTCTCCGGGGCGTCGGCGCGATAGGTTCGGAAGTCCACCAGGCCGCCCAGCATCTGCAGATAGGCGATCAGGGCGTCCATCTCGGTGACCCGATCCGGATCGCCGTCGAAGTCCCGCTGGGCCAGCTTGGCGCCGTAGCGCTTCTTGAGGGCGGTGGCGCGGCTGTCGAAGGGATCGGCCTGGGCTTCCAGATCGTCCTTGGCGTGGTCGATCTGATCCTGGGTGTAGGGCACCCCGACCTTGGTCATGGCCGACAGCTTGGCCTGCACCTCGCGGTAGTCGAGATCCTTGTCGCGCAGGAAGGCGTAGGGCGGCATCACCGATTCCGGCACTACCGAGCGGGGGTCGGTCAGGTGATCCTTGTGCCAGCTGTCGGAGTACTTGCCCCCGACCCGGGCGAGGTCGGGCCCCGTACGCTTGGAGCCCCACTGGAAGGGATGGTCGTACATGCTCTCGGCGGCCAGGCTGTAGTGGCCGTAGCGTTCGACCTCGTCGCGCAGCGGGCGGATCATCTGCGAGTGGCAGGTGTAGCAGCCCTCCCGGATGTAGATGTCGCGGCCTTCAAGCTCGAGGGGCGTGTAGGGGCGCATCCCCTCCACCTTCTCCACCGTGCTCTCCAGGTAGAAGAGCGGCGAGATCTCCACGAGACCGCCGATGGAGACGACGATGACGATGCCGATGATCATCCAGAGCGAGTGACGCTCGAACTTGGCGTGTTTGGTCCACATGGTCAGGGCCCCCTACTCAGCCGCCGCGAGGGCGGGCAGGGAACTCAGGCCTTGAGGCTGGGCCTCATGACCCGGCATCCTGACGGTCCGCCACAGGTTGTAGGACATGATCACCGCGCCGGAGAGGTACATGAGCCCCCCCACCGTGCGGATGATGTTCTCGATGTGCTTGGCCGCGACGGTCTCGACGAAGCTGTTGGCGAGGAAGCCCTGCGGCGTGTACTCGCGCCACATCAGGCCCTCCATGATGCCCGAGACCCACATCGCGGCGATGTAGAGCAGGATGCCCGTCGTCGCGATCCAGAAATGCCATTCAATCAAGGCGTTGGAGAAAATCTTCTCCTTCTTCCACAGCCACGGGACCATGCAGTAGACCGCGCCGAACGAGATGAATCCGACCCAACCCAGAGCGCCGGAATGGACGTGCCCGATGGTCCAGTCGGTGTAGTGGGAGAGCGCATTGACCTCCCGCAGGCTCATCAGCGGGCCCTCGAAGGTGGACATGCCGTAGAAGGCCAGGGCCACCACCATCATCCGGATGACCGCGTCAGTGCGCAGCTTGTCCCAGGCGCCCGAGAGCGTCATCAGGCCGTTTATCATGCCGCCCCAGGAGGGCATCCAGAGCATGATGGAGAAGGTGGCCCCGAGCGTCTGGGTCCACTGCGGCAGGGCCGTGTAGTGCAGGTGGTGCGGACCCGCCCAGATGTAGATGAAGATCAGCGACCAGAAGTGGACGATGGACAGTCGGTACGAATAGACCGGCCGCTCGGCCCGCTTGGGCACGAAGTAGTACATCATCCCCAGGAAGCCGGCGGTGAGGAAGAAGCCGACCGCGTTGTGGCCGTACCACCACTGCACCAGGGCGTCCTGGACCCCGGAATAGACCGAGTAGCTGCGGTGGTTCAGCAGCCCCACCGGCAGGGCCATGTTGTTGACGATGTGCAGGATCGCCACGGTGATGATGAAGGCCAGGTAGAACCAGTTGGCCACGTAGATGTGGGGTTCCTTGCGCTTCCAGATGGTGCCCAGGAAGACCAGCAGATAGGCGACCCAGACCACGGCCAGCCAAAGGTCCACGTACCATTCCGGCTCGGCGTATTCCTTCGACTGGGTGATGCCCGCCAGATAGCCGGTGGCCGCCAGCACGATGAAGAGCTGGTAGCCCCAGAACACGAACCAGGGCGCGACGCCGCCAGCCAGGCGTGCGCGGCAGGTGCGTTGCACGACCCAGAAGGAGGTGGCGATCAGGGCGTTGCCCCCGAACGCGAAGATCACGCCTGAGGTGTGGAGCGGGCGCAGCCGGCCAAAGTTCAGCCAGCCGGCCTCCGGGAAGTAGAAGATGGTGGGCCAAGTAAGCTGGGCGGCGATCACCACCCCCACCAGCATGGCCACCATCGCCCAGAACATCGTGGCGATGACGCCTGCCCGGATCACCCCGTCGGCGTATCGGGTCGGTTCCGACCGGAACTTTCCGTAGCCGACGCCGGCCGTCATCACACCAGCGGCCAACACGAAGGCCGCCAGGAAAATATAGCTGTGAAAGCGGAACAGGGGATCCTGAGTGAAGGCTGCGGCAAGTAGCGCCGCGAGGGCCCCAACCCCTGTGAAGATGTAGAGCAGCACCACGTCGAATGGCGCGCCCTCATCTTGGTTGACAGACAGCTGTGTCATCGATCGCCCATCCGAACTTACGAAGTTGGGTGCGCAATGCCGGGGATCGCCGCCGGGCACATTGATGAAGATCAAGGCGGCTGAACCGTCGCATCCTTTATCGTGTGTCCCAGCCGATCTCCGGTGTGGAGCCCTGCCTATGGCGCAGCCTGACCCGTCCCATCCCTCGCCCTGGCGGGCAATGGCCCCGATCTTGGGCGCGAGCGCCCTGGCCACGGCTGCGGTGGCGGCGATGCATATGTGGACGACTGCTCACCGCGGGTTGATGTGTGGCGCTCAGCAAGCTGAGCACTGCTGGGCCTGCTATGTCGCGCCACTGCTGGCCATGGCCGCGCTCGCCGCCTGGTCGGCTCACGGTCGACATCTTGTCCCCGCCAAAGCTCGGGCAAGGTAGGGCCTCCGTAGCGACCCTTAGGTGTCACTCCCGAATTTCTGATCCACGGGGACGAGGGTAGATCTCCGTCATCTAGTTTCCGGAGCTCGTCATGACCCTCGCCACGCCGCCCCTCGTCGATCTGAGCGTTCACTTTCCGCCGACCAACATGTCCGACCGGGTTGCCCTGGGGGTCACCAAATTCCTGCGCCTATTCGCCGACACCTTCTTCGCCAAGCGCTACGGCCACCGGGCTGTGGTCCTGGAGACCGTCGCTGCGGTGCCGGGCATGGTCGGCGCCACGCTCAACCACCTGAAGTGCCTGCGCCGCATGGAGGATGACCGCGGATGGATCCGCACCTTGATGGATGAAGCCGAAAACGAGCGCATGCACCTGATGACCTTCATCGAGGTCGCCCAACCTACCGCCTTCGAGCGGTTCATGGTCATCGCCGCCCAGTGGGTCTTCTACCTGTTCTTCTTCGGCCTCTACCTCGTCGCGCCCAAGACCGCGCACCGGTTGGTGGGCTATTTCGAGGAAGAGGCTGTGATCAGCTACACACACTACCTGGCCGAGATCGACGAGGGCCGCTCCCCCAACGTGCCGGCGCCCGCCATCGCCATCCGCTATTGGAATCTGCCGGTCACCGCCACACTTCGTGACGTGGTCCTGGTGGTCCGCGCCGACGAGGCCCATCATCGCGACGTGAACCACGGCTTCGCCAATGACTTGGTGGGCTTGCCTCAGGGCGCGGTCGCCCCCTGCCCCCCGCACGTCGAACTGCAGCCCCACTGGAAGACCGCGGCTTGATCCCGCAGCGCTTGTCGTCGCGGCGGCGGTCGACCGTCGGCTCGCCGGGCGCTGTTGGTCGGCCAAAAGCTCGCGTGATCTGATCTGGCGGCCGGGCGGTCCCCGACTCGGGGCCCGGCCAGCGCGACAACGCGCCGCGCCATCCGCCGCCCCGGCCCAACGCGGGATTTCCGAAACATTAACCACAGCGGTTCAGACCTTGCGGGGTGGCGACGTGCGCAACGGCGCCCACAGGCGATCTAGCGGGGAAGTTCTGATGCAAGCGTCCGGGGGTTTGCCGCATGTCGGCGCCGAACTGATCTCCATCATGGCCGGCGGGCAGCAGTTCGCCATCGACATCATGTCGGTGCGCGAGATCCGTGGCTGGACCGCCTCGACCCCCCTTCCCCACGCCCCGAGCCATGTGCTGGGGATGATCAATCTGCGCGGCTCCATCCTGCCGGTGGTGGACCTGGCCTCGCGCCTGGGTCTGGGCATGGCGACGCCGAACCAGTCCTCGGTCGTGGTGGTGACCCAGATTCATGACCGGGAGGTCGGCCTGCTGGTGGACGCGGTCTGCGACATCCTCACGGTCACCGAGAACATGCTGCACGAGCCGCCGGACGTTGGCGCCGACCAGGTGCGCGAATTCGTCGACGCAGTGATGTCGACCGACGAAGGCATCGTCAGCCTGCTGTCCCTGGACAATGTCCTGCCCAAGAGCCTCGCGCTGGCCGCTTAACAAAATTCCGCTCATCCCGGCCTTGGCAGGGACGAGCGGGTTGGGGTGACCCGCACGCCACCCTCGCAAACCAATTCTCCCGCGCGGATTGCAGGGCCTTCATTTCAACGAAACGCGCCGCCATATAGCGTAAGGCGACTTTCTCGCGCGGGATTCCCATGAAGCAGTTTCTGATCACCGCGGCCGGCGTCTTCGCGGGCCTGGTGCTGTTCCTTGTGGGCGTGCCCTTCCTGCTGATCTCGATGGCCGCCAGCGCGACTCGGCCCGAGGCGACCCCGGCCCGCGCTGTGCTGTCCCTGGACCTGCGCAGCCCGCTGTCCGACCAGGACCCCTCCAATCCCTTCGCCGCCTTCGGCCGCCGGTCGATGTCGGTGATGTCTGTGATCGAGACCCTTCGCCGGGCGGAGACCGACGGCAAGGTGAAGGCCGTCATGGTGCGCCTGCCCGAGGGTGGCATGGAGCCCGCCCAGGCCGACGAACTGCGCCTGGCCTTCCGGCACTTCCAGGCGGCCGGCAAGCCGATCCTGGCCCATAGCCAGGGGCTCTACCCTTCGGGCGTGGTGACCGCGACCTACATGCTTGGCGCGTCCACCGGGGACCTGTGGATGCAGCCGGGCGCCTCGTTCCAGGTCACGGGCCTGGCGAGTGAGGAGGTCTTCTTCAAGCGCCTGTTCGACAAGTATGGCGTCAAGGCCGACTTCGAGCAGCGCCACGAGTACAAGAACGCGGTCAATCCGTACCTGCACGACGACTATACGGCCGCTCACAAGCAGGCCACGCAGTCCTGGATGGGCTCGGTCTACCGCACCGGCCTGACCACGGCGGCCCTGGACCGCAAGAAGAACCCCGCCACCCTGCAGGCGGCCATCGAATCCGGGCCCTATCTCGCCGAGGACGCCGCCAAGCTGGGGCTGATCGACAAGGTTGGCCAGGTGAAGGAAGCCCAGACCGCGATCCTGGCCAAGGCCGGCGACGGCGCCAAGCTGGTGGACTTCGACGACTACATGCGCGCCAGCCACGACCGCGGCGGCGGCTCGGGTCCGGCCATCGCGGTGATCGAGGGCGAGGGCGCGATCGTCACGGGCAAGAACGGCGCCCGCAATCCGTTCTCCGGCGGGTCGACCATCTATTCCGACGACCTCTCCAAGGCGATCTACGACGCCGTCGAAGACAAGGACATCAAGGCCATCGTCCTGCGGGTCTCATCGCCGGGCGGCTCCGACACCGCGTCGGAGCAGATCCTGGCCGCCGTGCGCGCGGCCAAGGCGGCCAAGAAGCCGGTGGTGGTCTCCATGGGCGCCTATGCGGCCTCGGGCGGCTACTGGATATCCTCCCAGGCCTCGGCGATCGTCGCCCAGCCCACGACGCTCACCGGCTCCATCGGCGTCTATGGCGGCAAGTTCGCGCTCGGCCCCGCGCTGGCCAGGTACGGGGTCGACGTGCGCGAGACCACGGTGGGCAGCCCCTATGCGGGCGCCTTCGGCATGGGCCAGGAGTTCTCGGCCGCCGACCGCGCGGCCTTCGCCGGCTGGATGGACCAGATCTACGCCAACTTCATCACCCGCGTGGCCGAGGGACGACGCCTGCCCGAGGCCCGGGTGCGGGAGATCGCCAAAGGCCGGGTCTGGACCGGCGCCCAGGCGCGCCAAATCGGCCTCGTCGACGAGATCGGCGGCTTCTACCAGGCGGTGGACAAGGCCAAGGCCCTGGCCGACCTGAAGGGTGACGTTCGCCTGAAGCGGATGACCAAGCAGAAGTCGCCCTTCGAGGCCCTGGAGAGTGCGCTGGGGGTGTCTGCCACCTCGCTTCAGACCCTGGCGGCCGCGGCCTGGATCATGGGCGATCCGCGGGCCCAGAGCATCCTGGACGGCCTCGTGGACGAACGCCTGCGCAGCGGCGGCAAGGCCGCCGTCCTCGCCCCTCGACCCGGCGCTTTCTAAGACCCGGCTCAGGTCGGCGGCGCGGCCCCCGGAAGTCCCACGACGGCGGGGGCCGGCTTCGCGCCGGTCTCGAAAACCACCTCCCGGCGGCCGAAGTCCAGCTCGATGGTCTTGAAGTGGCGCATGACGTCCATGCCGATCAGGATGGCCGGGCGATCCACCAGGTCCCAGATCTTGAAGGTGTGCAGGTCGGCGAAGACGCAGGACAGGTTGCCAATGCGCAACCCACCCAGCCGCAGGCCGGGCAAACGCGCCAGGTCCCCCGAGACTGTCTGGCCCGTGGCGCTGACCAGTTGAACCCGCGTCGTTCTGAGGGCCAGGCCCGGCTCCTGCAGGAAGGCGGCGTCGCGCAGGGCCAGGTTGCCCACCGTCGACTGGGCGCCTGAGTCCAGGAAGGCGGTGATGGGCAGGCCGACCCCGACCTCGGCGTCGATGATGGTGAGCTGACCGAACCGGTATCGGGCCGGAACCACCACGATATTGGGATCGACCACCGGCGCGGCCAGCCGGCCCGTGCCGCCGGTGGTGGCCGCCTGACGGAAGCTGGAATTGGAGGGGGCGATGTTGAAGCGGTTGCGCTCGAAGTCGAGCTGAACGTCACGGCGGGTGAGAACGTCCACCCCCAGAAGACCGTCGGCGCCCAGGTTGCGGCGTGACACCAGCGGCATGCGGATTCGCTTGGTCACCACGGCGCCGACGGTCAGCTGCCGTACATACACGGTCTCGGCGGGCTCAACCCCGGCGATGCCATGGATCGCCGCGCCGCCGCCGCTGGGCAGGTTCAGCCCCGCGGCGGTCTCTATGGCCAGCACCGAGTGGTTGGCGCCGGTGTCGACGACGAAGGTGAAGGGGCCCTTGCCCTCGATCATCACCGGCACGGTCATCCGCTGAACCGGATCGAACCCGGCCTGCAGCACGGCGTCGTCGGTGGGCGCCACCTTGTCCGCGGGGGCGGGAGGCAGGGGCGTGTCAGTCAGATTGACCTGGATCATGCGGCGCGGACCCGGCAGAGCCGTGGCGCAGGCGGCCAGCGGCCCGGTCGCCGCGAGACCACCGATCAGGCCCCGTCGCGTCTGGTCGAAGCCATTCATGATCTCAGCGCCGCCCCCTAGGCCGTTTGGACGAGGCTAGCGGATTTTCCGCGTGCGGAGCGCGTCTTATTTTGGGTTGCGTGAGGACCGCCCGGCGCCTAGCGATAGGGCCTGTCTCCAGGAGCGTCCCCATGGCTCAACCGGTCGCCATCATCCGCAGCAAGCCCGACACCCTGGGCCCCGAGGTGCGGAAGTTCGCCCAGGCGCCGCTGCGCCAGACCGCCTTCCTGAACAGCGTGCCGAAATGCGGCACCCATCTGCTGCGCAACATCGTGCGCATGTTCGTCCCCACCGAGCAGCACTACGACCGCGAGTTCATCCAGGTGCAGAACCTGCAGCAGCACATCGGCGCGCTGAACCCCGGCCGGCCGTCGTTCAGCGTCGGGCATCTGCTGTTCGCCGACATCTCGCTGATGGCCCTGAAGCATGCCAATCAGGTGATCCTGGTCCGTGATCCCTACGACTATGTTCTGGCCCGGGCGAGGTTCAGCCTGTCGGACCAGCTGGATCACCCCGAGCTGAACCCCCTGAAGAACGGGGCGGTCACCGTCGAGCAGATGATGAACATGATGATCTTCGGCATCCCCGGGAAGGCGCCGGCGCTGCGGGAGGCCTTCACCTTCCATGCCGTGGCGTGGCTGGGGACCGGGGCGCACTTGGTGCGCTACGAGGACATCGTCGGCCATCTGAAGGATCTGGACGCCCAGGCCGCGGAAACCTACTTCGCCGATCTGCTGGCCAAGTTCGGGGTCGCCGTCACCGATGACTGGCGCGACCGCGTGCGGGTGGGCTCGGCGCGCGAACACAGCGCCACCTCGCGCGAGAAGCTGTCGGTGGGCATGGCCCTGCCCGAGGTTCTGCCGGACGCGCAGAAGCGGGCCGTGGACTTCATGGCGCCGGGTCTGCGCGAGTTGCTCGGCTACGCCTGAGGCGCGGCGCGGCCGACCGCCCCCGATCAGCCCCCTGCGCGCGGCATGCAGAGGAATCGCGAGCGGTGATGATCGACGAGGTTGTCTTTCCAGCCCGTGATCTTCGGCGAGACCAGGTTCTTGTTCACGTAGAAGTAGATCGGGGCCACAGTGGCGTCTTCCAGCATGATGTGCTCGGCCTGTGCAAGGTAGCCCGCCCGCAGGTTGACGTCCGGCTCGTTGTCGGCCCGGGCCAGCAGGGCGTCGAACACCGGGTTCTTGTAATCGCCGTAGTTCTGCGACCCCGTGGAGGACTGCTGCAGATAGAGGAAGCTCATGGCGTCGTTGTAGTCGGCGATCCAGGCGGCGTCGGCCACCTGGAAGTCCCGTGAGCGATAGGCCGCATAGGCGATCTGGGTCTCGTTCTGCATCAGGGCGGTCTCGACGCCGATCTCCTTCCAGTCGGCCTGGACGGCCGGCATGAACAACATCGGATCAGGACTGTTCCGGTGCTTGATCTCGACTTTCAGCGGATTCTTGGGGCCATAGCCCGCCTGGGCCAGGAGACGGCGGGCCTCGGCCTGGCGCTGCTCCAGCGTCCAGGTGGACCAGACCGGCGGCGCGGCGGCGGTGTAGTTGGCCACGCCCGGCGGCACGAAGGTATAGGCCGGCGTCTGGCCGCCCCGCAGCAGCTTGCCGGTGATGAACTCCCGGTCGATAGCCATGTCGA
Source organism: Phenylobacterium sp. (assembly GCF_037968635.1). GTDB lineage: Bacteria > Pseudomonadota > Alphaproteobacteria > Caulobacterales > Caulobacteraceae > Phenylobacterium. Next base: position 18,513 of record NZ_JBBKVV010000182.1, read on the forward strand.
GGGCCAGGCGCACGCGCTTGTCCTTGAAGGCCGGGATCGCGGAATTGAAGGCCAGATAGGCGACACCGAGATAGGTGTGGGTGTGGACGTATTCCGGCATCCGCTCACGCAGGAAGGCGATGCGGTTGGACTGGATGTCGGCGTTCATATCGAGCTCGCCGCGGCGGACCCGACGCTCGGCGCCGATGGCGTCATTGGTGGGATAGTAGTTGATCTGGTCGATGCAGACATTCTTGGCGTCGTAGAAGCGCGGATTCTTCACCACGCCCACATGGTCGCCCAGGGCCCAGCTCTTCAGCATGTAGGGGCCGTTGGAGACGTAGTGGGCCGGCTGGCTCCAGGCGTCGCCCCACTTCTCCACAACGTGCTTGGGCACCGGCAGCATGGTCTGATGCTTGGCGACCTCGGTGATGTAGGGCGCCGGATGCTCCAGGTTGATCTCCAGCACCTTGGGGGTGACTGCCCGCACGCCGAGCTCCGTCCCCGGAATCTTGCCCTCGTTCACCGGCTGGGCGTTCTTGATGAAGTAGATCAGCGAGGCGTATTCCGCCGCCGTCTTGGGATCGAGGATGCGGCGGAACGCGAAGACGAAGTCGTCGGCGGTCACAGGCACGCCGTCGGACCACACCGCGTCGCGCAGATAGAAGGTCCAGGTCTTGCCGTCGGCGCTGCTGGTCCAGCGTTCGGCCATACCGGGAATCGACTCGCCCTCGGCATCGGAGGTCAGAAGTCCCACGATCATGTCCGAGATGATCCGGTCCTCCCAGGTGCCGGTGGACTTGTGCGGATCCAGGCTGGCGGGCTCGGAGCCATTGCCCACCTGCAGGCAGACCTGGCCGGCGGGACAGGGCGGACGCGAGGCCTTCTGCGAACACCCGGCCAGAGCCAGGAGCGAAAAGGCGGCGAGCGCCAACATCATCGGCTTGCCGCGCGACCGCAGCGCCTTATCAATGCGAGATATCGAGATCATGGGGTCACGGATGACACAGTTTTCCACGCGCTTAAAGCTGGCCGCCCTGGCTGCGTGCGCCATCACCAGCACAGCGGTCGCCGCCGAGCCCAAGGTCGAGGCGCGAACGGCGGTCTTCCAGAACCTCATCGACTGCAAGGGCAAGACCGAGGCGGCTGAGCGGCTCGCCTGCTATGACGCCGCCGTCTCCAGCCTGGATGTGGCCGAGAAGAAGGGCGACATCGTGGTGGTGGACCGTGAACAGGCCCGCGCCGCCCGCAAGCAGGCCTTCGGCTTCACCCTGCCCTCGATGGCCATGTTCGATCGCGGCGAGAAGCCCGAGGACCTGGACCGCGTCGCCACCACCGTTGTCCGCGCCTACCAGGGCGGCGACCGCCGCTGGACCGTGGAGCTGGAGGGCGGCGCTGTGTGGGCCCAGAACGACGATGAGGCCGTGTCCCGCGCCCCCAAGGCCGGTTCCAAGGCCGAGATTCGCAAGGCCGCCATGGGCTACTTCATGAACCTGGACGGCCAACGCGCGGTGCGGGCGCGGCGGGTGAGGTAGGGACCAAGGCGTTCCGTCTCCCACCAGGGGAGACGGAATTTCGACTATCTGTCCTTTGGGTCGATGGCGTCGCGCAGGCCGTCGCCGATGAAGTTGAAGCTCATCAGGGTGACGACCATCGTCAGCGACGGGAAGAGCAGCAGCCACCAGGCCAACTCCATGTCCTGCGCGCCCCCGGCGATCAGGGTGCCGAGCGAGGCCATGGGGGGCTGAACCCCCAGGCCGAGGAAGCTGAGGAAGCTCTCGGCCAGGATGACCGCCGGGATGGTCAGGGTGACGTAGACGACCACAGGGCCCAGCAGATTGGGGACAATGTGCTTGGCGATGATCGACCCTTGGGTCAGGCCCGCCGCCCGCGCCGCCTCCACGAATTCCTTGTGCTTCAGGGACAGGGTCTGGCCCCGCACGATCCGGCTCATGGTCAGCCATTCCACCGCCCCGATGGCGATGAAGATCAGGATGATGTTGGAGCCGAAGGTCACCATCAGCAGGATGACGAAGAAGATGAAGGGCAGCGAATAGAGGACGTCGACGATGCGCATCATCACCTCGTCCACCACGCCGCCGACAAAGCCCGCCACCGCGCCCCAGACGACGCCGATGACCAGGGAGACCAGGGTGGCGATCAGGCCGATGGCCAACGACACCCGCAGGCCCATCAGCAGCCGGGCCAGCAGGTCGCGGCCCAGCGAGTCGGCGCCCAGCAGGTGGCCGCCGGTGAGCGGGGCGGCCCAGACGTCACCCTTGTTGATCTGGTCATAGGCGAAGGGGACCACATAGGGACCGATGACCGCCACCAGGACCAGGACGGCCAGCATGATCATGCCGCCGACCGCGCCCCCGTTGCGCATCAGGCGACGGCGCGCGTCGTCCCAAAGGCTGCGGCCCTTGACGGCGGTTTCCATGAGGGCGGCGCCTTCGCGCGAGCCGGGAGCGAGAATAGGAGTGCTCACGACAGCCTCACGCGGGGATCAAGGACCGCATAGAGCAGGTCGGCGACCAGGTTCAGGAACAGGATCAGGGTGGCGTAGAAGATCACCATGCCCATGACGACGGTGTAGTCTCGCTGCAGGGCGGAGATCACGAAAAACTTACCCAGGCCCGGCAGGTTGAAGATCTTCTCCACCACCAAGGAGCCGGTGAGCAGGCCCGCGCAGGCGGGGCCGAGATAGCTCACCAGGGGCAGGATAGCGGCGCGCAGGGCGTGCTTGAACACCACCCGGTGGGCCGGCAGACCCTTGGCGCGCGCGGTGCGGACATAGTTGGACTGCAGGACCTCGATCATGCCGGCCCGGGTCAGGCGCGAGATGATGGCGATCTGCGGCAGGGCCAGCACGGTGATCGGCAGGATCAGGTTCTGGATCGCCCCGTCGTTCCAGCCGCCGTTTGGCAGCCATTGCAGGATCGACCCGAACAGCAGGACCAGCAGCGGGGCGGTGACGAAGGTGGGGATACAGACCCCGATGATCGCCACCCCCATGACCCCGTAATCCACCCAGCCGTTCTGTTTCAGGGCCGCGAGCACGCCCAGGGTCACGCCGATGGCGCCCGCCAAGGTGATGGCCGAAAGGCCCAGGGTCAGGCTGACCTTGTAGTTCTCCTGCAGGATCTGCAGGACGGTCTTGTCCTTGTATTTCAGGGACGGCCCGAAATCGCCGTGCAACACGCCCTTCAGATAGTCGGCGTACTGGGCGCCGAGGGGCTTATCCATCCCGTACTTGGCCATGACGTTGGCCTCGATCTCAGGCGACAGCTTGCGGTCCATGTCGAAGGGACTGCCAGGCGCCGCGCGCATCATGAAGAAGGCCAGCGTGACGACAAGGAACAGCGTCGGGATGGCCACGAGGAGTCGTCGGCCTATGAAACGCAACATGGATTTGGGAGCTCAAGGTAGAGGGCCATTTGACGGCCGGGCGTTGCGAAAGTTTCATCGCCCCCCGATGATGTCAACGAAGGGCCTCCTCCCAGCTTAAGTGAAGTCAGACCATGACCGAATTTCGACGCGTCACAGACCAGCTCTCCGTCAGCCCGCAGATCACCCTGGAGGACCTGCAAAGGGCCGCCGACCTGGGCTTCAAGCTGGTGATCAACAATCGCCCGGACGGCGAGGACCCTGCCCAGCCCACCAGCGCGGCGGTCGAGGCCGCAGCCAAGGCGGCCGGCCTCCAGTACGCCTACGTCCCGGTGCGCGGCGGTCCGACCCAGGACCAGGTGACCCAGGAACGGTCGATCCTGGAAAATTCCGAAGGGCCGGTGCTGGCCTTCTGCCGGTCTGGCACCCGCTCGATCATCACCTGGTCGCTGGGCGAGGCGATGGACGGCGCGCGATCCCGCGACGAACTGGTCAAGCTGGGGCTTGAGGCCGGTTATGACCTCAACGGCGTCCTGCCGGCATCCTGAAGGGCGTGCGATGGCCGCCAAAACCGGCGACCACGTTTGGCTATCGCACTAACTGGGGTAGGAAATGGGCACGCGGACCGCGCCCAGCAGGGCCGGTTCGTCGGGCTCGCAACTGGCCATGGTCAGAATCAGTTGCGCCGTCATGAGACACATCAAGGCGAAGACCACCCGCTGAAGTCGTTTTGAAACAAACATCGCCGCCTGCGCCGCCATAACCGCCTCACAATCCTGAACTGAGGGGTCACAGCGCAAAGACCGCGCCGGAAAAAGGATAGCCCGATGATTCCCTATGTCCGCGAGATCAAGTTCGAATACGGCAAGGTGGACCAGGTCTCGCCGCTGATCCGGCGGGTGGTGGCCAACAACCCGGGGCCCTTCACCTATCTCGGCACCGGCACCTACATCATCGGCCGCGGCGAGGTGGCGGTGATCGATCCCGGCCCCGACATGGACGACCATCTGGAGGCGATCCTCGGGGCGCTGGAGCCCGGCGAGAAGATCACCCACATCCTGATCACCCACCACCACTCCGACCACTCGCCGCTGGCCGGACCGCTGAAGGCGCGGACGGGGGCGACCATCTACGGCTGCGCGGTGGCCGAGATCCCCGTGGACGACAGCGGCGTGCGGATGGAAGCCGGCGCCGACTTCGGCTTCGCGCCCGACGTCAGCCTGTGCGGCGGCGGCCAGGTGCTGGAAGGCCCGGGTTGGACGATGGAGGCCATCGCCACACCAGGGCACACCTCCAACCACATCTGCTTCGCGCTGAAGGAAGAGAACGCCCTGTTCTCCGGCGACCACATCATGGGCTGGTCGACGACGGTGATCACGCCGCCGGACGGCGACATGACCGACTACATGGACAGCCTGGACAAGGTGAAGGCCCGCGCGTTCTCGATCCTCTGGCCGACCCACGGCCCGCCGATCACCGACGTGACCCCTTTCATCGACGCCTATATCGCCCACCGCCGCGCCCGCGAAGCCCAGGTGCTGAAGGCGGTGACGGAGGGCCACGGCAAGATCCGCGAGATGGTGCCGGTGCTCTATGCCGACGTCGATCCCCGCCTGCATCCGGCTGCGGCGCGGTCAGTCCTAGGCCACATGATCGACCTGGTGCGGCGGGGGTTGGTGACCACCGACGGGACGCCGGGGCCAGAGAGCGAGTACCGGGCGGCCTGAGGGACTTGGGTCTATGACTTGCTCATTGGTGACACCCGTCAGTTGAACAGGGCCGATAGGCTGCCGCCTTCGAAGACACCTGCGTTCCAGAGGAGCCAGCCCAGATAGGCGAGGTATCCCATCACCAGGGCCAGGCCCTGCAGGCGGTAAATCTTCATGCCTCTGATGGCGAAGAAGGTCATCGCCGCGGTGGCGGCGGCCAGCACCCAGATATCCACGGCGACGATCTCGGGGGGAACGGCGAGGGGCTTGACGACCGCTGTCACGCCAAGGATTCCGAGCAGATTGTACAGGTTGGAACCGACGATATTCCCAAGCGCCACGTCGCCCTGCCTGCGAAAGGCCGCCACGAGACTGGTGGCCAGTTCAGGCATCGAGGTCCCGACCGCCACCACCGTGAGTCCCACCACGGTGTCGGAAACCCCCAGCGCCCGGGCCAGCCCCACCGCCCCCTCGACCAGGATATGCGCACCGGCGACGGTTATGCCGATCCCCACGAAGGCCAGGATTACGGCAAGCCAAACCTGTCCGCGCCAGGCGGACTTCATGTCGGCCCGGCCTTCGATCCGCTTGCCTTCGGGATCGGAGGCGCCGCGCTCAAACAGCCAGACCACCACGACATAGGCCGCCAGCACGCTCACCGCGACAAGTCCGATAGGGCGGGTGAGTTCGCCTCTCAGGAAGACCCAGACCGTGGCGCCGGTGACCAGGGCCAGCATCGGAACGACCCGTATGAACGCGCGGCGATCAATGGCGATGGGCGCGACCAGCGCCGTCAGTCCCAGAATCAGCAGGCCATTGGAGATGTTGGATCCCACCACCCCGCCCACCGCGATGCCTGGCGAGCCCTGAAACGCCGCCTGAAGGCTGGTGACCAGCTCGGGAGTCGAGGTGCCAAAGCCCACCAGGGTCAAGCCGATGACCAGCGGGCTGACCCCCATCCGGCGCGCTGCGCTCGACGCCCCGCGCACAAGAACCTCGCCACCGACAATCAGCAGAACCAGGCCCAGGCCGATGGAATAGAGGATGGTCACTGCGCCTACCGTACGGGAATGATCAACGCCCCGTTCGCCCCAGGGCCTGCGCTTTCAGCCTCGGGCGGCCGGAAGGGCGACCCCGGGGAGCGAGCGCGAACCGCCCCCCCTCAGAGCCTTGGGTCCAACACGGCGCGGGCCAGATCCGGGATATCAGCTCCGCATCGCCCCAATGAGCCCGGTGACCCGGGCGCAGTTCGCGCCGAAGTCGGCGACCGGGACGCGGCCGATGGCGCGGACATCGATACGCGAGCCTTGCGGCGCCGGCAGGACGCGGACCACGACGTCGTTCTTCAGACCGAAGGCCAGGCTGCGGCCGGTGGCCTCCAGGCGCCCCGTGGCGGGATCGTCGGTCACCAGAGCCAAACCCGCCTGCTCTATCGCCGCCTTGGCCTGGACGTAGGCCGCGCCAGGCGCCTGGGCCAGCATCAGAGGCCTGGCGTCGGCGCAGGTCTCGGCGTTGATGTCGGCGATGCGGCGGCCGGAATAGGCCGCTGAATCCAGCGGTCGTATCGGATCAGCCTCAACCATGATCGCCTCAGGGCCCCGTTCGCGCATCATCTTCTGGGAGAAGGTCAGCGGCATGGTCCAGTCGGTGGAGACGTCGTTGATCGGCGGGTTGGTGATCTGCGCCTGGCGGGCCCAGATATAGGCTCCGAAGGTCGCGCCGCAGAGGATCAGCACCATCAGGGCGCGGGCCCAGAACCGGCCGAACCCGGAGAAGAGCGCGATGATCACGCCCAGCAGGCCGGCGGCCACGGCGATCAGCGCCACCTTGGGCGCCCATTCCAGCGCGATGACGCCGAGGCCGGTTTTCCAGTCCATCAGGCCGTAACGGGTGCCCAGCATGCCGGCGCCCACCATCAGGGCCGGCGCCAGGGCCACCAGGGTGGCGAGGTTGAGATAGAAGCCCGCGAAGCCGTCGCCCTTGCGCTTCCGGGTCTTGGGCCGCGCGAACGGCAAGGCCAGGGGCTCGTCGTCCGGCGAGGTCTCCGCGGCCCTCAGAGGCGCAGGCGTCTCGGCCCGCGGTTCAGCGTGAAAAGGGACCAGGGGCTCCGCCACGGCCTCCGCGGCCGGCGCGTCGGCCAGGGTGGGCGTCACCACCGTGAGGCCGGAATGGCTCTCCTCCTGGGTGGGATTGGCGGCCGGCGACCAGCCGGCGTGGTCGGGTTCCGCATGAGCCTCGGGCTCAAAGGGCGCCTGTAGCTCCGGCGCATAGATCTTGGGCTCGGGCGGGGCGGCCAGGGCGATGGTCGAGGCCGCCGCGGCCGTGGCTGTCGGCAGAACATAATCAGCCATCCGAGTGCGGATCAGCTTCTTGTCGATCTTGCCGGTGGCGCCCAGCGGGATGTCGTCGACGAAGACCACATCGTCAGGCGTCCACCACTTGGCGATCTTGCCTTCCAGGAACTGCAGGAACTCTTCCTTGGTAGCCTCTTGGCCGGGGCGCAGCTTGACCAGCAGCAGCGGCCGCTCGTCCCATTTGGGGTGAGCCATGCCGATGACGGCGGCCAGTTCGGCCTTGGGGTGGCCGGCGGCGATGTTCTCGATCTCGATGGTGCTGATCCACTCGCCGCCGGACTTGATGACGTCCTTGGCGCGGTCGGTGATCTGCATGAAGCCGTGCTCGTCGAGGGTGGCGACATCGCCCGTGTCGAAGAAGCCCTGGTCGTCGAGGATGTGGCCGCCGTCGCCCTTGAAGTACTCGCCCACGACGAACGGGCCCTTCACCAGCAGCTTGCCGAAGGTGTGGCCGTCGCGGGGCAGGTCCTCGCCGGCGTCGTTGGTGAGGCGCAGGTCGATGGCGAGCGGCGGACGGCCCTGCTTGAGCTGGAAGCGAAGCTGATCCTCGTCGCTCATGGCGGCGATCTTGTGGTTCGGCGTCGCCTGGGTGCCCAGAGGCGAGGTCTCGGTCATGCCCCAGGCGTGGGTCACGGCCACGCCGTACTCGTCGCGGAACGCCCGCACGATGGCCTCGGGCACGGCCGAGCCGCCGATGACCACGCGCTTGAGCGTGGTCAGCTTGCCGCCGGTGTCGCGCAGGTGGGTCAGCAGCATCTGCCAGACCGTCGGCACGGCGGCCGAGAAGGTGACTTGCTCGCTTTCCAGCAGTTCATGGATGGAGGCGCCGTCCAGCTTGGCGCCCGGCATCACCAGCTTGGCGCCCACGGCCGGCGCCGAGAAGGCCACGCCCCAGGCGTTGGCGTGGAACATCGGCACGACGGGCAGGACGGTGTCGAGCGCCCCGATGCCGAGGACGTCGGCGCCCATGGTCACCAGGGTGTGCAGGAAGTTGGAGCGGTGGCTGTAGAGCACGCCCTTCGGATTGCCCGTCGTCCCCGAGGTGTAGCAGAGGCCGGCCGGCAGGTTCTCGTCGAAGCCGCCCCAGACGGCGTCCTCGGAAACCTGGCTGATCAGGCTCTCATAGGCATGGGCGCCGGGCAGGTCGGCGGTCATGTGGGCGTCGTCGGTGAAGACGATGATGTGCTGAACGGTGGGGATCTGATCGCGGATGCCGGCCAGGATCGGCAGGAAGGTCAGGTCGGTGAAGATGACCTTATCTTCGGCATGGTTGATGATGTAGACGAGCTGCTCGGAGAACAGGCGCGGGTTGAGGGTGTGGCAGACCGCCCCCATTCCCATGATCCCGTACCAGGCCTCGATGTGGCGGGCGGTGTTCCAGGCCAGCGTCGCGACGCGGTCGCCCGGCTGGATGTTCAGGCCCCGCAGCACGTTGGAGACGCGCTTGGCGCGGGCATGGACCTGCGCGTAGGTGGTGCGCACCATGGGGCCTTCGACGGAGCGCGACACGATCTCGCGGTCGCCGTGCCAGGATTTGGCGTGATCGATGATCCGATCGACCGTCAGCGGCCAGTCCTGCATCCTGCCTTGCATCGAAAGCGTCCTCCAACTTCGGCCTCTGAATGGGCGCGCGACAAGCTAGGTTTTGCGAGGCCCCGACGCAACGCCACGCGCCCCTGACGCGAGGGATTTGGTTACGATTTGCGTCAGGCGTGCGCCGCCGGCCAGCGGCCTGTGCCGCCATTGTCGATCAGCAGGCCGGTGAGGGTGCGGTCGGTGTGTTGAGCGCGCCAGGTCAGCATGGCCTGGGCGTGGGTCAGCACGACACCGGTGTCAGTCACCGGGGTGCGCCAGGTGGGATCGGCGGCGAGGTCGAAACAGAGCCAGGCGCCGTCGCCGAACTGGACATAGGCGGCGGTCTCCGAGCGCAGCACCGCGAGATTCTGCTGCTCCAGCCGGCGGTCCCAGGGCCAGGCCTGGGAACCCTTGGCGATGTTGGAGCCACGCCAGTCGAATTCCCAATGGGCGGCGGCGCGCCAGTGCGGCGGCTCCTCACCTCTCAGGAAGGGCGTGAGCGGCAGGCCGTCGCACTGGTCGGGCACGGGCAGGCCCATGGCCTCGCAGAGGGTCGGCAGGACGTCGACATTCTCGGTGAAACGGTCGACCACCGTGCCGTGGGCCTGGGTCTGACGGGGGTCTCGGACGATGCCCAGTATATGGTAGCTCTCCTCGAAGAACCCCGCCTTCTGGATCAGGCCGTGATCGCCGAGCTGCTCGCCGTGGTCTGCGGTGACGAGGATGAAGGTGTCGCGCCACTGGCCAGACGCCTCCAGAGCCGCCCAGAGTCGGCCGAGCTGGTGATCGACCTCGCTGACCATTCCGAAATACTGGGCCTGGAGCTGGGCCATCTCGAAGGCGTCCTCCGGCGCGCCGATGGCCCGCAGCAGGCCATCGTGCAGGCGGTGACGGTCCTGTGACGGGGCTATGGGCGGCGTCATGTCTGCTGGATCGTACATCGTCGCGAAATGGCCCGCCGCGCCATAGGGCGGGTGCGGGCGAAGCTGACTGAGATGGGCGAACCAAGGGCCTTCCTGGGCGGCGATCCAGTCCAACAGGACGTCGGTGTGATAGGCTGAGAGGCTATGTTCGGGGGGCCGTCCAGGCTCGCCGCCCACCGCCCCGTCGTAGTCGTCGGGGACCTCGTGCCCCAGGCCGCGCAGCCAGTCGATCCAGACCTGGGGATTGTGGGTGGCGAAGTTCAGGCCCACCTCGAAGCCCGGCAGCACGCCCTCCCAGGACTTGAAGCGGGGATCGTCGAGTCCGGCGGTGTCGCGGGGATCCACCGCCTGGTCGGTGTAGCCGAACAGGGTGGGCTGATAGCCCGCCCGCCGCGCGGCCTTGGCCACATTGTCCCAGCGCCGGTCCAGGGGGGTGCCGTTGGCCACCACCCGGTGATTGAGCTGGTAGGTCCCGGTGTAGAGGCTGGCCCGTCCCGGACTGCAGGGCGCCGCCTGGCTGTAGTGCCGCGCGAACCTCACGCCCTCGCGGGCCAATCGGTCCAGGTGCGGCGTCCGCACCGTCGGATGTCCGGCGCAGGCGAGCGCGTCGCCACGGAACTGGTCAAGGGTGATGAAGAGGATGTTCACGGCGCCCACAATGGACGCAGCTTCAACCCCAAGGGAAGCGGAGGTTATGCGGCGCGAGACCGCCCGCGGCGTTAAACCATCGCTGTGCGGGGGGCCGGAACGGCGGGCGGCGGGCTGACCGGAGCCTGACGGCGGAACTGGCGGGCGACCCGCTCCAGCACATCGGCGCCGCTGAAGGGCTTGGTCAGGCAGTCTCGGGCGCCCAGCTTCACCGCCCGCTGGATGTCCTCGGCCGACAGCTTCTTGCCCATCACCAGGACGGGGAAATGGATACCCTCACCACGCGGGTTGAGCGCGCGCAGCACATCGAAACCATCCAGGTCGGGCAGGTTGAGTTCCAGGAGCAGAGCCGCCGGGCGCGCGGACTTGATCGTCTCCAGGGCCGAGCTCCCCGTGCGGGCCACAAAGGCGTGGCAGCCGGCCAGGTCGAAGCGAATCTGCAACAGTTCCAGCACGGTGCGATCGACGTCGCAAATCAGGACCCTGCGGCCCTGGCTTTCCAGGTTCATCGGGCGGCCCCGTTGCCGATGGCGTGGGTGGGTTCAGAACAGGTCAAGGTCGCCCGCCTCGTCCCCGTCATTGATGCCCTTTTCCTCGCCGCCCAGCGCACTGAACATCCGGTCGGCCAGGGCGCCCAGAGTCATGCCGCCCAGGGCGTCCTCAACCGAGGCGGTCACCTCCTCCGGGATTCCGGCGCTGAGCTGACGGGCGAAGGTGGAGAGACTCGTGAGCTGCTGGCCCAGCAGATCCACCGTGTGCATACCCTCCACCAGTTTCTCGCGATGTTCCGGGGGCAGGATGGTCATCAGGTGGCCGATCAGGGCGTCGAGCTTCATGCAGCGCGCGCCGGCCAGTTCGATTTCCCAGGCCAGGACGCCCACCATGCTGGACACGCTGGCCTCCAACACCTCCGTGGTCTGCGGTTGCGCGCCCATAACACCGATCTCCGAGTTGTTCGGTGACCTTGGTCGCTCGTGACTAATAGAGAATGAACCCCGGGCCGCTTGCGACAACCCAACCAGCTGCGGTCAACCCCGGGCGTAGCGGATCGACCAGGCCTCCGCGGAGTCCTCGGCGGGGCCGGAGGCGTCGACATGGGTCCAGCTGACCTCGCCGATGTCGCGGTCCAGCTGCATCTGCAGCGTGGCCTGGGTGGCGTCTGAGGCGTCCCCCGTGCGGCCATCGATGCGGCCAGCGAGAATCTCCGGTGCGGCCTCCAGCCAGACGCCGTGGAAGGTGACCCCCAGCTCGGCGGCCAGGGCCTCGGCGCGCGCGCGCAGCTCAGGCTGGATAAAAGTGGCGTCCAGCACCACCGCGCGTCCGGCGGCCAGCAGGGCGCGGGCGTCGGCGAACATCGTGTCGTAGACCTCGGCATAGAAGGCGGGCGAGTAGACGGCGGTGGAGAGGCGGGCGTCTGGGGCGACCCCCAGCAAGCGTTTCCGAACCTCATCGGTGCGCAGCACGACCGCGCCGGGCGAGGCGCCGAGACCGGGCGCGATCAGGCGGGCGAAGGTGGATTTGCCGGTCCCGGAGAGGCCGCCAACCGCCGCGAGACTTGGCGCCACCGGGGTCAGGTGGGCGATGGCGGCGTCGAGATAGGCGACGGCGCCTTCGTCGTCACCGCTGTAGGCGCAGACGTGGGAGCGGACGGCGGCGCGCACCGACAGCATCAGCGGCAGGGCGGCCATGCCGGCGCGCAGCTCCTCGCCCCAGTTCCGGGCGGCCTGGTCGAGATAGGCCGACAGCGCGCGGACCGCGGCGTCGGATCGCCTACGGAACTGCAGGTCCATCAGCAGGAAGGCCAGGTCGTATTGGACGTCGATCTCCGACAACACATCGTTGAACTCGATGCAGTCGAAGAGGATGGGGCGGCCGTCCTCCAGCAGGATGTTCCCGAGATGCAGGTCGCCGTGGCAGTGGCGGCCGAAACCGGCGGCGCGGCGGGCGTCCAACAGGGGTTCGAGGCGGTGATACTCGGCGTCGGTGGCGGTGACAGCCTGCTCGACGCGTTCGGCGCCCAGCCGCGGCGCCAGGCCCCGCAGCAGATCGGCGTTGGAGTCGATGGTGTATTTCAGCGCCTTGCCGCCGCCGCCGTTTGGGCGAACCGGCGCGCCTACGTGGAAGCCGGCGACCGTGCGGCCCAGCGCCTCGGCGAGTTGGCCGTCCACCGCCCAAGGCTGGGCGGCCAGGACCGCATGCTCGTCGAAGCGGCGCATCTCCAGGGCGAACTCGACGGTCTCGCCGGCGCCGTCCAGCTCCAGGCCGCCATCCGGGGCGCGGGTCACCTTGCGGACCGCGCGATAGATGTCGGAGGCCGCGGCGCGGTTGAAGCTCAGCTCGCGTTCAAGCGCCCAGTGGCGCAGGTCCAGGGTGGAATAGTCGAGATAGCCCAACGCCACCCGGCGCTTGATCTTGAAGGCCTGTTCGCCGGCCAGATAGACCCGGGCGCAGGCGGTCTCAATGGCGCGGTCTGCCCTGGCCTCGAACCAGGCCGCGACCTCGGCTTCCTGCGGGTCGGTCAAGGATAGAGCCGCTGGGTGGTCCAGCCCGAGCCATCGCGCACGAACACCAGGCGTTCATGCAGGCGGAAGGGCCGGTCGCGCCAGAACTCGATGACGTGGGGCGTGATCCTGAAGCCGCGCCAGTGCGGCGGGCGGGGAACCTTGCCCAGGCCGAACTTCAGGCCGTACTCGGCGATGCGCTTTTCCAGGGCCAGGCGGTCCGGCAGGGCCTGGGACTGCTGCGAAGCCCAGCCGCCGATCTGGGCGGGCCTGGCGCGGGTGGCCCAATAGGCGTCCGCCTCGGCCTCGGTCACGTGGGAAACGGGCCCCCGGACCCGGACTTGGCGGCGCAGGGATTTCCAGTGGAACAGCAGGGCGGCCTGGGGGTTGGCGACGATCTCCTGGCCCTTGGCGCTTTGTTCGTTGGAATAGAAGACGAAACCGCGCTCGTCGGCGTCCTTCAGCAGCACCATCCGCACATCGGGAAGGCCGCTCTCGTCGGCGGTGGCCAGCGCCATGGCGTTGGCGTCATTCGGCTCCTTGGCCACCGCTTCCGCCAGCCAGGCGGAGAACAGGGCCATGGGGTCGTCCTCCGACAGCAGCGGCAGGGGGGCGGCTTGCGTGACGTTGCGGACGTAATCGTCCTCGGTCGGCGAGGCGGGAATGGCGGGCTTGTCGCTCATGGTTCCGCATATAGCGCAGCGGCCGCCCAAGCGTCAGGGGCTTAACTCCGCATTGACCGTGTCTTCCTAAGACTGTGTCCAATGGCTGGTGAGACCTCCACGACGATGAGCGCAAAGCAAGCGCGCGAGGTGCTGGGCGCTGGCCCCCTCGCCGGCCCCGCCGAGCTGCGCCGCGCCTTCCGCGAAGCCGCCAAGCGCGCCCATCCTGACCGAAAGGGGGGTGACGCCGAACGCTTCCGCCAGGTGGTGGAGGCCTACCATATCCTGCAGACCACCCCGGCGCCCCGCGACCGGATCAGCCAACCGCCGGCGACGGTCGCCAGGCCGATGGCCGCCTCCGCCACCCTGTCGGTGCCGCCCCTGGTGGCGATGATGGGCGGCAAGGTCGAGCACCGACTGCCCGACGGCCGCCGGGTGAAGATCGACCTGCCCGCCGGGATGCGAGCCCGCGACACCGTGCGGGTGGCCGACGCCGAGCTTGAGGTCGCGATCCGTGGCGACGGCGAGATGATGGTGCGCGGCGACGACCTGTGGATCACCGTCAAGATCGAGCCCCGTCTCCTGGCCGAAGGCGGCCGCATCGGGGTGGAGACACCGTTGGGCCGCCGCGTCGTCTGGTTGACCAAAAAGGCCGGAGAGCGCGGCCTGATCCGGCTGGTGGGCCAGGGCCTGCCGACACGGGGCCGACACCGCCAGGGGCACCTTTTCCTCAGGCTCGCCGCCGACAGCGCGACGGGCGATTCCGCCGCCCGCGCCCAGCTCCGCCGGTTCGCCGCAGCCTGGGCGGCCTAGCCTAAGCGCCCTTCCGCGTTTAGAAGCGCCGGCATGTCGCACAACAGCTTCGGCCATCTGTTCCGCGTGACCACCTGGGGCGAGAGCCATGGTCCAGCCCTGGGCTGTGTCGTCGACGGTTGCCCGCCGAATATTCAGCTCACGGCCGAGGAGATTCAGGTTTGGCTGGACAAACGCCGGCCGGGCCAGGGCAAGTTCGTCACCCAGCGCCAGGAACCGGACGCGGTGAAGATCCTGTCGGGGGTGTTCTCCGACGAACGCACCGACGGCCAGGTCACCACCGGCACGCCGATCTCGATGATCATCGAGAACGTCGACCAGCGCAGCCGCGACTATTCGGAAATCGCCCAGGCCTTCCGCCCCGGCCATGCCGACTACGCCTATTTCGCCAAGTACGGGGTGCGCGACTATCGCGGCGGCGGCCGGGCCTCGGCCCGCGAGACCGCCGCACGCGTCGCCGCCGGCGCCGTGGCCCGCAAGATTCTCCAGGGCGTGACGATCCGCGGCGCCGTGGTGCAGATCGGCCCGCACGCCATCGACCGGTCGCGATTTGACTGGGACCAGACGATCGAGAACCCGTTCTGGTGCCCGGACGCTGAGATGGTCTCGGTCTGGGAAGAGCATCTGGAGGCCGTCCGCAAGTCCGGCTCCTCCACCGGCGCCATCGTCGAGGTCGAGGCGACGGGCGTGCCCGCCGGCTGGGGCGCGCCGATCTATGGCAAGCTCGACGCCGAATTGGCCGGCGCCCTGATGTCGATCAACGCCGCCAAGGGTGTCGAGGTTGGCGCGGGCTTCGCCTCGGCCGCCTTCTCGGGCGAGGAGAACGCCGACGAGATGCGCATGGGCAATGAGGGCCCGATGTTCCTCTCCAACAGCGCCGGCGGCGTCCTGGGGGGCATCTCCACAGGACAATCGGTGGTGGCGCGCGTGGCCTTCAAGCCGACCTCGTCAATCCTGTCCCTTCGGCGCTCCATCAACGAGGCGGGCGAGGAGATCGAGCTGCGCACCAAGGGCCGCCACGACCCCTGCGTGGGCCTGCGCGCCGTGCCGGTGGTGGAGGCGATGACCGCCTGCGTCCTGGCCGACGCCTTCCTGCGGCACCGCGCTCAAACGGGTGGCGGCGCGCACTTACCCGGTAAAGTAGCAGACCGCTGACGCTTAGCTTGGCAAGAGCGCCCCGGGCCAAGCGTCACCACGCCATTTGTTCTGATCGGTCAGGGATTTTGGCCGTTGACCGAGCGCGTTCAACGCCGGTATCTGACCCCCTTCCGCGCCGTCGGCCACGACACTCTCCACCGACGCAGCGCCCGTTTTCTCGGTTAGATTGTAGGGCGAACTCCACCTCCGTGCGGCTTGAAGTCCTCAAAATCCTGATCGTCGACGACAACCACCACATGCGGGTGCTGTTGTCCGAGGTCCTGCGTGCGGTCGGCTTGCAGAACATCTACGAAGCCGGCGACGGAGCCGAGGCGCTGCAGCAGATGCGCGCCCATCCCATCGACATCGTCATGACCGACCTGGCCATGGAGCCGCTGGACGGCATCGACTTCGTGCGGTTGCTGCGCAATTCCCCCGACAGCCCAAACCAGATGGCGCCGGTCATCATGATCACCGGCCACTCCACCATGCGCCGGATCAGCGAGGCCCGTGACGTGGGGGTCAACGAATTCCTGGCCAAGCCGCTCACCGCGCGCGGCGTGCTGGACCGGCTGCAGAAGATCATCGACCACCCGCGCCCCTATGTGCGGACCGATGACTATTTCGGCCCTGACCGCCGACGCAAGGTGGACCCCAACTATGACGGCCCTCGCCGCCGGTCGGCCGACGGACCGACGCCCCGCGCGCTCAAGCTCTAAAAGGCCGCAGGGCTCCGTCCGCCATCTTTTGGTATCGTTTGCGGGTTAACCCTGCTCGACCATCCGGGGACCCCAGCATGACCATCGCCCGCGCCGCCGCCACGGCGGCCCTGATCGCCGCGCTTGGCATATCTCAGTCCGGCTGCATCGCCATGGCCGCGGGCGCCGTCGTGGGCACCGCCGTCGGAGTCACCGCCGGCGCCGTGGGCGTGACCGCCAAGGGCGTGGGCATGGCGGGCCGGGCGATCATCCCAGGTGACAGCCGGGACGACGAAGGCCGCGACGATCGCTAGCTCGCCTTGCGGCGCGCCGTCTTGTCCATGTTGTCCGGCAGCATATCCAGCGCCTTGGCCAAGGCGGCTTCCCGAACCTCCAGCCCCAACGCCGTATCGGGGATCGTGCGGGCCAGGACCATGCCTCCTACGCTCATAGCGGCGAGCGCCAGGGCTGTCTGGCGGCGGTCGCAGTCCTGGCCGGCCAACGCCCGCTCATAGAGACTCACCATCGCGGCCAGCAGCGTTCCATAGGCCTCCCGCACCCCCGGTTCGGCGCGGCCGACATCGGACGGCAGGGCGATCATCGGGCACTGCCCTTCCACATCGCCGAGGTGATCGGGCGACAGATAGCTGCGCAGCATGTGGCCCGCATCCTCCACCGCCGGGTCCATGACGTTGACCCCGGCCTCGGCCCGCCACCGGGCGCCGCGCCCCATCAGAAAGGCGGAAACGGCGGCGGCGAACAACGCCTGCTTGTTGGCGAAGTGATTGTAGAAGCCGCCTCGGGTCAGTGAGGCGGCCTCCATCACCATGTCGATGGTGACGTTGTCATAGCCATGGCGATTGAAGAGCATCCGCGCATTCTCGACGATCCGGGCGCGGGTCGCCGACTTGTGGTCCGAGCGATAGGGCAATCTGCGGGCCTCCCCCGGCAAAGCCTAGACGACGACAGAATATGATCTTGAACATATTCTGGCGGGAGGCATCAGTGGGCTCCGCCACCAAGCCTTCCTCAAGGAGCCAGACTTGACCAAGCCATTCACCGGAGGGTGCCTGTGCGGCGCCGTGCGCTACAGCTGCGATGGCGAGGCCATGATGATGGGCCACTGCCACTGTGAGGACTGCCGCCGCTCCAGCGGTACGGGCCATGCCTCCCTGCTCGCCGTGGCGGAGGACACCCTCACCCTGACTGGCGAGGTGAAGGGCTACGACCGCCCCTCCGACAGCGGCAATATGGTGACACGGGGCTTCTGCCCCACCTGCGGCTCGTGGATCTATTCAAGAAATGTGGCGATGCCCGGGATGACCTTCCTGAGCGCCGCCAGCCTCGACGACCTGGAGGTCTTCCAGCCGCAGATGCACGTCTACCGGATGCGCGCGGCGAGTTGGGACGCGCCCTCGGAGGGCGTTCCGATGTTCGACAAGATGCCGCCGGGGATGTGAGCCTGCGGCTCTGCGACTAACCCACCGCCATCGAGCAGCTCTCGCTGATGGTGGGTCGCGAGACCACGATGCGGCAGAGGCCGGGGAACGGGGCCTTCAGGCGCTCGGCGAAATAGAGGCAGAGATGCTCCAGCGTCGGGCGCTCGAGGCCTGGCTTCTCGTTGAGCAGGCCGTGGTCAAGTTCGGCGGCGACGGCGCGCAGGGCCTGATCCAGGTCGGCGAGGTCGGCGACCCAGCCCACCGGCTCCTGCGGCGTCCCGCGCACGGTGGCCTCCACCTTGAAGGAATGGCCATGCAGGTTCGAATAGGGCCGGTGCTGCGGCCCCTCTTCAAAGAAGTGCGCCGCGTCGAAGGTCGCGGCCTTGGTGATCTCGAAAATCGGGGCGGTCATGAGCTGTCTTTGGCGTCGCCAAGCGCTGGCGCGGCTTAGGGAATACCGAGGTATTTGTGGGTTTGGACGCTTAAACGCCACTGGGGGTGGGCGAGGCAATAGGCGATCGCCGCCTGGGTGTTTTCGACGCGCGCCGGACCGTCCATGGGCTGCAGCAGGAAACGCTCGAAATCCCAGCCCTCGAACGCCGCCGGATCGACGTCGGTTTGCGGGAAGACCAGTTTCAGTTCCTGGCCCGTGCGCTGGACGACGGGGGCGGCGGCCTTGGGGCTGACGCAGATCCAGTCGACGCCGGCCGGCGCCGCCAGGGTGCCGTTGGTCTCCAGGGCGATGGTGAAGCCGCGCGCGTGCAGGGCGGCGATCAGGGCGGGGTCCAGTTGCAGCAGCGGCTCCCCGCCGGTGCAGACCACCAGGCGGTTGTCAGGCCCGCCCCGCCACTTGCCCGCCACGGCGTCGGCCAGGGCGTCAGGAGTGGTGAAGCGCCCGCCACCGGGCCCATCCATGCCCACGAAATCGGTGTCGCAGAAGGTGCAGACGGCGCTCGCCCGGTCCTGCTCGCGGCCGCTCCACAGATTGCAGCCGGCGAAGCGGCAGAAGACGGCAGGCCGGCCGGCCTGCCCTCCTTCCCCCTGCAGGGTCAGGAAGATCTCCTTGACCGAGTAGCTCACAGGGCCAACTCCGGACGGCCGGCGGCCACCCA
Source organism: Phenylobacterium sp. (assembly GCF_037968635.1). GTDB lineage: Bacteria > Pseudomonadota > Alphaproteobacteria > Caulobacterales > Caulobacteraceae > Phenylobacterium. Next base: position 37,450 of record NZ_JBBKVV010000182.1, read on the forward strand.
TTCGTTCCAGCCCTTCACCCGCAGGCCGCAGGCCGGGCAGTCGCCGCAGCCGTGGCCCCAGGCGTGCAGGTCGCCGCGCTCGCCGCGGTAGCAGGTGTGGCTGTCGGCGACGATCAGCGCCACCAGGGCCTCGCCGCCCAGGGTCTTGGAGAGCGCCCAGGTTTCCGACTTGGTGAGCTTCATCAGCGGGGTCTCGATGACGAAGTCCTGGGCCATGCCCATGTTCAGCGCCGTCTGCAGGGCGTCCAGCGTGTCACGGCGGCAGTCGGGATAGCCGGAGAAGTCGGTCTCACACATGCCGCCCACCAGGAAGCGGGCCTTGCGGCGGTCGGCCAGGGCGGCGGCATAGGTCAGGAACACCAGGTTGCGGCCAGGGACGAAGGTGTTGGGCAGCCCCTTCTCCGTCACCTCGAAGGCGCGCTCAGTGGTCATCGCGGTCTCGCCGACGGCGCCGAAGCCGGTCAGGTCGATGACATGATCGTCCCCCAGCTTGCTGGCCCAGTGGGGAAAGCGCTGCGCGATGGCGGTGCGCACCACCTGCCGCTGGGCCATCTCCACGGCATGGCGCTGGCCGTAGTCGAAACCCACGGTCTCGACATGGTCATGACGCTCCAGGGCCCAGGCCAGACAGACGCTGGAGTCCTGGCCCCCGGAGAACAGCACGATGGCGCGCGATGCTTGGCTCATGGCCCCATATGCGACAGGCGGGGGAAAATCGGAAGGCTTGGACGACCCGGCGCGGCCTCTTGGCGCGGCGCACCGACCACAGAGGTGATGCACATTCGCCGATGACGCGATCCCCCGATCGCCTACACCTTGTGCGCCCGAGCGTTATTGCCCCTAGGGAAGCCTGAAAGACCCTTGGTATTTGGGACACATGACATTGAAAAGATGCTGAGTGAACGTCGTTCACCTATCGGCGTGCGTTGACAGACTCTAGCTACAGGCGTGACCGTAACGGCTGCTGGGGCAGTCCGCCGCGGGTTCCCGGCCAAACAATGCGCGCGGCGAATGCCGACAGACCGGACCGACGTAGAAAGTCCGGCTGTCCCTGGGAGGAAAAGTAGAATGTTGAAAACTCTGCACCTGCGGAGCCTGCTGGTCGTAGGCGCGAGCGCCGCGGCCCTGGCCGCGATGAGTTCGCCCGCCTTCGCCCAAGGGGGAACGACGACGATCGAAGAGTTAGTGGTGACCGCCGAAAAGCGTGAACAAAGCCTCCAGGACGTTCCCGTCGCCATTTCCGCCTTCACCAGCAAGCAGCGCGACCTGGTCGGGATCAACACCGTCCAGGATCTCACCAACTTCACGCCCGGCTTCGTCTACTCCGCGGTGAACGACCGCGCGAGCATGCGTGGGGTCGGCCGTCTGACCAACATTCACTCCGTCGACGGCGCCATCGCCATCTATATCGACGGCCTCTTCACAACCTCCACCGTCTTCGCCGGCGCCCCGCCGCTGATGACCGACCGGATTGAAGTGCTGCGCGGTCCGCAGGGGACCCTGTACGGCCGCAACTCGATCGGCGGCACGGTCAACATCATTTCCAAGCGCCCGACGGACGAGGCCTACGCCGAATTCCGCGCCGTGGTGGAAAACTACGGCTACACCAACTTCCAGGGCGCGATGTCGGGGCCCATCACTGAAAACCTTCAGTATCGCCTGTCGGGCTACAAGCTCGACCAGACGAAGGGCTACTACGAGAACGTCAACGCCAACATGCCGACCGAGGGCTCGGTGCGGGATGAATACGCCATCGAACTGCAATTGCAGGGTCAACTGGGCGAGAACGCCGATTTCTGGGTGAAGTACGGCGTTCTGAAGTGGGATAACCGCGGCGGCCCTGGCGCCCGCTCAGGCTATCTCGCCGATCCCTATGAGACCGGCCGTCAGGACCCGAACTTCTCGGTCATCTATAACCCGGTTCACGGCTACAGCCCTGAGACGGGTGTGAACGGCATCGTGCCGGGCAGCCTGCAGCAGTTCAACGGCGGGACGACGAAGACCAATCCGGCGATCGCCGACTCGCACAAGATCAACACCAACACGCCGATCTTCGTCGGCCTGACGGATGTTCACCTCCTCACGACGACCTTCAACTACCACTTCCCGACCTTCGACGTGAGGTACGTCGGCGGCATCCAGAACTACGCCTACAACACCACGGGCGACCTGGATAACTCCAACGTCAAGTCCTACCAGATCCCGCTGCAGCCCGGCTCGATCTGCGGCACCATCGGCGCCCTGTTCGGCGCGGGACTGTCGCCGGTCAACTGCGGGCCTCTGACAGTGGACGCGACCGCGACCTACCACTATTTCGAGAAGCCGAAGTGGTACAGCAACGAGATCAACATCGCCTCCACCACGGACTCGCCGTTGCAGTGGATTCTGGGTCTGTATCAGTTCGAGGAGAGCTATTCGGCGACCAATACGCTGAACGGCTTCAGCAGCCAGCCCCAGATGAAGACTCCGGTCCTGGGCGCCGCCCCGAACCCGACCGGCGCCTTCAGCATCTCGGAGTACGACCTGATCACCAAGAGCAAGGCCATCTTCGGTCAGCTCGACTGGGAAGCCAGCGACACTCTGAAGTTCACTGCGGGCCTCCGCTTTACCAAGGATGAGAAGGAAGGCGTCGAAAACCGCCGCGTTGTCTGCTTCTCCGACGTCTGCTTCCCAGGCCTCTATCCGGCCCTGGGCCTTTCCGGCTTCGGTCCCGGGACCGCCGCCAACTGGGGTAGCCTGCTGGGGAACATCAACGCTGTCGGGTCCCTCGCCGGAACCTTCGGCGTTCCGGCCCTCGCGGGCCTCTCGGGTCTCGGCAACGGCGCCTTCGACCTGACCACCGCGCTTGCGCCGACCACCACCGCGGCCGGCGCCAAGGGCGTCACCGACCCCGTCGTCGCCACCTCGACCCCGGGCGTCTATACGCAGTACAAGATCGCCAGCAACGGCAACATGGTGCGCCACCTGGGCGGAAAGTCCGACGCGGTGACCGGAACCCTGGGCGCCCAGTGGGAGCCTGACAGCGACACCATGGCCTATGCCCGCTACAGCCGCGGCTACAAGGCCTTTGGTCTGTCGGCCGGTGGTGGGCTCGTGGCCCCCTACGCCGATCCGGAGTTCGTCGACTCGATCGAAGTGGGCTTGAAGAAGAACTTCCAGACACTGCAGATCAACGCCGCCATCTACAACTACAAGTACACCGATCTGCAGGCCCCGGTGACCGTGCGGGTGGGCGCGACCAACGTGACCCAGTTCATCAACGTTCCGGAATCGCGTTCGCGCGGGATCGAACTGGACGCGATCTGGGCTCCGACCGAGGCGCTGCGGCTGATCGGGTCCTACTCGTTCAACGACACCGAAATCACCGAGAGTGGGCTCTATGTCGACGTGAACGACAACATCACGACCGGCGCGGTAAGCGTGAAGGGGAACGCCTTGCCGCAGGCCCCGCGCAACAAGTTCGCGCTGAACGCCAGCTACTCCTTCTTCATGGAGCCTGGCACCCTGACCCTGGGGGCCACCTACGTCTGGCGCGACAAGGCCTACTCGACCATCTTTGAGCAGCCCTGGAACGAAGCTCCCACCTGGGATCAGATCGATCTGCGCGCCAACTGGAACTCGGCCGATGGCCGCTACGCCATCATCGGCTACGTCAAGAACGTCGCCGACACCGAGGGCTACGACGCCGCCGTCTCCGGCTCCAACCGGAACCGGAACCCGGCGATCGCCAGCGACAACTTCGCGAACGGCGCCAGCAACCTCGGCCTGACGCCGCCGCGGACCTACGGCGTCGAATTCCAGTACAGGTTCTTCTAGGACCGACACTCACGACAAGCCTCCCACGCGGAGGCGCCTCTTGAGGGCGGCGGGGAAACCCGCCGCCCTTTTTCTTCGCCGCAATGCGGAATCCCCGGAACGAACCCCTCAAGTCGAAGCAATTTCGGGGTGCGGTATGAGGCTGGGCCGCGTCTAGTCAGCGGAATGCTCAAGCTTTCTCGGGAATTAACAGGGCGACCAAAGAACGCGGGTCATTTTTGTACCGCCGGTTTGAAACTGCGGTACTTCGGCCACATCGACCGGAAAGCGTGACCGAAAGCCGGCCCCTTTCGGCGCCGCACATTGACGCCGCCGGGCGCGCGACCGAGGTATCGCGCGCTTCGGCGCCTCCCCGCGCCCAGGCTTCATCAGATTCGTACATGCAGGCGGACAGGGGCGAAGCCCCGCCGCCCGGGAGGATACATGTCTTCAATCAACCGTTTTCGGCTGCGCACCGTTCTGGCGCTCGGGGTTTCGTCCCTGACCCTGGCGGCCATCGCCGCCCCCGCCTTCGCCCAGGACGCCGACGACTTCACCATCGAAGAGCTGGTGATCACCGCCGAAAAGCGTGAACAGGCCCTGCAGGACGTTCCGGTCGCCGTGTCGGCCTACACCTCCAACCAGCGCGACGTCATCGGGATGAACAACATCCAGGACTTCGTGAACTTCACGCCCGGCATGAACTATTCCGGCACCGACCGCGTGTCGCTGCGCGGCGCCGGCCGCAACACCTTCTACGTCGGCAACGACCCGGGCGTGGCCGCCTATACGGACGGCTTCTACTCCGCCTCGTCGTCGGAGCTGTTCAAGTCGCCGCTGTTCGTCGAACGCACCGAAATCCTGCGCGGCCCCCAGGGCACCCTCTATGGCCGCAACGCCATGGGCGGCGCCATCAACACCATCTCGCGGCGCCCGGCCGACGATTTCGGCGGCGAAGTCCGCGTCGCGGTGGGCAGCTACGAGCGCACCAAGCTTGAGGGCCTGGTCTCGATCCCGGTGGCTGAGCACCTGCGCTTCAGCATCGGCGGCAGCCAGGATTGGCAGCGCGACGGCTTCATCAAGAACATCGGCCCGGCCAATGACGGCGGGACCATCAAGCGCACCTATTTCGAAATCCAGGCCGAGGCCGAACTGGGCGACAACACCACCGCCTGGCTGCGCTATTCGCGCTCGAACTGGGATGACACCATGGGCGTCGGTGACCGACTGTCCAACCTGGTGACGCCCTACGACACCACCCGCATCTTCCAGCCCATCGGCGGTCTGCTGCCCAACCCGGCCTACAACTATGGCGTCGCCAACCCGGGCGTGGCCGATCCCTACAAGCAGAACACCAACCGCGACGGTTACGGCTATCTGCGTGGCAACCACGTGCTCACCGCCCAGGTCACCTACGACCTGGGATGGGCCGACCTGAAGTACATCGGCGGTTTCCAGCAGTACAACTATCAGACCGGCGGCGACTATGACGGCACCAGCCGTACCGGCGCCATCGCGATCCCCGGCATGGCGGTTCCGTTCTTCCCGGACCTGACCACCGACTTCAACGAGAACAAGCGTTACTTCTCGAACGAAGTGAACCTCACCTCGAACAGCGACGGTCCGCTGTCCTGGATCCTCGGCCTCTACCAGTACCACGAGGAATACAAGCAACGGATCCAGCTCGGTTCGCCGCAGCAGTCGCAACTGGCCACCCCGCTGACCCTGGCCGGCACGCCCGCCGCCCCGAACCCGCTGCGCAACTTCGTCGACCAGCAGGCCACCCTTGAGTCCAAGGCCTGGGCGGTCTTCGGCCAGTCGACCTACAAGTTCAACGACGCCTGGGCGATCACCGGCGGCCTGCGCTACACGGTCGACGACAAGGACGGCTTTGAAAGCCAGCGCCTGATCATCCAGTCGCCCTCCATCGCCTCCGGCGCCGCGGCCTTTGACGTCTCCAGCGACATGGATCCGCTGACCCCCGGCGTGCAGAACTTCCGCAGCCTGTCCGACAGCTGGAGCGCCGTCACCGGCACCCTGAACCTGGACTGGACCCCGGACACCGACACCCTGGGCTACGCTAAGTACAGCCGCGGCTATAAGTCGGGCGGCTTCCTGCTGGGCACGCTCGCCCCGCAACCGAAGGCCGACCAGGAGTCCGTCAACGCCTACGAAATCGGCCTGAAGAAGACCATCGGCCGGCGCCTGATCCTGAACACCTCGGTCTTCTACAACGACTTCAAGGACCTGCAGCTCAACCTGTCGCAGCTCAACGCGACCGGCACCGCCGCGGCCTCGAACTTCGTCAATGTCGACGCCACCGCCTGGGGCGTCGAGCTGGAAGCCCAATGGCGTCCGATCGAGCCCCTGCAGATGATCGCCTCCTATGGCTATCTCAACACCGAGATCACCAAGGGCTGCTGCTTCTACGACCCTGCGGACCCGTCGGCCCTGCTCCCGGGCGCCCAGCCCAAGGGCGGCACGGCCACGACCAACGGCGTGCTGCTGGTCTTCCAGGACCTGAAGGGCAGCCAGCTCTTCCAGTCGCCGGAGAACAAGTTCGCGTTCAACGCCAACTACACCTTCGACTTCGCGCCGGGCTCGCTGATCCTGTCGGGTACCTACACCTGGACCGACTCCACCATCTACCAGCCCTTCAATGACCCGGCGTTCGAGGTTCCGGCCTACGGCACCGGCGACCTGCGGGCGCTGTGGAAGGACGCCGACGACAAGTACACGCTCATCGCTTCGGTGAAGAACGTGACCGACGAAGAAGGCTTCACCTCTACGGGCTCCACGAACCCGACGGCGGTGTTCGGCAACCCGAACCCGGGCCTGGTCGTGGGCGGCACGCCGTACCTGCGCCAGACCGGCGTGGCGATTTCGCGCGGCCTGATTCAGCCCCGCACCTACAGCCTGGAACTGCAATACAAGTTCTAAGGCCTGCGACCCGGCTCCCCGGAGCCGGGTTTCTGCAAGAATATCAAGGGCGGCGGAGCAATCCGCCGCCCTTTTTTCTGGGCGCGCCAGAAACGTCCAGGACCCCGCGCCCTGTGGCGCTGCGCACTATCAACAGTTTGCCGTTTTAACGTCTCTGCAAGCGCTTAGGCGCATTCTGGGGATAGTTCCCCCCGTCCTGGCTGTTCATGTCCCTGCCTGACTTCTTTTTCGAACGGGTCACCAGCGAAATCCATCAGCAGATGGAGGGCGTGCTGGCCCTTGCCGAGCGTCTCGCGCGCCACCCCCTGGGCGCCGACGCCCAGGCCTGCGTGGCCGGCGTCAGCGAGGCTGCGGCCTGTGTGCGCCAGATCCTGGCCTCCAGCGCCGACCTGAAGGACGCGGCCACCCGGGGCATGACCTTCGAGCCCGCGCCGAAACGGCTGCGAGACCTTGCCGACGAGATCGAGGCCCGCTGGGGTCAGAAGGCGGCCAAGTCTGGCATCACCCTGCTGGTCTCCTATGACGGCGCGCCGGAGATCACGGCGTTGATCGATTCCGAGCGGGTCATGCAGGCCTTCGACGGCTTCATCGCCCAGGCCCTGGCCGGTGTGCGCCACGGCGCGGTGGAAGCCACCCTGCGCGCCCACCCCTCCGGCGACATGGTGCGGCTTGAGGGGCGTGTGCGCGGCGGCGGCAAGCGCGCCATTGGCGACGCCCTGGACATCCAGGAGATCGAAGCCCTGTTCGGGTTGGAGACCGCCCTGGCCGTCGCGGTCGGCCGCCAGATCATCACCGCCCTCGGCGGCGATGTGCTCACCGAAGCCAACGCCGGGGCCGGCGAGACCCTGGTCTTCGAATTCACCGCCCCCCACGCCGTGGAAGCCGGCGACGAGGTGGAGGCCGACAATCTCGACGCGCCCCAGCGGGCCGCCCACATCCTGGTGGTGGACGACAACGCCACCAATCGCATGGTGGCCGAGACCCTGTGCGAGATGTTCGACTGCACCTCGGAGTCCGCCGTCGACGGCGTGGAAGCTCTTGAAGCCGCCCGCACCGGCCGCTTCGACCTGATCCTGATGGATATCAAGATGCCCCGCATGGACGGGGTCACCGCCACTCAGGAAATCCGCGCCCTCCCCGGCGCGGCCGGTCTGGTGCCGATCATCGCCCTGACGGCCAACGCCGACCCGGAGGACGCCTTGGGCTACCTCGCGGCCGGCATGAACGGCGTGGTTGAAAAGCCCATGAAGCCCGAGAACCTGCTCAGAGCCCTGCAGGAGAACCTCGGTGGCGGCGAAGAGTCCGTCGCCGCCTGAGTTAAGTCGTCCTCCGGATAATGGGCGAGATCTCGTCCAGGTGATTATGCCCGCCTGCGAGCCTGCTCCTGCGCACGGCCTGTCGACGTCGGAACACGTGCGGCGCCATCGCGCTTGGAGGAAGCGGCCCGAGGGGCTCTAACTCCAGGACGATGAAGCGCCTCGGACAGGTTGACCGCCTTCCACCGGTTCCAGAGGCGCTCTGGGGAGAGACGCCATGACATCCTTCTATGACCGCAAGATCCTGCCGCGCCTGCTGACCTGCGCCTGTACGTCGCCGCCGATGATGAAGCAACGCGCCAAGGTCGTGCCCCGCGCAACCGGCCGGGTTCTGGAGCTGGGGATCGGCATGGGCCTGAACCTGGCCTCCTACAATCCCGCGGCGGTGCAGGTGGTGGTGGGGGTCGATCCGTCGGCGGAACTTCGCGCGCTGGCCCAGGCCGCGCCCAAGCCGGACGGCCTGAAAGTGGAGGTCCTCGACGGGACCGCCGAGGCCTTGCCCTTTGAGGACGCCAGTTTCGACACCGTGGTCTGCACCTTCACCCTCTGCTCGGTCCATACGCCGTCCGCCGCCCTGGCCGAGGCGCGGCGTGTGCTGAAGCCCGGCGGCGGGTTCCTGTTCTGCGAGCATGGCCTCGCGCCCGACGCCGACGTCGCCAAATGGCAGAGGTTCTGGGACCCGTTGTGGAGCGCGATGGCCGGCGGCTGTCACATCACGCGCCCGGTCGCCTCGACCCTGCCTGCCGCGGGCTTCAAGGTCGACTGGCTGGAGACCATGTACCTGCCGGGCACACCGCGTATCGCCGGCTGGAACGAGTGGGGCCGCGCGACCACCGCCTGACTTTTTGGGCTTGTATCGCACCCGGGGGATCGCGCTAGGGTAGAGCCTTTAGTGACGCGTACCGGCGTCAGCCTATGGGGGGCGAAGATGGCGGCGCCGAGCATTTCCGAGATCATCAGCGTCCTGCTCTACGACGAGGGCAACGCCTGGAGCGGGAACCAGATCACCTTCAGCTTCCCCAAGGCCGGCAGCCAGTGGCCCAGCTACCCCGCCGAGGGCGAGCAGTCCAACGCGGGCTACGGCCCGCCGACAGATATCCAGGCCGCCGCGTTCCGACTGGCGCTGCAGGCCTGGGACGACCTCATCGCCCTGCGCCTGGTGGAAACCGATGACCTCACCGCCCCCGGCCAAATTCGGATCGCCTTCACCGACGTGAGCGCCCACACGGGCAGCGACGAGGCTTCCGCCTACGCCTACCGTCCGCCCACCCCGGGGTTCAGCGAGTCAAGTCTGAGCGGCGATATCTGGCTTGACGACTCCTTGAAGGCGTCGGCCTTCACCCCCGGCGCGGGTGACTTCGAAGTGCTGCTGCACGAGTTGGGGCATGCCCTGGCCCTCCAACACCCCTTCGGTCCCGGCGCTGTGCTGCCGGAGGGCTACGAGAACCTCCGCTACACCATCATGGCGTACGAAATCTATGAGGACTCCGTCGCCTGGACCGTCGAGGAGACGGCGGAGGGCGGGCGATTCAAGGGGCAGTATGTCGAGCCCGCGACCCCCATGGTCTTCGACATCGCCGCGATCCAGTCCCGCTACGGCGCCGATCCGGCGACCGCCGCGGGAAACACCACCTATACCTACGATCAGAACACCCCCTTCATGCGAGCGATCTATGACGCCGGCGGAACCGACACCATCGACCTGGCCGGCCACACGCGGTCATCCATCATCAACCTGACGCCCGGCGCCTATTCGTCCATCGCCTACTATTCGCGGGCCGCTCAGGAAGCCTACTGGACCAGCCTCTACCCCGGCGGCGCCAGCGTGATTCATGAGACCCTTTCGGCCACCGACACCTACACCTGGTCCAACAATCTGGGCATCGCCTACGGCACGGTGATCGAGAATGTCCTGGGCGGCTCGGCCAGCGACACCATCCTGGGCAACGACGCGGCCAACTATCTCAGCGGGGGCGCGGGGGACGACTTCCTGCGCGGGTTCCTCGGCGACGACAGCATCGTCGGCGGGGCGGGCTTCGACGACACCCACGGCAACCAGGGCAATGACACCGTGCGCGGGGGGGACGGCCCCGACTGGGTGGTGGGCGGCCAGGGCAATGACATGCTGTTCGGCGACGCCGGCGACGACGTGGTCTACGGCAATCTGGGCGCCGACACCCAGGAGGGCGGCGACGGTGTCGACTGGGTGCGTGGCGGTCAGGGCGACGACAGCCTTTCGGGCGGGGCCGGCGACGACTGGCTCTCCGGCGACCTCGGCGACGACACGATCAGTGGCGGGGCGGGCGCGGACACCTTCCACACCTGGGGCGCGGCGGGGATCGACCGGGTCACCGACTTCAACCGCGCCCAGGGCGACCGGGTGCAGCTCGACGTCGGCACGGCGGCCACCGCCAGCCAGGTGGGCGCCGACACGGTCATCGACATGGTCGGCGGCGGCAAGATGATCCTTGTGGGCGTCACCCTCGCCAGTCTCGACGGCGGCTGGATCTTCGCGGCCTGATGAGCGTCTTCGAAACCGAGCGTCTGGTCCTGCGGCCGCGCGGCCTGGAGCACCTGGAGGCCTGCGTCGCCATCAATAGCGACCCCGAGGTGATGCGCTATGTCGGACCGGTTTGGCCGCCGGCCCACCAGCGGGCGCATCTGACCCGGCAGTTCGCCACCGACAGGGGCGAGGGCCTCGGACACTGGGCGATCTTCCGCAAGACCGCGCCGGAAGAGATGCTGGGCTGGGTTCTGCTGGTCCCGCTGGAGGGCACGGACGCCATCCAGATCGGCTACCGCCTGAAGCGCGCGGCCTGGGGCGACGGGATCGCCACCGAGGCGGGGCGCAGGCTGGTGGACCACGCCATCGAGACGCTGGGCCTATCGGGCCTGGCGGCCTGGACGCATCCGCAGAACACCGGCTCGAAGGGGGTGCTCACCAAACTCGGGTTCCGGCCGGACGGCCAGTACGACGACAACGGCCAGGTGCAGGACCTCTACCGGCTGACACCCGCCGCCCGGCAGCCCTGAGCCAGGCGCTCCAGTAGGGCTGGCGGCGGGGCCTCATAGGGCCCGAACTGCGTGGCGCCATAGGAACCTTCGATGACCCTGGCGGTCTGCAGCATGACCAGCAGGTCCTGGGTGATGGGCCCAGCCGCCTCGATCCCCTCGGGCGCCTCCAGGGACTCCGGCGTCACCGCCAGAGCGAAGGGCGCGCCATCGAAGCCCACCGACAGCCGGTCCTCGCTGGAGATCGGGATGATCTTGTCCACCGCGACCTGGAACACAGCCGGGTCGCGGGCGCAGCCCAGCCGGATCGGCGGGGTCTGGGCGCTGGGGCTATCGGGCGCGTAGGCCAGGGCCACCCCGGCCCCCGTGACGATGGTCGACCATCGCGATGGCGCGGCGGGCGAGGCCGGGGGTCCGGCGGGCGGACTGCCGCCGCAGGCGGTCAGGGCGAGCAGGGCCAGGACGGAAAGCAAACCAGAGACACGCATGACTCTGCCATAGCACAACCACGCCTCGTCGCGACGGCCTGCACGCCCGACGGGATCACGCCCAGCCCCGGCGCCTGCGCCTCAGGCGTCTTCGAGCCGCCACCACTGGTTCTTGCCGCCGTTCCAGGGGAAGGACAGGATCTGGCGGCCATCCTCCATGACCCCGTGATCGATATCGATCACCTGCTTCTTGTCGTTGTTGTTGATCGCCACCCAGGGCGCGGGATCCAGCCCGTCCATCTTGCACTGGAACAACAGCAAGTCGCGGGCGTCGCCGCGCTTATTAATCATGGCCAACTGAAGACGCCAGTGGACCAGATAGAGGCCGCTGGCCTCGTGGCGGAAATAGTAGGCTCCGTCGTCGTGCGCGTCCTCCATGACGAAGACGGTGCCGGCGCGATGGTTCTTGGCGCGAAGCACCGGCCGCTGATCAAGATGAACTGTGTATTCGGTGGCGCCGACCACCATCTCGGTGGGCGCGCCGGAGGTTTCGTAGGCGACGATATGTACGCGGCGATCGGTCATGATGCGGCCTCACGGGTGAGAGACTGATTTCCTCAACCCAAGATTACACAGACAGCCAAGCTGCGCCATGAGGAACGGCGCGCGACCGGCGACCGGTTCCTGAAGAGGTGTTCGGGAGGAATTGTCCGCGGGTGGTAGCTGGAGGCGGGCTCGAACCGCCGACCTGTGGGTTATGAATCCACCGCTCTAACCAACTGAGCTACCCAGCCATGGGCCACCCGCGGAGGCGCGGGTTATAGGGTGGGAAGTTCGTCGCTTCAAGCGGCTTGGGTGCGGCGCAAAGCCCGGCTAGAGTTGCAGCTCATATGAGCGTGCTCCACCTCCTTGGAACGGCCGGCGAAGGCGGCGCGGAGACGTACTTCGTCGACCTCGTCGCCGGGCTCGCCCGCGCGGGCGTATCCCAGGCCGCCGCCATCCGTCCAAACGCCAATCGGCAGGCCGCGCTCGCCGCCGCCGACGTTCCCACCGCCGCCTTTCGATTCGGTGGTCCCGTCGACATCCTGACCAAGCCCAAGGTGGCGGGCTTCGCCCGCAGGCAGGAGGTGAAGCTGTCGCTGGCCTGGATGAACCGCGCCGCGCGGCACACGCCCAAGGGTCCGGCGCGGATCGGCCGGCTGGGGGGCTACTACAATCTCAAATACTATCGTGGCTTCGACGAGCTGGTGGCCAATACCGAGGACATCGCCGACTGGATCGTCGGCCAGGGCTGGCCGGCGGGCAGGGTCCGCCACATCCCCAACTTCGCCGCCGCGCCGCCAGAGACCGCGCCCGCCGAGCGCGGGCCGCTGAACACGCCGGCCGATGTGCCCCTGCTGCTCTCCATGGGCCGCCTGCACGACGCCAAGGCCCACGACGTCACCCTCCAGGCCCTGGCCCAGATTCCCGAGGCCTACCTGTGGATCGCCGGGGTGGGGCCGCAGGAGGCCAAGCTCAAGGCCCTGGCCGCCGTGCTGGGCGTCGCCGACCGGGTGCGGTTTCTGGGCTGGCGCACCGACGCCTCGGCTCTCTACCGAGCCGCCGATGTCTGCGTCTTCCCCTCGCGCTACGAGCCCCTGGGCAATGTGGTCATCCAGGCCTGGGCCCACGGCCTTCCGGTGGTGGCCGCCGCCAGCCAGGGCCCCGCCGCCCTGATCCAGGACGGCGAGGACGGCCTGTTGGTCCCCGTGGACGAGGCGCAGGCGCTGGCCGCCGCCATCGCCCGCCTGCTGGCCGACCCCATGCTTCGCATCCGCCTGGTGCAGAACGGCTCCGACCGGGTGGAGGCGGAGTTCTCCGAGGCCGCCGTCGTCGCCCAATGGCGGTCGCTGTTTTCCGACTACGGAGCCGCCTGATGTGCGGCATCGCGGGCGTGCTGCACGGGACGGCGTCCGCGCGTCCGATGATCGACACCCTGACCCATCGCGGCCCCAACGGGGTGCGGACCGAGCAGGTGCGCGGCGGCTCGGTGGCCCATGCCCGGCTGTCGATCATCGACCTGGAGGGCGGCTGGCAGCCCCTGCACGCCGCCGGCGGCACGGTCATCGGCAATGGCGAGATCTATAACTATGTCGAACTGACCGCCGAGTTCGGGCTGGAGCGCGAGCTGTCCACCGGCTCAGACTTCGAGCCCCTGCTGCACCTCTATGCGAAGGAAGGCCCAGCGGCCTTCCAGCGGCTGCGGGGCATGTACGCCTTCTGCCTGATCGGCGGCGACGACCGCACCTGGCTGGTGCGCGACCCTTTCGGCATCAAGCCGCTCTATGTGCTCGAGCAGGACGGGGCGGTCTATTTCGCCTCCGAACCCCGCGCCTTCGCCGCCCTGCTGGAGGCCGAGCTGGACGAGGACCGGGCCCGCGAGTTGCTGGCCTTCAACTACACCCTGACTGGCGACACCATCTTCAAGGGCCTCAAGCGCCTGGCCCCCGGTGAGATCGTCGAGGTGATCGACGGCAAGCTGCAAGCGCCGACGCGTCGCGGTTTCGTCTCCTCCCCGCCCGCGCGCGCCACCAGCGACGAGGCGGCGCTGATCGACCAGCTGGACGCCGTGCTGGAGGACAGTGTCCGGGTCCACCAGCGGTCGGACGTGCCTTATGGCCTGTTCCTCTCCGGCGGCATCGATAGCGCCGCAATCGCCACCCTGATGTCACGGCTGAACGAACGGCCGGTCACCGCCTTCACCTGTGGGTTCGAGGCGCCGGGCGCCAAGGACGAGCGGGGCCAGGCCGAGCGGGTGGCCAGGGCCCTGAACCTCGATTGGCGCGAGACCCGGTTTGACGAGGCCGACTTCTGGCGCATCCTGCCGCAAGTCGCCTGGGCCCTGGACGACCCCACCGCCGACTACGCCACCCTGCCCACCTACAAGCTGGCCGAGGCCGCCAAGGGGACGCTCACCGTCGTGCTGACCGGCGAGGGCGGCGACGAGCTGTTCGGCGGCTACGGCCGCTATCGCAAGGCCCTGCGCCCCGCCTGGCTGGGCGGACGCCCCGCCGAACCCCGCCCTGACGACACGGCCGCCCTCGCCCGCTGGCGCGCGGAGGCCAGGCCGCCCGCCGGTCTCACCCGCCTGCAACAGGCCCAGTGGGCCGACCTCGCCACCTGGTTGCCGGGCGATCTGCTGCTGAAGCTGGACCGCTGCCTGATGGCCCACGGTCTGGAGGGCCGCACGCCGTTCCTCGATCCCCGCGTCGCCGACTTCGCCTTCCCCCTGCCCGACCGGTTCAAGGTGCGGGGGCGCTATGGGAAATGGCTGGTGCGAAAGTGGCTGGAGCGGGTCTGTCCCGCCGCCGATCCCTGGGCGCGCAAACAGGGCTTCACCGTCCCCGTCGACGCCTGGATCGCGCCCCGCGCCGCCGACCTCGCCGAACGGATCGGCAAGCTGGAGGCCGTGCGCCGCGTGCGCACACCCGAGGCGGTTCGCGCGACCTTCGAGGGCGGCGGCGCCGAACGCTGGCCCCTGCTGTTCTTCGCCGTCTGGTCGCTGATCCATCTGGAGGGAGCCGCCCCGAAGGACGCCTTGCGCCAGGTCGTGGGAACGATCTGATCTGACCTGCTATTGTCTGGAAAACCTCGGGAGAATCTCATGCGCCGTCTGCTCTTCACCGCCACCGTGGCGGCTCTTGTCTCCGCATGTGGCCCGACCCAGGCCGCCCCGGGTGCGCCGGTGGAAACCCGTGCTGCCAACGGCAAGGACCAGGCGCCCGCCTTCACCAACCAGACCCGCGCCCCCGAGGTGAAGGCTGGGGTCGAGTATGAGGTCACGACCGTCGCCGAGGGCCTGTCCAACCCTTGGGGCCTCGCCTTCCTTCCGGACGGCAAGCTGCTGGTGACCGAAAAGCCCGGCCGGCTGCGCATCGTCGGCCTCGACGGCGTGCTGAGTGAGCCGGTCGAGGGCCTGCCCGCTGTCTACGGCAAGGGCCAGGGTGGCCTGCTGGGCCTCGCGATCGACCCCGACTTCGCCCGCAATGGCCTGATCTACTGGAGCTTCGCGGAGAACCCCGCCGAGAAGATGACCAATACCGCCGTCGCACGCGGCAAGTTGGTGGTGGCTGCCGACGGCAAGGCCAGGGTGGAGGCTGTGCAGGTGATCTATCATCAGGCGCCCGCGCTGGAGTCGGTGCAGCACTATGGTGGTCGACTGGTCTTCGCCCGGGACGGCAAGCTGTTCGTGACCCAGGGCGACCGCTCCGTCCTGCCGGGCCGCATCCAGTCCCAGAAGATGGACAGCGGCATCGGGAAGCTGGTGCGGATCAATTCGGATGGCGCCATCCCGAAGGATAACCCCTTCGTCGGCAAGGCCGGCGTCCGCCCGGAAATCTGGTCCTTCGGCCACCGCAATATCCAGGGCGCAACCCTGCACCCGACCACCGGCAAGCTGTGGACCACCGAGCATGGCCCTCGCGGCGGTGATGAACTCAACATTCCCGCCGCCGGCAAGGATTACGGTTGGCCCACCATCACCTATGGGATCGAGTATCAGGGCGGTCCCATTGGCGCCGGCCTCACCGCCAAGGAGGGCATGGAGCAGCCCATCTATTACTGGGACCCGGTGATCGCGACCTCGGGCCTGGCCTTCTATGACGCCGATCTGTTCCCGAAGTGGAAGGGCAGCCTGTTCGTCGGCGGCCTGGCGGCCAAGTCGTTGACCCGCCTGACTCTCGACGGTGAGAAGGTGGTGGGCGAAGAGCGGATCGCCACCGAGCTCAACGAACGCATCCGCGACGTGGTGGTCGGCCCCGACGGCGCCCTCTACATCGCCACCGACAGCGCTGAAGGCCGAATTCTGAAGCTGGTTCCGAAGGGGTGATCCAATCTGCTCATCCCGGCGAAGGCCCCGATGAGCGGGAGTGGCTAAGCCGCAACCTGCGCCAGTTCGTCCCGCGCCTGCGCCGCGATCTGGAAGGAGCGCAGGCGGGCGGTGTGGTCGAAGATCTGTGAGGTGACCATCAGCTCGTCGGCGCCGGTCCGCGCCACGAACTCGGCCAGGCCCGCACGCACCGTATCCGGCGAGCCCATGATCGCCTGGGAAAGGGCGGAGGCCAGGCCCGCCTGGGCCAGGGGATCGAGCCGTTCGCCATAGCCCTCAACGGGCGGCGGCAGGGGACCGGGCTGGCCGGTGCGCAGGTTGACGAAGGCCTGCTGCAGGGAGGTGAACAGGAACCGCGCCTCCTCGTCGCTCGGCGCGGCGACGATGTTCAGGCCCAGCATGACGTGGGGCTTGTCGCTGTAGTCCGACGGCCGGAACTGGGCGCGGTAGAGACCGATCGCCTGCATCATCTGGGCCGGCGCGAAGTGGCTGGCGAAGGCGAAGGGCAGGCCGAGCGCCGCGGCCAGTTGCGCGCCGAACAGGCTCGACCCCAGGATCCAGACCGGGACGCGGGTCCCTTCGCCGGGCACCGCGCGGATCGCCTGGTTGGGCGCGGCGGGCTCGAAATAGTGCAACAGCTCCATCACATCCTGCGGGAACTGGTCGACGTCGCCGGTCAGCGTGCGGCGCAGGGCCCGCGCGGTCAGCTGGTCCGAGCCCGGCGCGCGTCCGACCCCCAGGTCGATGCGGCCGGGATGCAGGGCCGCGAGCGTCCCGAACTGCTCGGCGATCACCAGCGGCGCGTGGTTGGGCAGCATGACGCCGCCGGCCCCCACCCGGATGGTCTTGGTCCCGGCCGCGACGTGGGCGATGACCACCGAAGTCGCCGCGCTGGCCACCCCGCGCATGTTGTGGTGCTCGGCCAGCCAGTAGCGATTGTAGCCGAGCGCCTCGGCGTGGCGGGCGAGATCCAGTGTATTGCGCAGGCTCTGGCCGGCGTCGCCGCCCTGCAGGATCGGCGAAAGGTCGAGGACTGAAAGCGGGGTCATGGTCCCCATATGGGAAGCCTTGCCGCCCGCGTTAGAGGCCAAGGCGCCCGGCCACCTCTTCGCCGATGGCCAGCGAGCTGGTGAGGCCCGGACTCTCGATGCCAAACAGGGTCACCAGGTCGGCCATCTCGTGCTTTTCCGGCCCGTCGATGCGGAAGTCCGGCTGGGTTTCGCCAGGGCCATGCAGCTTGGGCCGGATGCCGGCATAGTCGGGTGCCAGGGCGCCGTCCGGCAGGCCGGGCCAGAACTTGCGGATATAGGTATAGAACTCAGCCGCGCGGGCCGGATCGACGCTGTAGTCCAGGCTATCGACAAAATGCAGGTCGGGGCCGAACACCGCCTGGCCGCCCAGGTCGCGGCGGTAGTGGGTGCCGAGCGCGCCGGGGATCGGCGGCGGATAGATCAGCCGGGCGAAGGGTGCCTTGCCGACAAGCCGGAAATAGACGCCCTTCCCGTAGTGTACCGGGGGGATCGCGTCCTTCGGGAAGCCCTCGATTTCGGCGGCGACCGCCTGAGCCGAGAGGCCCGGCGCGGTCACCAGCACGCGGCAGGTGAGTGTCGTCGGCTCCGCGCCGCCGGCCCGTACCGACCAGCCGCCCCCGGAAATCGGGCTTGCGCCCTCGAAGGGGGTGGAGGTCACCACCGCGCCGCCTCCGGCCTCGATCTCGCCCTGCAGGGCCAGCATGTAGCCGTGGCTGTCGAAGACACCGCTCTGCGGCGAGACCAGCGCGCCCTCGCACTTCAGCTCGGGCTCCAGGGCCAGGACCTGCGCCTTGGTCATGTGGGCCATGCCTTCGACGTCGTTGGCCTGGGCCTGTTCCAGGATGGCGTCCAACCGGCCCACCTCATCCACGGTCGTCGCCACCACGAACTTGCCGCACCGGTCGTAGGCGACCTTGTGGCTGTCGCAGAAGGCGTAGAGCGCACGCCGCCCCTGGACGCAGAGCTTCGCCTTCAGCGAGCCGGTGGGATAGTAGAGCCCGCCGTGGATCACCTCGGAATTTCGCGCCGAGACCCCCTCGCCGATGATCGGGCCGGCCTCCAGCACAGCCACCACCAGGCCGCGCTGAGTCAGCCGATATCCACAGGCCAGGCCCACCGCGCCCGCGCCTACCACCACCGCATCAAAATCGAAATCCGCCATAGATTTGTGGGTAGCCGATGAGACGCGTCAGGCCAACCGTCCAAGCTATTTATATGATCATTGAACGCCAGGACGTCGCTTGCATGGTCGAGCGCTCCGACCCAAGCTGACGCCTTCGACGCCCCGAGGACCTGATGCCTGAAACCGACGCCGCCGGCCTGTCCCTCACCGGCGCCAGCCCCACCGCCGCGGCCGACTACCGCCAGGCGGTCAGCCTCTATCACGGCCTCTATGGCTCCCCCCTGCCCCTGCTGGAGCGGGCCACCGCCGACAGCCCCGGCTTCGTCATGGCTTATGTGCTGAAGGCCGACATGCTGCTGGTGGGGACTTCGCCGGAGGTGATGGCCATGGGCGCCGCGGCGGTGGAGGCCGCCCGCGACCTGCCCGCCACCGACCGCGAGCGCGGCCATGTCGCGGCCGCCGCGCGGATCGCGGCGGGCCAGTTCACCGCCGCCGGCCGCATCCTGGAGGACGTCTCCATCGCCCAGCCCCTGGACGGCGTGGCGCTGCAGGCCGGCCAGTTGATGGACTTCATGCTGGGCGACAACCGCATGCTGCGCGACCGGATCGCCCGCGCCCTGCCCGCCTGGTCGCCGCAGACACCCGACTATCACGCCATCCTTGGCATGCACGCATTTGGGCTCGAAGAGACCGGCTTCTACGACCGCGCCGAGGCCGCCGGCCGGGAGGCCATCGCCCTGCAACCCCGCAACGCCTGGGCCCAGCACGCCGTCGCCCACGTCTTCGAGATGCAGGACCGCCGCGCCGACGGGGTCGCCTGGATGCGGACCGAGAACGCCGCCTGGCAACACGACAGCCTGTTCGGCGTCCACAACTGGTGGCACCTGGCGCTCTTCCACCTGGGGCTCGGCGAGACCGACGAGGTGCTGGCCCTCTATGACGGCCCCATCGCCGGCGACGGCTCGGACATGGCCTTCGACCTGCTGGACGCCGCGGCCCTGCTCTGGCGGCTGAAGCTGGAGGGGGCGGCCACCGAAGACCGGTTCGCAAAGCTCGCCGACGCCTATGAGCGCAAGGGCGGCTACGGCCTCGCCGCCTTCGACGACGTCCACGCCATGATGGCCTTTGTGGGTGCGGGCCGGGAAGCCGAGGCGCGTGACCTGATGGCCGCCCTGGAAGCCACCGCCACGGGCCAGGGCGACAACGCCATGATGACCGCCCAGGTCGCCCTGCCGGTCGCCCGGGCGCTACAGGCGTTCGGCCAGGGGCGCTTCACCCAGGCCACCGACGACCTGCGCACCGTCCGCAACCGCGCTCACCGCTTCGGCGGCAGCCACGCCCAGCGCGACGTCATCGACCTGACCCTGATCGCCGCGGCCCGGGCCTCGGGCGAGACCAGCCTGGAGCGGGCCCTGCTCGTGGAGCGCGCGGCGGCAAGGCCATAGAAATCCTTCTCCCGTAAGGGGAGAAGGAAGCTCGTTCTACCCCCACTGCCCCCAGAGCGCCGTCTCCTGCGCCTTGGCCGCAGTCACCGAGGCGTCCTTGATGTGGCCGTAGCCGCGGATCTGCTGCGGCATCTGGGCGATCTGGACGGCCAGCGGCATCTTCTCGGCGCTGACGCCGGCCAGGATTTTGTCGAGCCCCGCCTCGTAGGCGGCGATCAGACCGCGCTCCATCTTGCGCTCCTCGCTGTAGCCGAACAGATCCAGGCCCGTGCCGCGCAGACCCTTGAGTTTGGCCAGCACCGGGAAGCCGACCTCCAGCATCCAGCCGCCGAAGGCGATCTTCTTCGGACGGCCATTGGCGTCTTTCGGTGCGATGATCGGCGGGGCGAGCCAGACCTTGGCCTTGCCGCCCTTGAAGGTGCCGGCCTTCTCGGCCTCGAAGCGGCCGTCGGAATAGAGCCGGGCCACCTCGTACTCGTCCTTGTAGGCCATCAGCTTGTAGAGGTTCACCGCCACCGAGCGGGTCAGGACCTCCGAGCCGAAAATCGCCTCGGCCTTGGCCACCTCATCAACCCGGTCGAGATAGCGCTTCGCATAGGCGGCGTTCTGATAGGCGGCCAGTTCCCGGCCGCGATGGGCGATCAGTTCGGCCAGCGGCATGGTCTCAGGCGTCGGCACGTCGGCCTCGGCCTTGCCGCGCTCGGCGGGATCGTGAGCCACACGGCGGCCCAGTTCGAAGGCCTGGAGATTGGCGTCTGCCTGGACCCCGTTCAGACGGATGGCGCGGTAGACCGCCCGGCTGGAGATCGGGATCAGCCCCTTCTGCCAGGCGAAGCCCACCATGATCATGTTGGCGTAGATGGCGTCGCCGAAGTGGGTCTCGGCCAGGTGGTGCGCCGGGCATTCGTCATAGGATTTGGTGGCCGCCGCGATGCGCTTGGCCATGTTGCCCGCATCGAAGCGAACGTCACGGTCGGTGACGAAGTCGGCCGTGGGCGCGAAGTCCTCGTTGCCGCAGGCCACGGTGCGGTCCTTGGCGTAGAGCGAGAGCGCGTCCGGCCCGGCCGCCGAGAGGATGTCGCAGGCGATCAGCACATTGGCCGAGGCGGCGGGAACCCGGCCGCCGACCACGGTCTCCTCCAGCTCGCCGATGCGGACGTGGGAGAAGACCGCCCCGCCCTTCTGGGCCAGGCCCGTCATGTCCACCACCGAGGCGGCGCGGCCATCCACATGGGCCGCCATGGCCAGGATCGAGGCGACGGTGGTGACGCCGGTGCCGCCGATACCGGTGAAGACGATATTCTTCACCCCCTCCAGCGGCTCGAAGCTGGGCAGGGGCGTGGAGTCGGCGGTGAGCGCCGGCAGAGCCTTGGCCTGGGCGTTCTCGCCCCCCTCGATGGTGACGAAGGAGGGGCAGAAGCCGTCGAGGCAGGAATAGTCGGTGTTGCAGCTGGACTGGTTGATCTTCCGCTTGCGGCCGAACTCGGTGTTCAGCGGCTCGACGGAGACGCAGTTGGAGACCTTGGAGCAGTCGCCGCAGCCTTCACAGACCAGAGGGTTGATGAACACCCGCTTGGTGGCGGTCTCCATCGCGCCGCGCTTCCGGCGGCGGCGCTTCTCGGTGGCGCAGACCTGATCATAGAGCAGGACGGTGGTGCCAGGTGTGTCGCGCAGCATCTTCTGCACGGCGATCAGTTCCGAGCGCGGCTTGACCTCGACGCCCGGCGCCAGGTCGGTGATGTGGGCGTAGCGGCTGGGATCGTCGGCGACGATCACCGTCTTGGCGATGCCTTCCGACGCCAGTTGCCGGGTGATCTGGGCCGGCGTGAACCCGCTCTCGGCCTGCTGGCCCCCGGTCATGGCGACGGCGTCGTTGAACAGCAGCTTGTAGGTGATGTGCGAGTTGGCGGCGATCGACGCGCGGACCGCCAGCGAGCCGGAGTGGTTGTAGGTCCCGTCGCCCAGGTTGGCGAAGACGTGGTCCTCGGTGGTGAACGGCGCCGAACCCACCCAGGTCAGGCCCTCGCCGCCCATGTGGCTGTTCAGGTCGGTCTGGGGATCGGAGAAGCTGGCCATGTAGTGGCAGCCGATCCCGGCGAGCGCGCGCGATCCGTCGGGCAGCCGCGTCGAGGTGTTGTGCGGGCAGCCCGAGCAGAAGAACGGCTTGCGCTGCTGTTCCGCCGCCAGGGTCACGGCCGCCATCGAGGCGGCTGAGACGCGGCTCAGATAGTCGTGCACCCGGTCCATGTGCGGGCCGGGCGGCAGGCGGTCGGCGATGGCCAGCGCCACCTCGGCCACCGACAGCGAGCCCAGCTGAGACAGCAGCGGGTGACCCACCTCGTCGGTCTTACCGATGATCTTCGGCCGGGCGTGGGCCGGCAGGTCATAGAGGGCGGCGCGGGCCTGGGTCTCGATCAGCGGGCGCTTGTGTTCGATGACCATCAGGGTCTCGAGCCCGGCGGCGAAAGCCTTCAGGCCCTGGGGCTCCAGCGGCCAGGGCATGCCGACCTTGTAGATCGAGACCCCCAGGCTGGCGGCCTCCTCGAAGGAGATGCGCATGGCCGCGAAGGCCTCGATCACGTCCTTATAGGCCTGGCCCTGACAGACGATGCCCAGGCGCGGCCGGGCGGCCGGCAGCACCACCCGGTCGATCTTGTTGGCGCGGGCGAAGGCGAGCGCGGCGGGAATCTTCTGGGTGCGGAGGCGGCGCTCCTTGTCCAGAGGTTGGTCCTTCAGCCGGATGCCCAGGCCGCCGGTCGGCATGGCGAAGTTGGTCGGCAGGACGAACTTGTGGCGCGAAAGATCCACGTCGATGGTGACACCGCTGTCCATGGTGTCGGCCAGCGCGATCAGCCCGACCCACAGGCCGGAATAGCGCGACATGGCGTAGCCCAGCAGGCCGTAGTCCAGCACCTCCTGCACATCGGCCGGCGACAGCACCGGCATCTCGAAGTCCTGGAAGGCGAACTCCGACTGCGACGGTAGGGTGGAAGACTTGCAGGTGTGGTCGTCCCCGGCCACGGCCAGGACGCCACCCTTGGGGAAGGTCCCGGCGAAATTGGCGTGCTTGAAGGCGTCGCCGGTGCGGTCGACGCCAGGCGCCTTGCCGTACCACATGCCGTAGACGCCATCGAACTTGGCGCCGGGGAACAGGTTGGCCTGCTGGCTGCCCCAGACGGCGGTGGCCGCGAGGTCCTCGTTCAGGCCTTCCTTGAAGACCACTTCACAGGCTTCCAGGTGCTTCTTCGCCCGGGTCGCCTGCTGGTCGAGTCCGCCCAGCGGCGAGCCGCGATAGCCCGACAGGAACCCCGCCGTGTTCAGACCGGCCGCCTGATCCAGGCGGCGCTGATCCATCAGAACTCGCAACAAGGCCTGCACGCCGGTGATGAAAACCCGGCCCTGGCTGAGCAGAAATTTGTCGTCGAGCGTCACATCCTGGTGCCGCATCGCAATTTCTTTCCTTTTGGGTTCCCTAACGAGGTTAGAAGATCATATAAGTGCGCCGCAATTGCTTGCCAAAGGCGTGCCCCCTGACAGCGGTTCCGGGGCACGAATGACGCACAATAGCGCCAAGTGTGGGAGGAAAACTTGTCTGAGGCCCTCGACGCCGTCGATGCTAAGATTCTGGATCTTATCCAACATGACGCCGGACTGTCCGTCGCCGAGATCGCAGAGCGGGTCGGATTGTCCTCCAGCCCCTGCTGGCGCCGCATAAAGCGGCTGGAAGATTCCGGAATCATCCAGCGCCGCGTGACCATTCTGGACCGCGAGCTGCTGGGCCTGGGCTTTGAGGTCTACTGCACCGTCAAGCTCAGCCTGCCCACCAAGGACAACCTCAACGACTTCGAGACGGCCATCACCAAGCTGGCCGAGGTCGTGCAGTGCGCCACCGTCACCGGCTCTGCCGACTACGAACTGCGCGTCGTCACCCGCGACATGCACGCCTTCGACGACTTCCTGCGCGACAAGATCCTGTCTCTGGGCCTGGTCTCGAACATCGAGAGCCGGATCGTCATAAGGTCGGTGAAGAATACCACCGCCGCGCCTCTGGGCTTGGTAAGTCCGTATGTGAGCGCCCACAGCTAAGAGCCTTCCCATGATCGACCTGGTGATTGAACAACGCCGCAAGGACCTTGGCGGGTTCGAAGTCGGGCGCGTCCTGCCGTTCCATGCCCACCGGATGGTCGGCCCCTTCATCTTCTTCGACCACATGGGCCCGGCCGATTTCACCGCCGGCTTCCCGCGCAACGTCGACGTCCGCCCCCACCCACACATCGGCCTGTCGACCGTCAGCTACCTGTTCGAAGGCCAGATGACCCACCGCGACTCGGTAGGCGCCACCCA
Source organism: Phenylobacterium sp. (assembly GCF_037968635.1). GTDB lineage: Bacteria > Pseudomonadota > Alphaproteobacteria > Caulobacterales > Caulobacteraceae > Phenylobacterium. Next base: position 61,751 of record NZ_JBBKVV010000182.1, read on the forward strand.
GGTGGTGAACCCGGGCGAGGTGAACTGGATGACCGCCGGGCGCGGCATCACCCACTCCGAGCGCTTCGAGGAGCTACGCGCCCACGGCGGCCGCATGGACGGCATCCAGACCTGGGTCGCCCTGCCCGACGGCCAGGAGGAGATCGACCCGGCCTTCTACCACCACGACGTCGCCGACCTGCCGACCTACGAAGAGAACGGCATGTGGGCCCGCCTGGTCGTCGGCAAGGCCTTTGGCGCTGAAGCCAAGGTGAAGACCCACTCGCCGATGTTCTATGTCCACTGGGCCCTGCAGGCCGGCGCCAAGGCGCAACTGCCAGCCGAGTATCCCGAGCGCGCGGCCTATGTGGCCCGGGGCGAGGTCGAGGTGCTGGGGCACACCTATCGCGAAGGCCAGATGATCGTCTTCAAGCCGGGCGAACCGGTGCTGTTCACCGCCGTCACGCCCGCCATCGTCATGCTGCTGGGCGGCGAGCCCGTGGGCCAACGCTTCATCGAGTGGAACTTCGTCTCATCATCCAAGGCGCGCATCGAGCAGGCCAAGGCCGACTGGCGCGCCGGCCGCATGAAGCTGCCCGACGCCGACGACCAGGAATTCATCCCCCTGCCTGAGCCGTCTCCGTCCGCCAACCCGATGAGCTAGAGCATTTTCCGATAGGTGTGAAACGGCTATCGGATCGAAAAATGCTCTAACTTTTTGAATTAGAGCCCTTTTGATCCGATCTGACTGAAGCGGTCAGATCGGAAAGGGCTCTAGGCCGCCAGCGCCTTGCGCGTCTGGTTCCAGTATTGCCAGCCGGTGATCAGGGTCACCAGGGCCGCCAGCCACAGCACCGTGTGCGCGAAGACCATCACCGGGCCCTGGATGGCCGGGTCAGAGGGCAGCTGGAACGCCGCCCACGAAGCCACCAGCAGTTCGGCCCCCAGGCCCACCAGTTGCAGGGTGGTCTTCCACTTGGCCAGCAGGGTCACCGGCAGCTTGACGCCCTTGCCCGCGCCGACCTCGCGCAGGGCGCTGACCGTGAATTCGCGGAACAGGATCAGACCCACCGGCAACACCACCATCGGCTGGGGTCCGAGGGCCATCAGGCCCAGGATCGCGCCGGCCACCAGCACCTTGTCGCCGATGGGGTCGAGAATCGCGCCCCAGACCGTCACGGCGTCCAGCTTGCGCGCCAGCCAGCCGTCGAAATAGTCGGTGACCGCGGCGATCACGAAGGCCCAGAACGCGAACCGCTGCAGGGCGAACTGGGCCTCCGGCGTCAGGTTCTCGCTGACATAGGGCACGCCGCCCGCCGCCGCGGCCAGGGCCACGAACATGAAGACCGTCAGGATCAGGCGGCCGGTGGACAGGATGTTGGGCAGGGACTTCATCATCGCAGTCTAACGCCTAAGCGCCGCTTCCGTCGCTAGGCCTTGCGGAAGAAGTCGAAGATGCGTTGCGCCAGGGGTTCGCTGACCCCGTCGACCTTCATGATGTCGTCCACCGAGGCCCTGGAGACCCCACGCGCCGAGCCAAAGGCGTGCAGCAGGGCGCGCTTGCGGCCGGGCCCCACCCCCTCGATCTCGTCGAGGGGGTTCTTCTTCATGTCGACGGACCGCTTGATGCGGTGGGTGCCGATGGCGAAGCGGTGGGCCTCGTCGCGCAGGCGCTGAAGATAATAGAGAACCGGCGACTTGGGCTCGAGCATGAACTGCGGCTTGCCGGCCACGTGGAACCGCTCCAGCCCCGCGTCGCGATCGGGGCCTTTGGCGACCCCCACCACCGGGATGTCGTCCACCCCGAGGTCGGCCATCACCTCCATCACCGCCGAGATCTGGCCCGCCCCGCCGTCGATCAGCACCAGGTCGGGCCTGGGGCTGGAGGCCTCACCGCTCTCCTCTTCCTTGACCATCCGGCCGAAGCGGCGGCGCAGCACCTCCTTCATCATCCCGAAGTCGTCGCCGGGGGTCAGGTCCGTGCCCTTGATGTTGAACTTGCGGTACTGGTTCTTCTGGAAGCCGTCGGGGCCGGCCACGATCATGCCGCCGACCGCATTGGTCCCCATGATGTGGCTGTTGTCATAGACCTCGATCCGTTCGGGCGGCCCCTCCAGCCCGAAGGCCTCGGCCACCCCGGCCAGCAGTTTTCCCTGGGCGGAGCTCTCGCTCATCTTGCGGCCCAGGGCCTCGCGGGCGTTGGTCAGGGCGTGGTCCACCAGACCCTTCTTCTCGCCCTTCTGCGGCCGGCTGATCTCCACCTTGCGGCCGGCCTTCAGGGCGAAGGCCTCGCACAGCAGCTCCCGCTCGGCGGGCTCCACATTGGTCAGGATCAGGCGCGGGATCGGCTTGTCGTCATAGAACTGGCCGAGGAAGGCGCTCATCACGTCGAGGTCTTCGTCGGACTTGTCGACGCGGGGGAAGTAGGCGCGGTTGCCCCAGTTCTGGCCCGCCCGGAAGAAGAACACCTGAACGCAGGCCTGACCGCCCTCGGCGAACAGGGCGAAGACGTCGGCCTCCTCCAGGCTCTCGGGATTGATCTGCTGCTCCTGGGCGACGGAGGCCAGGGCCCGGATGCGGTCGCGCAGGCGTCCGGCGCGCTCGAACTCCATGTCGTCGGAGGCGGCCTGCATCTCGCCCGACATCTTGCTGATCACCGCCCGGCTCTTGCCGCGCAGGAAGTCCTCGGCCTGATCCACCAGGGCCGAATAGTCCTCCAGGCTCACCAGCCCGGTGCAGGGCGCGGCGCACCGCTTGATCTGGTGCAGCATGCAGGGCCGGGTGCGGCTCTCATAGACGCTGTCGGAGCACGACCGCAGCAGGAAGGCCTTCTGCAGGGTGTTCAGCGTGCGGTTCACCGCCCAGGCGCTGGCGAAGGGGCCGAAATAGTCGCCCTTGATGGTATGGGCCCCGCGATGCTTGCGCAGCTGGGCGGCCGGATGTTCCCGACGGATGACGATCTCGGGAAAGCTCTTGTCGTCCCGCAGCAGCACGTTGAAGCGCGGCTTCAGCTGCTTGATCAGGTTGATCTCAAGGAACAGCGCGTCGGTCTCGGTTCGGACCGTGACGAACTCCATGGACCGGGTCAGGTCCACCATCAGGGCGATGCGCTGGGTATGGAACCGGCCCTGGGCGTACTGCAGCACCCGCTTCTTCAGCGAACGCGCCTTGCCCACATAGAGAACCTCGCCGTCCTCGCCCATCATGCGGTAGACGCCCGGCGAGTCCGGCAGGCGTTTCACCTCATCCTTGATCAGGGCCGCGCCCTTCAGGGGCGCCAAGGTCGTATCCGTCGGCATGCCGCAGATATAGGCGAGTCCGCCGGTTTGCGCAGGGGCGGCGCGACCTTTCCTCAGTCGCGGCGCGGCTTGGTGTTCGCGCCGGGCGTCTTGCCGATGTACTCGATCAGGGCCCGGGACGGGGTCCAGCCCAACAGGCGGGTCTTGCTGGTGTCGATATCGGCGCTCATCCGGTTGCCCGCCACCTCGGGGCCCATGACGATCTCGCCTCCGAACATCTCCGCCACCTCAAGGATCGAATAGGCGCGGCTGTCCCCCAGGCCGAAGTCGTCGCCGATCCCGCTCTCGCCCACCAGAACCAGGCCTTCGACGATGTCGTCGATATGGGTGAAGTTGCGCTTCTGGGTGCCGGGCGCATTGACCCGCAGCGGCTCGCCGGCCAGACGGCGCTGGCGGAAGATCTCGATCAGGGTGCCGTAGGCCCCGGCCCGCTCGCCCGGACCATAGACATTGTAGAAGTAGGTGATGGCGTACTGCAGGCCGTACCAGTCGCCGTAGTTGCGGACCAGCTCGGTATTGGTGGCCTTGGTCCAGGCATAGGGGCTCTGGTCACGGCCCAGCCCGCCGTCGCCGAATTTCGTGGACGACCCGGCGTAGAGCAGCTTGCAGCCCTTGGCCCGCCAGAATTCCAGCACCCCGAAGGTCCCGGCCTTGTTCAGGTCCCAGACTGTCGCCGGCTCCAGCAGGCTCTTCTCGACGCGGGAATATTCCCCCAGGTGAAAGATCAGGTCCGGGGCCTCGGGAACCAGGGTCGCGACGTCCTTGGTATGGCCATCGCGATAGTCGACGCCGGGAACGTGGGCGTCCTTGGTCCCGGCGAAATAATTGTCCAGGGAGATGACCCTGTGGCCTTCGGCCACGAGGCGCGCGCAGAGCGACGAACCGATGAACCCGGCGCCGCCGGTGACAAGAATGAGCTTGGCCATGGAGAGAGAATGGTCCCGGAGGGTTTAAAGCCGTCTTAGCCGTGGGGGCCTTGCTTGGCGCTATCAGAGGCTCCCCGACTTGGGGAGCTGTCAGCGAAGCTGACTGAGGGGGACTTGAACTCTTATTGATTGAGGGTGGGCGAGGTCTATCCCCTCTGTCCCGAGTCTACACCTGGGTCCACCGCCACCATATCGCTGCGCGCCAGGAGAGGATCTAGGTCAAAGCTTCACGCCGCCGGCCTCCAGCTTGGCGAAGCCCGCCTTTGTCAGCTTCACATAACCCTTGGCGCTATCCTTGTAGAACATCGTCCCCTTCACCTTGCCCGGGTCAAAGCCGTCGGCCACCAGGTCCAGCTTGCGGTACTTGAAGGTGCCCGTGGTCTCGATGGCCGGCAGGATGCGGACAAACACCGGCTGGGCGTAGGGGGGCAGATCCGCCGCCACCTGGGCGCCGAAGGTCTTGATGTCGAACTCTCCGTCCACCACCAGGCCCGCCATGCCCGCGCGACCGTCGGCGCCGGGCACCTCCACCCCATAGACATTGGCCTCGATGACCCCTGGAATGACCTGCAGCCGTTCGGCCACTTCTCCGGTAGAGACGTTCTCCCCCTTCCAGCGGAAGGTGTCGCCGATACGATCGACGAAATAGAAATATCCGTCGCCGTCGGTCTTCATCAGGTCGCCGGTGCGGAACCAGGCGTCCCCCTTCTCGAAGACGTCGCGCAGGATCTTGCGGTCCGAGGCGGCCTTGTCGACATAGCCAATGTACTCGCTGCGGGCGTCGCCCATGCCGATCTTGCCGATGCACTCCCCCACCTGGCCCGCCCCGCATTCGATGCAGAAGCCGTCGGTCCCGCGGATCGGCGCCTCGACCTCAACGTCGTACTGGACCAGGCGGATGTTGAACTTGTTGCGCAGCCACTTCGGCGCGCGTCCGATGGCGCCGGTTCGGCCATCGAAGTTGAACATCGACACATTGCCTTCGGTGGAGCCGTAGAATTCCAGGATCTCGGGAATCCTGAACCGCGCCTTCATCTCCCCCCAGACGTCTGGCCGCAGACCGTTGCCGAAGGCCAGGCGAAGCTTGTGCCGGGTATCGTCCTCGCCGGGCGGCTGGTTCACCAGATAGCGACAGAGCTCACCGATATAGACGAACATCGTGGCCTCCTCCGCCACGACATCCGACCAGAAGTGGGTGGCGGAGAACTTCTTCTTCAGCACCACCGAGCCGCCGTTCAGCAGGGCCGCGCCCAGGCCGCACAGCCCACCGGTGGAGTGATAGAGCGGCAGGGGATTGTAGATTCGGTCCTTCTCCGTCGCGCCGGTCGAGCCCGCGAAGCCGCGCATGAACAGCTGGGCGCGCACATGGGTGATCCGCGCCGCCTTGGGCATCCCCGTGGTGCCGGAGGTGTAGATGAAGAGGGCGGTGTCGCTCGCCGTCATCCCCTCGCGCACCGATCGGTCGGGCGGCAGCGAACTGCAGCTCTTCAGGGCCTGGGACAGGTCGCGCTGGTCGCCCACCGCGTGGCCCAGCACCCATTGTTGCATGGGTTTGTCGAGCAAGCCCTTGGCCTGCTCGAAGGGGTCCGAGGTCTCGGAGTCGACGATGACGTGGCCGGCGCCCGAGATGTTCAGGCAGTGGGCGAGCGCCACGCCGGAGAGCTGGTTGTTGATCAGGGCGCTGATCACGCCGACCTTGGTCAGGCCGTACCAGATAGGGAAATATTCCAGGCGGTTCGGCATGAACAGCGCCACCGTCTGGCCACGCCGCAGGTTGTTGGTCTTGGCCCAATGGGCGTAGCGATTGGCGATGGCGTCCATCTCGCCATAGCTGATGGTCTTGCCCTCGAAGGTCAGGGCAGGCTTTTCCCGCCATTGGTCGACGGCCGCCTGCAGATCGTCGCAGATCAGGTTGGGCGACGTGGGCGCAATCGTCTTCACCCGCTTCAGGGTGCGGTTCAGCCCGCGTACGAACCGCCACTCACGTTCGAGCCGGGCCTTAAAACTCATGCGTACCCTCCGACGTCCGCGACACCTTGGCGGGGCGGCGCGCCACGGGTCAAGCGGGGCTTTGGGCGCCGGTTGTCACACCCGCGTCAGGTGGGCCTCACCGTGGCCGAAAGGACTCAGTCCTGGGTCAAGCCTCTGGGCGGCATACTCAATATGGTAACACAACCGACTCACGCCTGGCGCTGATAGGCTTGGCGCATGACCGCCCTTCCCCGCGCCATCCTCTTCGACCTCGACGAGACCCTGCTCTCCTTCGGCAAGCGCCCGCTGATCCTGGCGGAGGTGGCCGAGGAATTCGCCGCCGCCCTGTCGCCCCTTACGCCGCAGGAGGTGGCCGACCACCTTGAGGCGGGCTTCCGCGAGTTCTGGTCAGATCCCGAAGTCCACAAGATCTGGCGCTTCAAGCTGGGCGCGGCGCGCCTGATGATCGTCAGCGGCGTCTTCCAGGCCCTGCGGCCCCGCGCCTCGGGACTTACGCCTGCGGCCGCCAAGACCTTCGCCGAGCGATTCCACGCCTATCGGGAGGAACAGGCGCGCTTTTTCCCCGGCGCCCTGGAAGCGGTGGACGAATTGAAGCGGCGCGGCGTGAAGCTCGCCCTGGTCACCAACGGCGCCGGCGCGGTGCAGAGGGCCAAGATCGAGAAATTCGACCTGGCTGGCCGCTTCGACCACATTCAGATCGAGGGCGAGGCTGGCTTCGGCAAGCCGGAGGAACAGGCCTATCTCCACGCCATGGCCGCCTTGGGCGTCACCGCGGAAGAGACCTGGATGGTGGGCGACAATCTGGAATGGGAGGTCGCGGCTCCGCAACGCCTGGGCATCTACGCCATCTGGCACGACCATCTCGCCGTCGGCCTGCCCAAGGACAGCGCGATCAAACCCGACCGCATCATCCTGTCCATCGGCGAGTTGACGGATAATTTGGGCTGAACCGCCAAATACGGCGCGTTTGTGGTGCGAATGGGCGAGATTTCGACCTGAAATGTCAAGCATGGGGGCGGGCATTCCAGCCATTTTTCAGTGTCCGTCGAAAATTCTCATCGCCGAAAATCCGTATTCCGTAAGGATTTGCGCCGGTTTCAACAGAACGAAATCACATCTGCTCTTTGGTATCACGGAACGTGTGAGCACCCCTCTCGTTTAACCTCTCGAACAACACTGGGAGGTCTGAAAATGACTGCTGAATATAGCCCCTTCGCCAAGCCGACTTTCACCGCCGCCGACTTCGAGCGCAGCGATGCTCAACTTGGCGACCAGTCTCCGGTCTTCACGGAGACTCCGATCTACGCCCAACCCAAGAGCCGCAAGGCCAAGGGTGGGATCAACCCTCTGGTCTTCGCCGCGGTTCCCGCCGTTGCGCTGGCGCTTGGCGCCGGTGTGATGTTCCTGGGCGCCCCGAAGGACGAAGCGGCTCCGCCTCCGAGCGCCGCCAACACCGTGGCTCCGGCTCCGATGCTGGCGCCGGTTCCCACTGAGACGGCGGCGCTGAACGCCCCGGTCACGATGGCTCCGGAAGCGCCCGCCGTCACGACGCCGGCCCGGATTGAGACGCCGCGGGCCAC